>DAIOHQ010000070.1:0-19821 GCA_036744635.1 Tepidisphaeraceae bacterium | reverse complement strand
TGAGTACACCTGCCGCTCATCCAGCCATGGCAGACAGGAATGATCTGCCCCACCAGAACGGTGGGCGAGTACGCCCACCCTACAGTGCGATGCGGACAGGAATGTCCGCACCACCATGGGGCGCTGCGTCGCCGGCAGGATGGACCGTGCGTATCATTTGCCGGCGACGATTATGCAAATCAGATTCCTTCAACCCGCCGACCTCGATCAGCTCGCCGACATCGATGCCACCGTCGAATCGCTTTCCTATCTGCACGTCGATCAATCCGGCGCCGGGCTGGCAATGTTGTGGAAAATTGAGGAGCGTCCGCTGCGCTCCAAGCTGATCGCCTCCAATCCGATTGACGATGACCAGCGTTTTTCCATCCGGCAGATCGCCAGCGGCGCGGACGAAGGGATCGGTTTGGTGGCCGAGCACGATGGGGCAATCGTCGCTCTGGCCGCGGCCCGGCCGGTTCCGCAGCACAACACGCTGGCGCTGCTCGATCTGCGGGTTGACTATGACCTGCGCCGCCAGGGGATTGCCACCGCGATGCTCTATCAACTGCTGCAGTATGCCCGCGACAACCAGCTTCGCGCTGTCGTGGCCGAGAGCAAGACCAACAACATCCCCGCGTGTCAGCTTCTTGCCAAGTGCGGCTTTGACCTGGCCGGCGTGGATGTGCGGCGCAACTCCAATCATGACCTGGTGAAGGAATCGGTGACGCTCTTCTGGTATGCGGCGCTGGATTAGCTTCCTAACGTCCGATAACCACAGTTGGGTGTAACTCTTGTTTTGGCGAGTCCCCTCCGGCCCCTCTCCCGGTACTCCGGGAATACCGGGAGAGGGGGAAAGAGCGCGGCCGCCAGAACGGACACCCCCGCCGTTTGCGCGCTTGGGCTCGCGAATTGCTTAGGCTCGGGCGTGGGGTATCATTGTGTAGTTCAGGACGGTTTTGCCAGGAGCGGGATGTCCGGCGTTTCGTTGCCAGTAACGCGACCGATAGGCCGAGCGCTGATTATTGGCGGCTCGGAGAACCGCACTGCGCCCCTGGCGACCCTGCAGCGGCTGGGTTTTCAGTGCGCTGAGGTGGATGATCCGTACCACGGCATGGCGGAACTTTGCCGCCGGCCGCTGGCGTATCGCGCGATCATTCTGAGCCTCAACGGCATCTACCGCGAAGAGCTTGGGCTGGTCAGCTCGATCAAGCGGCGCTTTGGCCATATCGAAATCTGGCTCACGCAGACGGATGGGCGGCAGGGGGCGCTGGCGGAGGCGATGCGCCTGGGGGCGGATGGACTGCTGTCGGACGATGGCCTGCACCGGATCGGGGTTCCCGCCGCCGATTCCAGCTCGCTGCCGGCCGATCTGCCGGTCGATGCCCAGGCTCCTGTTGAATCGCACATCACCGGTTCGCTCGATACTGCCGGCCACGATGACGCCATTGGCGAGCCGGTGCTCACCGCCGACGAATTGCGCGCCCTCCTGCAGGAACAGCCGGCCGCGCCGCCCGGGGAGGAGATGTAGCGTGCCCCGACTCGATCACGAACGCATCCTCCTGATCGGCGATACCCAGCGCCACGTCCACACAGCGCTGTCGCACGCGCTGCCAGGCGCCTATGTGATGTCGGTGGCCACCTACTTCGACGGCATCGCCGAGCTGACCGCCAACCAATACACCACCGTCCTGGCGTCCGCCGAGCCGATCGAGCGCCGGCCGGAGGCGGCGATCAAGACCATCCGCTCGCTGGCGGGCGACAGCCGATTGCTGCTGATCGCCGAGCCGGCGCACGAATCATTGTCGCGCAAGATGCTCGATTTCGGCTGCGATGATTATCTCATCAGCCCGGTGTCGGCCGGCGAATTGCAGCAGATTTTCGGCACGCCTCCATTGCGCATTTCCGGTGGGGAAGGCGGCAATCATGGCGCGCCGGCCGAGCCGCTGATGTCGAGCCCATCGGCGGGCAATAGCGCGCTATTGGCGCTGCCGCTGGCGGACATTCTGCTTGAGGCGCTGCTGCAGCATCCGCACGAAGCTCCCGCGGCCGCCGTCAAGCAGATCAACGCCCAGCTTCCGGCAACCATGCGGGTGCTGTATCTGGCGTCAGATGCAGCGCTGCCGCCCGTGCCCGATGAGGTGGCCGTGCTTTCCCACGCGGTGCGCGCCAACAATGAAGATACCGCCATGATGCACCTGCTGCTGCCGGGTGATGAGGATCACAATGCGCACCGGCATTTCCTGGCGCAACTGGCGTACCTGGTGGGCAAAGTGGCCGGCCTGCAGGACCGCCACAATCGGCTGCAGAGGCTGGCCATCACCGACGACATTACCGGGTTGCACAACAGCCGTTACTTCCGCCATTTTCTGACAAAAGTGGTGGAAAAGGCCCGCGCGCTGCGTTTTCCGGTGACCCTGCTGCTGTTCGATATCGACAATTTCAAGAGCTACAACGACCAGTACGGCCACGGCGTCGGCGATGACATTCTCCGCCAGACGGCGGCGCTGATGAAACGCTGCGTGCGCGACCACGACCTGGTGGCGCGGATCGGCGGCGATGAGTTCGCGGTGGTCTTCTGGGAAAAGGAAGGCCCGCGCCAGCCGCGCGAAGGCAAGCCCGGATTGCCCGGCCGGCCGCCGCAGACGCCCGAGCAGATTCTGGAGCGCTTCCAGCAACTGCTCAAGACCCAGGAGTTCAAAGGCCTCGGCCCCACCGGCAAGGGCCAGCTTTCCATCAGCGGCGGGCTGGCGGTGTATCCCTACGACGCCCGCGACGTCAATGAGCTGATCGACGAAGCCGACCGGCGGCTCATGTTCGGCGCCAAGCGCTCCGGCAAGAATTCGATTTATCTTGTCGGCAGCGACAGCTCGCAGCTCCCGCCGGATGAAGCCAAGCCGTAGGCTTGTCAATCCGATCCAACCAGGAACATCCCATGGCCGATGCATCATTCGACATCGTTTCCGAAATCGACCTGCAGGAGATGGACAACGCCGTCAACCAGGCCGTCAAGGAAATCACCACCCGCTACGACTTCAAAGGCTCCAGCGCATCGCTCAGCTTCGACCGCAAGACCAAGGAACTGACGCTGACCGGGGATGCCGAGCCGCAGCTTGAGGCGGTGCGCAAGGTGCTGGTGGAGAGGATGATCAAGCGCGGAGTCGATCCCAAGTCGCTCGATCCGCAGAAGCTGGAGCAGGCCACCCACAACACCGTCCGCCAGCAGGTGAAGCTCAAGAGCGGCATCGACAAGGACACCGCCAAGACGATTCAAAAGTCGATCAAGGATCTGAAGTTGAAGGTGAACGCATCGATCCAGGGGGAGGCGCTGCGGGTGAGCGGAAGCAAGCGCGATGACCTGCAGGCGGTCATCCAGCACCTGCGCGCCAATCCGCCGGGGATTCCCTTGCAGTTCAACAACTTCCGTTGACTCCCGAAGGGGCGGGGTTTCCCCGCCCTGTTCGCGCCGTCAGCCAAGAGGGCGGGGAGACCCCGCCCCTACAAAGGCGCATGCTTCCGTTGACTCCCGAAGGGGCGGGGTTTCCCCGCCCTGCTCGCGCCATCAGCCAAGAGGGCGGGGAGACCCCGCCCCTACGAGAGCACGCGCTATTCCTTCCCCATCAGGTGCTCGATCACCATCTGATCCAGCTCCTGATAATCCCGGTTCTTCACCAATTCCGCGGCCGCCTTTTCGTCGAAGCTGCGGGCCTTTTGCACCAGGCGCATAAATGTGTCGCGGCTGTTGGTGAGATGGGCCACCGCATGCTCGACCGTCGTGGCCCGGAAGGAGTGAACGTCGAAGGCGACGCACTCGCCCTTGCTGCCGTAGTGGTTGCGCTCCAGCACGCGCACCTGATTGAACGCACTTCGGAGATTCACGCTGCCGAAGGGCTTGTCCTGGTCGAACTTCAGCCCGTTCTGGTCATTCAGGTGTACCGACCAGAGCTTCCCCACCGCCAGGGCGAAATCCATCTCGTCGGCCGGGTCGAGGCCGGCCAGGATGCAATGCGCAGTCTCAATCAGCCCCCCCACCCGCTTGGGGTCGCTGGTCAGATGCGCCAGCGCCAGGGCGTGGCCGATGGTCGGAATATAGGCGTGATCCATCGGCTCGTTGGGCTTGGGCTCGACGGCCACGCGCACGCTCTTGTCGTGCGCCAGCATCTTGTCAATCGCGCCGGCGATCAGTTCGACGCTGCGCTTTCCGTCCTTTGCCTCGCGAATGTAAGTGCCCTCCCGCGCCAGCCAGAGCACCAGCAGGTTGCAGTCGAGAATCTTGCCGATGTCGATCGTCCGCAGCGAGCGGTCGATCGCGTACTGACGGTGCTGCGGGTTGTTGCTGGTGTAGCCGCCGTCCACGGTATTGGGCGAAAACCAGAGCCGCGGCGCCACGATCTCCGCGATCATCCCCGCATCATCCAGCTTCTTCTTGACTTCCCTGGCTTCCTTCTCGATCTGCTGGACCGACTTGCCATCGATATCCGGCACGACGTCGTCATCGTGGAACATCATCGCCGCGAAGCCGGCTTTGCGATATTGCTCCAGCTTCCAGTCAAACGGCTTGGCCGGCCGCACCGTCGGGCCGTAGGGATCGGCGCCCTCGCTTATGTTCCAGGGGCCGGCTGAAAAACGATAGGTTGTTTCTTGCGCCATGATTGCGGTCACTCCTTGGGCGGTTGGGGAAAATCAGCCGCAGCATGATGACCGCACCGGTAGATTTTTTCAAATTGGGAATGTGTCAATCGAGCGGCGCCACCCCATCGGGCGTCACCAGCATCAGCTTGTCGGTCACCTGGTGGGGCATCTGCCGGTAGTCCTCGGCGATCTGCTCGCGCAGCCGGATGACCGTCTCATCGTCGCCGCGGAAGCAGAGCAGGATGTCGCGATTGGGGATTCCGGCCGCGAACGGACTGCCCAGATGCTCGCGCAGCCGCTCGTGCAGATTGGGCAGCAGCAGGCGGCTGGCATCGTATCCATCCATGGTCTGGAACAAAATCAGGTTGATCCGGCCATCCTCATCCTGCGCCGCGTGCGCGTTGATCGCCTCGCTGCGGGCGGACAGGTTCGCCAGCGCCACCTCGTGCAGATCGTCGATCGACAGGCCCCACTTCTTGAAGACCGCCTCGGGGATGTAGGCGATGGTGCGGTCGCTGTCGACGGCGTAGCCGATCACCAGATTGTTCACGAACGGCTGGGTGATCATGCTGCCGGTATTGAAATCGCTGGTCGCGGCCGGAAGCAGCATCGGAAGGATTCTCTCCTTGACCTCCTCGAACGAGCCCCCCTGGTCGGGAAAACCTTCCGCCGCCCGGAGCAATTCGACCATCCAGCGCTCGACGTGCCGCTTGGTCTCCTGCGGATGCAGAACCGAGATGCGGTAGAGGTTCTCCAGCGACGCCATGTTCCCGTTCACGCGCAGCGAAAACGACTGCTCCGGCGCGCGGGCGATCTTGACCAGCGGAAATTTGTTCCGCACCACCTCCAGCACGCGCTCGACAAACTGCTCGCGGGTGAACTCGCTCATCAGGGTAATCATAGACTTTGTGGCGCGATTTTTCCTAAGCCGGGATTATTCACCGCAGAGACGCAGAGGACGCGGAGAAGAAAATTCAGAAACGTGAAACATGAAGAACAGACAATAAGTGCTCTTCATGTTTCACGTTTCACGTTTCATCGGTGCTGTCTCTGCGCTCTCTGCGGCTCTGCGGTGAACCTAACCGTGCTTACGAAAAGACTCCGTATCGGAATATTGTCCAGAGGATTTTGTAGCCGGCGCGGAAGGTACCCGTGAGCGTGCCGGTGATCTTGCTGTGTCCGATCCGTGGCCGATAGTCAACGGGGACCTCCAGGATGCGCAGGCGCTGGCGGGCGGCCTTGATCTGCATCTCCACCGTCCAGCCGAAGTTGGTATCCACCATCGCCAGCGCCCGCAGGGTATTCCAGGAGATGGCGCGGAAGGGCCCGAGATCGGTATAGCGCTGGCCGAAGAAGATGCGGATCAGGCCGCAGGCCAGGGCGTTGCCGAAGACCGCCTGGGGCAGCAAAGCTCCGCGCGGCTGGCGTTTGAGCATGCGCGAGCCAATCACCAAGTCGGCCCGGCCATCCAGAATCGGCCCGACCAGCGCGGGCAACTGTTCGGGGTGGTCGCTGTAGTCGGCGTCGATGAAAGCGACAATTTCCGGCTGCTGCGCGGCCGGGAGGCTCGCCAGATATTGCAGCCCGGCCAGACAGGCCGAGCCATATCCCTGGCGAGTTGCCGGGACGACGGTGGCGCCGGCTTTTCGGGCGACATCCGCTGTCGAATCGGTGGAGTTGTTGTCGGCCACGATGATCCGCCCGACCCACTGCTTGGGTAGATCGTGAATGACCCGGCCAATCGAGCGCTCCTCATTCCAGGCAGGAATGACCACCGCCACGCGCGAGGAGGCGGGCCTGGTGTTCATGGCTGCGGCTTGAGGGTGATGACGGCGGCGTGAATTTCGCCGTTGCGGAGGATGCTGAGTTCCGTCTCGCCGGAGCAGGTGGCGATGGTCGCGGCGAAGGTGGGGATGTCGCCGACAGGCTGCTTGCCGAGCGAAAGGATCAGGTCATCCTCTTGCAACCCCGCCTGCGCGGCCGGGGAATTGGCGGTGACGTCGGTGATGCGCAGCGCCGGCTTGGAACCGAGGTTCGCCAGTTGCTCGCGCAGAGGATCGCCGGCGGGCACTTCGTGCAGGCTGATTCCCACGGGCGCCCGCTTCACCACGCCATTTTTGATGAGTTGGGTAATGATCGGCTTGCAGGCCGGGGCGGAGAGGAATTGGCCATAGCGGGCGAACCCGGCCACCGCGCCTTCCATGTTCACCACCACGCCGTAGTCCTTTTGCCCGCCGGTCCACATCGCCAGCCGGCCGGCGCCGTCGCTGGGGCTGAGGACCATCACCACCGAGCCGTCGGCCAGCCGGTCGGCCGCCAGTTTCAACGGGCGGCCCGCGGGCTGCTCTACCTTCAGGATCGTGATGTTGGTCTGGCGGTCGGAGCCGACGAATTTCGCCAGCACCGGGGCCGCCCCGCCCACCGACAGCGGCACGCCTTTTTCGCCAATCGTTTCTTTTTCGATGGCGATGGGGACAAGGATGTGGCCTTGGTTGTCGATCATCAGGCCGACGTTGTTGGGGGCGAAGGCATCGCCCGGCTTTACCTTCACGTCGAAACCCTGGCCGACGCGGATCTGGCCTTTTTCGTCGATATCGCCGCCGGCACGGATTTCCAGCACGCCCTCGCCGGTGGATTCGAGGCGGATGGTGTCGCCCTCCTTGGTCACCTTCCAGCCGGACTGGGTGGTGGGCTTATCACCGCTGCCCGCGCCCGCGCCCGGGGCCCCGGCGGCGGGTTGGGTGGTGCCGGCGACTTTGGCCTGGAGTTCGGTGTATTGGCCGGATTGATTTTTCGATTCCTGCTCCCGGAGCGTGGTCTGCACTTGCTGATTGAGCTGATAGGAGCCCTTGCGCAGCGGATTGTCCTTCGCGGCCGCTTCCCGCACCCACTTAGGCGTCGGCAACTGCACCCGCACCACGCCGCCCTGGACTTCCTGATAGAGCGACTGCGCTTCGCTGCTGAATTGCTTGAGGAGCGGGCGGGAGTCGGGGGGCGAATTGTCCTCGGCCAGAGCAGGAACGGCGCTGCCTAGCGCGCTCAGAGACAGCGCCAGGAGAGCGCACCGCGAAAGCGCACTGCCTTTGCTGAATCGAGAAGGATAAACTGTCATTCTGAGGTACTCCGAAGAATCTGGCTTCGATTTCCGATCCACGCAGATTCTTCGGAATACCTCAAAATGACAATAGACGGAATCCACCAGGCACTTGACGTAAGATCGTGTGCAGCGCAGAAGACGCGGAAATTGGTTCACAATGATGAGCATGACAAGCACTATCCCCCTATCGTCCATTCCACGCGGTTAGACAGACGCGTGGGGGGTTCGTTCGTGGGCTTTTTCAATTCCATAAGGCGCTCGATGCGCTCCTGCCCCACCGGCTCCCAGCCAAATCGGCAATACAATATCTGACAGGCAAACTTATCGCCGGCCTTGGCTCCGAATGCACCGGGTTTGAAATCCACAATCTGCAATTCCAAATCCTTTACATCTCTTGAATCCTGCACCGCACCCAGCCACGTGAGTGGGGACAGAGTTTCCGGCGCGAAGGGTTCTCCATTGATCCAATAGCGCACAAGCAGGTGGTTGCAGGCCTTACTGGCAAACGCAGTTTCGCTATGAAGCTGCAGCTTCTCGCCATCATGCTTCAGAACGAATGTCTTGTCCTCCCCCGGCAGCGCCTCAGGAAGCGGCTGCTTTGGATCGAGCTTATCTGTGGGCATTGGCGCGAGGCCATCCGCGCGCGGCAGTCCTTGGGACCCTGGAGTCAGTTTCACGCGCTCTGTCGGCACCTCAAGCTTTTCCTGACCGGCATGGGGGCGCTTTTCCTCGGCTACGTAGCCGAATTCCATCCAGGGCTGCGCCACTTCTTTCAGTCCTACCAGCGTCGCCTCGGCTACCACGGTGTCGCCCTCAGTCAATGCCACGCGAATGTTGCCTTCCTCGACAATGGGCACGCTGGCGATGAATAGCTGCGCCACGGATCTGGTCGGCCCGCCACGCTCCTCGACCTGTTTCGCCGGCGTGATCTTTTCATCCTCGCGCAGGACATGCAGCCGCAACGGCCCCAGCCAGCCTCGGTCCCGGTTCTTATAGGTGATGGCGGGCATGGGTCCGGCGTAGAGGCAATAGAGTAGCACCGCCGAATCCTGCGGCACTTTCGTCGCCTCGATGCCCAGGCGCACCTCATACTCCCCTACCGTGATCGGCTCGACTTTCTGTAAGTCGCCGAGCGTCTTCACGACCGCAATCGTCGCAATCGGCTGACTCGCGGGTTCGGCGGCCAGCGCGGCATTCGCCATCCACAGCGCCGCCAGCGCCCAGACTGCGTTTTGAAATTGCCGGTTCGCTGCTGCCATGTATCTCAATCTTCGTAGCACGGGCGTCTCGCCCGTGGATGCTCACGACACGGGCGGGACGCCCGTGCTACGGTCAAAACCGATCCGCCACCAAGACCAACTGCCCCTGCTGCAACTGTTTTTGGCGTTCCTGCCAGATGTCGAGGTCGCGGGCGAATTCGTTGGCCTTGTCCAGGGAGTCGAATTTCTGCACGGCCACCACCTTGCCGGCATCGTCGGTGAGGCTGACCTGGAAAATACCCGCGACCGGCGGTTCTCCCGTTCCGGGATGGCCTTGCAGATGGCCGCGGGTTGCGAAACCGGCGAAGAATGCGATGACGATGCAGGCCGCGATCGCGGAGGCATAGCGCAAGACCCGGGCGGTGTGCGTCCAGCGGTCGGCGGTTCGCACTTGGGTGCGCACGGCCGACATCAGCCGATCAACTTCCGCATCGCTGCCTTCCAGCGACTGAAAGACATCCTGGCGCATCTGCCGCTCTTGCCGCACGCGGTCCATCGCCAGGGCGAATTCCGGCTCGGCCAGGGCGCGCGTCCGCAGCGCCTGCGCCTCGGTCGCGCCAAGGGCATCATCGCAATAGGCTTCCAGAAGCTCGATATCATTCTCGTTCACGGCCATCCTCTTTCGCGGCGGGTTTGCACATCCCGCAATCTTTGGCACGGGTTGGAAACCCGTGCTACATCACGCCTTCATGTGTTCCTTCAACATTTCCGCCAGTTGCTTGCGGCCTCGGTGCAGCCAGGTCTTCACCTGGGGGATGCTCACGCTCAGCACGTCGGCGATTTCGTTGTAGGACATATCCTCATACTCGCACAGCACCAGCGCCGCGCGAAAGTGCTCCGGCAGGCGGTCGATGGCCTTGCGCACCATCGCCACAGTTTCCTGGTCGATCATGCCGGCCACCGGCGTGGCGCTGCCGCCAATATGATCGTCCGCTACCATAGACATACGCGGCGTACGCAGAAGTCGCAGCGCCTCGTTGACCACCGTCCGCCGCAACAGCCCGCCCGGCTCGCGCCAATCGTAGCGGTCGCGGTGCTGGTACAGGTTCACAACTGCTTGCTGCACAACATCTTCAGCGCTGGCACGATTGCCGACAATGCCCCGGGCGATCGCCAGAAGACGACGCGAATGCTGCTGCACAGCTTTCTCGAATAATTCACTGGTCGTCTCGGCCATGCCGCCTGTTTCGGCCTTCTGGTTAAAACACGCGCATTGCCCCAAGAAGTCGCACCGCGCGCTGGATTGCCCCAAACCGGTAATCTACCATGGGCCAAACGCAGAACGCAAAACGCAGAATGCAGAACTCCGATGGCACTCCGGGCTGCCCTGCTTCCGTTTTGCATTTTGCATTCTGCGTTTTGACTTGAATGCCATGCACTCATCCGACGTCCAATTCGTTCCGCTGAATGTTCCCGCCGCGGATTTTCCGACGGTCTCCCTCGACTCACTCGACAACCTCTGGTTTCAGGTCACGGGCACACTCTGCAATCTCACCTGCACGCACTGCTTCATATCCTGTTCGCCGGACAATCGCGCCTTTGGATTTCTGAATTTCGATGCGGTGATTGCGGCGCTGGAAGAGTCGCGGCCGCTGGGCGTCAAGGAATATTACTTCACCGGCGGCGAGCCCTTCATGCATCCGCGCCTGCTGGACATGCTCGAGCACACGCTGGCCATCGGCCCGGCCACCGTGCTGACCAATGGGACTCTCCTGCGCGATGACGCCATCCGCCGCTTGGCCAGCCTGCGCGACAGCTCGATCTATTCGCTGGAGCTGCGCATCTCGATAGACGCCCCCGATGCCGCCGCCAACGACCGCATCCGTGGCCAGGGCGCCTTCGACAAGGCGATGGCCGGAGTGAGGCGGCTGATCGCCGCCGGCTTCCTGCCGATCATTACCATGGCGCAGACCTGGGAGGATGCCGAGGCGGATGCCATCTATCAGCGCATGCGTCAGGTGCTGCTGAACATGGGATACACCCGCCCGCGGGTGAAGCTGCTGCCATCGCTCAAGATTGGCGCTGAAGCGCTGCGCTCGCGCGGCTATCGGGATGATGAGCGCGTGACGAAGGCGATGATGGCCGGCTTCGACGCCTCCATCCTGCTCTGTTCCAATTCCCGCATCATCACCGACCGCGGCGTCCACGTCTGCCCGATCCTGATCGAACAGCCCGATTCGGTGCTTGGAAAGACGTTGCAGCAAGCTGCGGCCTGCGATTTTCCCCTCCGCCACCAGGCCTGTTACACCTGCTGGCTGCACGGCGCCATCTGTTCCAATGCATCCACCTCGGCCGGCCTCAAGGAATCGCCAAGAGCCGGCTAGCTCACACTGCGCACTTCCGCGCCATTGTCATGCTGAGGTATTCCGAAGCATCTGGCTTGATCCTGCGATCCACGCAGAGTCCTTCGGAGTACCTCAGGATGACATCAAGCCGGGATGGAAAGCGCGGAGTTGCCCACGGTCATTTAGCGCCCGCCCGCCACAGCCGCAATCCGCCATTACTTTGCCGGTTTCAATAGTTCCGGCGCTGTCACCGGCTGCGTGGTCGTCCCGCCGCGCTTGGAGGGCATCGGCAGCACCTCGACTTCTCCCAGCCGCTTCAGTTGTTCCTGCACGGCCGCCGCCGGCGCCACCACCACAATCGTCATCGCGTCATCGTTGACATATTTCTGCATGACGTCGCGCACCTGCCCAGGCACGACCTTCTCGATGCGCTGCGGATACACATCGTAATAATCCACCGGATATCCGTTGAGGATCGCGTCGATCCGATATTGCGCCTGCTGGGCGATGGTCTGCATCCCCATCACCATGCCGCCGCTGACACGCAGCTTCGCCTCGATCATTTCCTTGTCGGTGACATTTTCCTTGCGCATGTCGTCGAAGACCTTGAACATCGCCTCGACCGCATCCGCCGTCGATTCGATCTTGGTGTCGGTCTGGCCATAGAACGCCCCGGCGTGGCGGCCGGGGGAAAAATAGCCGTTCACCGAATAGGCCAACCCCTTCTGCGCCCGCACGTAGCGGCCGAGGCGCGAGTCGATGCCGGCGGTGAGGATCTGATTGCCCACCGAGCCGGCGAATTTTTCATCCGAGTGGATGTCATAGGCGACAATGCCCATGCGAACGGTGCTCTGCTTCCCTTCCGGCCGATCCACCAGGATGATCCGCCGCTTGGCCGGAGTCGGCGGCAGCTCATACTTCACCTGCGGCAGTGCTTCCATCGCGGAGGTGGCCGACAGCAGCTTCGCCGCCAGCGCCTGGCCCTTCTCCACGCTGACATCCCCGGAGAGCAGCAGAATCGCGTCGTTGGACCGATACGTCCGTACAAAATAGTCCCGCACATCCTGTAGCGTAATTCCGGAAAGACTTTGCGGCGTCGCATAGCGGCCCACTGGCGAATCGCCGAAGATCGCGTGCGACAGGTCGTTGGACGCCACGTTGCCGGCGCTGGCCTGCTGGCCGCGCAGCACGTCGATCAACTGCGACTGCAGCGCCTCGAACTGCTGCGCATCGAACAGCGGCGACGCCAGCAGCTTCCGCGACTGCTCGATCGCCTCGTCCAGTTGATCGGACGTACACGAGCCGCTCAGCCGCGTGTAATCTCCGCCATCGCTCACTTCGATGGTGATTCCCTTTTCCTCCAACCCTTGGTTGAACTGCGTAAACGTGGTCCCCTGCGGCCCGCGCCGAACCATCTCCGCCGTCAGCCACCCCAGCCCCACCGTGCCCGCCGGCTCGGCGTGCGAACCGCGCCGCATGGTGAAATTCCATCCCACCAGCGGCAGGCGGTGGTCGGCCATCACGATCACCTTCACGCCGCTCACCGGCTGCTCGACGCCCTTTTCAAATTTCGGATTGGTCTGCGCCTGCGCGATCGGGGCCTGCTGCGGATAGTCCTGCGGGAAGGTGATCACCCGCGCCTCGATCGGCCGGGTGGCCGGCTGGACCGCGGCTTGCTCAACAGCCGTCGCCTGCGTGGCCGCCTCGCGCTGCGCTTTGCCCAGCGGGTCGGGCTGGATGATCAGCGTCGTCGAAAACTGCGGCTCAAGATATTCCTTCGCCACCCGCTGAATATCGGCCGACGTTACCGCCTCCAGCTTCGGCAATTCGGTATTGACGCGATTCGGATCATCCCCGAACAGCGCCTCCGAGCCGAGCTGCTCGGCTAAGTCGGTGGCCGTCTCGCGCCCGCGAACCTTGCGAATCCGCATCTGCGTCTTGGCCTTGGTCAGCTCCTCGTCGGTCACCCCCTTCTCGCGCACATCCGCCACCGCCTGCTTCAGCGCCTTCTCAACCTCCTCCACCTTCTGCCCCTGCATCACGGTTGCGTTGACGCCGAAAAAGCTGGCATCCTCGAGCTGCCAGTCGCTCGCCCCCACATCGGTACACAGCGGGTGCTCGCTGTTCACCAGCTTCGCATCCAGCCGGCTGGAGCGCCCGCCGCCGAGGATCGTCTGCAGCAGCGCCAGCGGATAGTGGTCATCCGACTTGAATCCCGGCACCTTCCAACCGATCAGCAAGGCCGGCAGCGGCACCGTCTGCGGCACCACCGACTGCTTCGCCTCGGTCTGTTTGGGCTCGGCCGGGATCGCCCGCGGCACCGGCGCGCCCTTCGGTATCCAGCCGAAATACTTGTGTACCTGCTCCCTGGCCTGCTCATCCTTGAAATCCCCCGCGATCACCAGCACCGAATTATTCGGAATGTAATAGGTATTGAAAAAATCCTGCAGCTCCTCCACGTGGGCGTTCTTCAGATGCTCCATGTTGCCGATCGGCGTCCAGCGATAGCTGTGCTTGGTGAAGGCGGTCTTCAGGAAATCCTCATACATATTGCCGTACGGCCGGTTCTGCTTCATCCGCCATTCCTCGGCCACCACGTTCCGCTCGATCTTGTAGATCTCCTCGGTCACCTTGAACGAGGCCATCCGATCGGCTTCGAGATACAGCGCCATCTCCAGGTAATTCGACGGAATGGTGTTCACGTAGACCGTCTGGTCGAACGAGGTGAAGGCATTGGAATAACCCCCCACCATTCCGATGAGCTTCATGTGCTCCTGCGGCGGCACGTGGGCCGACCCGCGAAACATCATGTGCTCGAACATGTGGGCAAACCCCTGCCGATCCGGCCGCTCATCGCGCGAGCCCACGTGATACAGCACCCGCACGTGAACCACCGGCGCCTGGTGCAACGGCGCATAAATCACCCGCAGCCCGTTGGGCAACGTCTCCTCCGTGAAGGCGATCGACGCCGCAGCGTCGGTTGCCGGCCGGGCGCTTTCGCTCTTCAACGTCTCGGTGTCCACCTGCGCAGGTTGTGTGGCAGCCGCCTTGGCGACTCCCGACAACTTCGCCGGCTGCGCCGTAGTGCCCACCCCGGAATTCTTCCCACATCCCAGCCCCGAAGCGCCGATTACCACCGCCGCCAGCCACCACCGCATCAGTTTCATCATGTTCTCCAGAATTTCGCAGGGTGCGATTCATCGCACCATTCCGCCTGAGTGGTGCGATAAATCGCACCCTTACAGCGCGCAAACAACCTCCACCCGTTTTAGTCCAACCCTCTTCCAAATGCCACCCGCTCCGATCGAGTGCGTGACACTTCAGACGGCTTTGCCTTGTTTTGGTGGGGCGGACATTCTTGTCTGCCATGGCTGGATGAGCGGTGGATGTACTCATCCACCCGAATCCAGCCATATTTTTTCTCGGCCGCGTAAAGTGTCAGGCACCCGCTCCGATCCTTTCATGATCAAAGAGCGCGGCTCATCCACCAATCGATGCTACAATCCAACGGCAATCTTCCACCGACGCAGGAGCCGATGCCATGCCTTCCCCGTTTCCCGGAATGGACCCTTATCTTGAAGGCTCGCTGTGGATGAGCATACACGCCCAACTTAGCGCGGAAATTGCCCGGCAGTTGGCCCCGAAGCTGCGCCCGCGCTATCTGGCCCTCACCAGTGAGCGCTTCGTCATCGCGACGCCCGACAGCATTGCCGTCGCCACGGCCAGCGTATATCCCGACGCGGGCGTGATCACCGGCGGCGTGACCGCACCGGCTCCCGCGGCAACCGCCGTCATTTCGCCTCCTCTGCAAATGCAGACGGTCATGCCGGAATCGATCCCGCACGTCACGGTCGAAATTCGCGACGCCGCCAACCGCCAGCTCGTCACCGCCATCGAGGTGCTGTCCCCCACCAACAAGCGCGGCGACGGCCGCGAAGAATACCTCGCCAAACGCCGCCGCCTGCTGTTGAGCACCGCGCATCTGATCGAGATCGACCTGCTGCGCGAAGGCCAGCGCATCCCCATGCGGCAGGCGCTGCCGGACGCGCCTTACTTTGTTTTTCTGAGCCGCGCCGATTCCCGGCCGCTGACTGACGTATGGCCGATTCCCCTTGATCAGCCGCTGCCCACGGTGCCGGTCCCGCTCTTGCCTGGCGATGGGGACGTCCCTCTTGATCTGCAGGCTGCGTTGACAACGGTCTACAACCTGCTCGGCTATGACCTGGCCATCGATTACACCCAGCCGCCGGAGATCCGTTTATCGGATGCACAAGCTGAATGAGCCGATTGCAGCGCCAGCAATTTTGTTCATAATCCCCCAACTCAGGCCTCCCGATCATCCGGGACTGAAAACCAGGCGAATCAACAGCAAAGGACCGCGGATATGAAACGAGCCAAAATCTCCATCATCGGCGCCGGCAACGTCGGCGCCACCTGCGCCCACTGGGCCGCCAGCAAAGAACTCGGCGACATCGTGCTGATCGACATCCCCCAGGTCGAAGGTATGCCCCAGGGCAAGGCGCTCGACCTCTACGAAGCGTCACCCGTCGAGGGCTTCGACGCCAAAATCGTCGGCGCTACCACTTATGAACCCTCCGCCGACTCCGATGTGGTCATCGTCACCGCCGGCGTCGCCCGCAAGCCGGGCATGAGCCGCGATGACCTGATCAACATCAACACCGGCATCGTGAAAAGCGTGGCCGAGAATGTCGCCAAGCACAGCCCCAACGCGGTCATGATCGTCGTCAGCAATCCGCTGGATGCGATGGTCTACGTTGCCTGGAAGGCCAGCGGCTTCCCCACCGGGCGCATCGTCGGACAGGCCGGCGTGCTTGATGCCGCCCGCTATCGCTCGTTTCTCGCCGCCGAGATCGGCTGCTCGGTGGAGGATGTCCACGCCCTGCTGCTCGGCGGCCACGGCGACGACATGGTCCCCCTGCCGCGCTACACCTTCGCCGGCGGCATCCCCATCACCCAGCTCGTCAGCAAAGAACGCCTCGACCAGATCGTCCAGCGCGCCCGCGACGGCGGCGCCGAGATCGTGAAATTGCTCAAGACTGGCAGCGCCTATTACGCCCCCGCCGCCGCCACCATCGCCATGGCCGAGTCCATCATCCGCGACAAAAAACGCATCCTCCCCTGCGCCGCCTATTGCGAGAAGGAATACGGCGTCGGCGGCTATTTCGTCGGCGTCCCCTGCATCCTCGGCACGGCCGGAGTAGAGAAAATCATCGAAATTCAGCTCGACGAGGCCGAGAAGAAAATGTTCCAATCCTCCGTGGATCATGTGAAGGAACTGGTGAAAACCGTGAAGGTGTAAAGCTCGCGCACATGATCGTGGGGGCGGGTTTCCCCGCCTTTCGCATGAACAAAATAGCCGCGCGCGATTTCGCACCATTCCTACGGCGTTGGTGTCATCCTGAGGTACTCCGAAGGATCTGGCCTTCGAATGGTGATCCACGCAGATCCTTCGGAGTACCTCAGGATGACAAATGGCGCCGAATTGCGCAAGTTCATAGCGACCCTTTGAACAAGCTCTCCTCGGGCGGATACGAGATCTTCAATCCCTCCACCTTGGCAAACTTGGTCAACACGTGCGGCTGCACCTTGCTCGTGCTCATGATGTCCAGCACCTCCCACCCGCGCACCAGCAGCGCATCTCCGATCAGCGATCGGTGGCACCGCCACGGCACCGCCTCCGCGCACATGATCGTTGTCGCCCGCTTCTCCGCGGCCGCCATCAACTGTTCGATCCCTTCGTTGAACGCCTCCGTCTGCATGAAATCCGCATAGCCGCGAAAGCTCTCGTTCCGCCAGCCTGTGTTGGGCGAATCTTTCGCCGCCCGCCGCCGCCCTCCCAGTTGCCCAAAGGGCAGATATGCCAACCCCAGCTTCGCCAGCTCCCCCGGCAGCACGTCGGCATTGAACCAGGGCACCCGCCGCGAGCGCGGAATCAGCCGCACATCCGCCACCGCCGCCACCCCGTGCGCCTTGAGCATCCCGGCCAACTCCTCCAGCGTCCGCGTGGAATGCCCAACCGTATACATCCGCCGCATGACGCCATGGTAGCTCGCCGCCAAAACCGCGCCACCGCCAATTCCCTCCACCCCCGCCCCCTGCTATGATTGCACGCACCGCAAGGCGGCCCCCCCGCCCCCGCCACCTTAGCTCAATTGGCAGAGCAGCGGTTTTGTAAACCGCAGGTTGTCGGTTCGAGTCCGACAGGTGGCTGTTCACTGGGGGAAGGGGAGGTTGGCATCAATCCCACCCCTCCTATTGATACACGTAGATGCCCTGCCGCCGGGCATCGATGGCGGACAGCGTCCGCTCCCCACCATCCAGCACATCGCACACCTTCATCGGCCCCCCGCGCGGGGGCAGATCGTGGCGGTGATCCTGGAACGCGAAGAGCACCCCCCCTGCCTGCCGTCCCTCACCCGAGGGGGAGTCTGCCTCGTACAGCACTCCGCGATCCTCGGGCAGGACGGTGCGACGGCGCATCCACGGTGAGACCTCATTGAAAGCCCGCAGCAGGGCCAGGTGTCGGTCGGACGGCCGGTCCTGCTCGCTGCGCAGGCCGCCGTAATGGAAGCTCAGGGCATCTTTCTGCGGGTCCCAGTGGATGGGCCAGACCATGCGATAGGCCAGGCCGCGGAAAAACACATCCTCCGGGTCGTATCCCCCGGGGGCCGCGCGGATCGCCGCCGCGTCAAACTCGCAGATGCATTCCGACCAGAGCGGCAGGCTGTCCAGCCGCGCCTGCACGCCCGGGCCGTGGCGGTGCAGGCCGAAGACGCCCAGGTCCTCGTTGCAGTATTCATACCCCGCGCCCTGCATCTCGACCATCAACTCCAGGTGCGCCCGGTATTGCGACAGGATCGCCGCCGGCGGCTCCTGTGCGGGTCGATAGAAACCCAGCAGGTGCGTCTGGTCGGCGGTGACCCCCCCTCCGCCCCCGGGAGTACGGTAATGCGCGTTCTGGACCCAATGAAACTTGTCGCTGGAGAGGTTGAAGCTGGAGTCGAGGAAGATCCCCTCCAGTCCCACCTCATCGTGCGCCTGCCGCCAGCGCCGCAGCCAGTAGGCGCGGATGTCAGGATCGCGCAGGTTCAGCACGGCAAAGATCGGCGTGTAATGGTCGGCCTCGATCGCGTTGGATGCGTTGCGGGTGAACGGGGCATTGGCCGTGGCCAAGGTCTCGGCGATCGAGCCTTCCAGCGGCAGGAAGCGAATCCGGTCGGATGTCCCGTTGCGGTTGCGAAAGATCTCCGTCAGCACTGAAATCGAGCTGTTGGCCCACATCTCCACCTTCGCCCCGCCCGCGCGGGCCTGCCGGCAGAAGGCCGTCAGCTTGTCGGCACCGACGCTCTCGGCGACCTGGTAGTCCACCGTGCAGCACATGTTGGACACGCCCCAGGTGTTCATGTTGTTCTGGAAATGGTTGGCCACGTACACCTTGCGTGCCCCGGCCGCCAGCAGCTTGGGCAGTCCCAGCCGCGCGAAGCGCTCCAGGTCGGCCGGCCCCCATTCTTCGATCATGCCGTACGAGACGATGCGCTCGCGGCGCATGCCCAACTCCACGTGCAGGGTATCGTGCACGAGCTCTTTGACGGCCTCGTACAGGTTGAACCGATCTGTCCGATCCAATCCCCCCGGCACCCACAGCACCTCCATCGGCGAGGTGGTGAACTCCGGCGACAGATCCCCGCAGTGCTCGTGCCAATGCTCGATCTCATCGACGCCACCGGGCTTTTGCAGCAGCGTGCGCACGTGCGCTACCCGCGTGGCCCAGGTGATCAGCGTCCCGCGCGGCCCCGGCGTGAAGGTGAATCCCTGCAGCTCGGTCTGCAGCGGCAGGAACTGGAAGACGTTGGGGTTGGCGCAGTCCGGCAGATACCACTCGGTGGCGTGGAACTGCTCGGGACTCTGCAGCGGCACGATGGATGGCACGAAACAGTTGCGCATCCAGATCTCGTTGCCCACGGCAGCGCCACCCGGCTCCCAGGTGCCGTGCTCCAGGATGCGATAGATGGGGTACCGCGCGCTGCGGTAGCCGAACTGGTAGGTGAAGCCCGTGGCCTCCCACCGCCCCCCCTGCCCGAACCGCCGCGCTGCCGGGGTGAACTTCCATTGCAATTGGGTATCGGGCGCCGGCTGCGGAGTCGCCGACCAGTCGGCGGTGTTGTGGCGATTGCGCACCTCATGCACCATCCATTCCATGATCCCCGCTGCCCGGGCGCTGCCTTCCATCGTCAGCGCCAAAGCATCGGAACTCTCCTGCCGACCCACCACCCGCCAGCTCCCCAGTTCCCACGCATCCGGCGTGCGCACCTCCACAAACCATGGCCGGCGCGGACTCCGCATGGCCACCCCGCCGATCTCCACCGCCCCCACACCCCCGAAGGTCCCATCCGCGCCGACCGACAATTCCAACGCCACATCGTTTCCCAGTTGCACGCGTTCCAAGGCATCCTCCTTCAAGATGGATGTCATTTGTCATTGGTCATTTGTCATTTGTCATCACTACTGTCCGGCTAGTTCTCGGTGTTAGGTTCGGTTTCTCTCGATTTTA
>DAIOHQ010000069.1:14953-19855 GCA_036744635.1 Tepidisphaeraceae bacterium | reverse complement strand
TGAAGAGCATTATGCTCTCCTTCCGGCGCGCCCACCATTTGTGGGGAAGGTCAACCTGACTCCATCGATACCAAGCTGTTTCTGAATTCGTGACGTAAAGCCAAGCCGAATTCCCATCCCTTTGAATACCATAGTCGTAAACTCGACCCCACGGTGACAGTGGCTGACTGGGAAGATAAGACGAGGGAGGCGCGTCAGGAGAATATGCCTCGACATAAAACGACACTTGGGCATCCGGGTTGTCTTGCCATTCAAGCTTGACATTGCCGTCTACAATCGTGGCAGTGAGTCCCGATGGGGCATCAGGAGTGCCGGTGATGGGTGCAGTCGTAATCGTGTCAGCACCAATCTCTAAATTCTGGGGAACGGGTGAGGAATTCGTCAGGCCATTGAAAGCGCGTAGGCGGAATGAGTAGGAAGTTGCGGCGCTTAAACCCGTTGCCACATAGGACGTGGCAGTGGACACCGGCCGCGCAATTTCTTTCCAAGGTGCCCCGTCCGTTGATAATTCCACTATGAAGCCATTAATATTGCTTTGGCCGTTCCACGCGAGATTAATCTGACTCGTAGGGTTAGTTGCGTTTAGTGCGGCCGTGAAACCTGTCGGTGGGGCTGCCGCAACGGCTGGTAAGGATTGCAGATAGGTTCCGTCCTCATCCGTGCAGGTTATGACAATGGGAGTGCTGGAGCTGGTGTCTTGGTACCTATGCGTGACATACGGCGTGTTTCCCGGAATAGCAGCATCCGGCGTGCTGCCATCTCCCCAGTCCACGCTCCAGCTGCTGATGGTATCCAGGCCCGGATCCGTGGCGCTTAGACTGACCATGTAGTTCGGCCCGCCAAGGTCATTGGCGTACGTCTGCAGCACCGATCCGGTGACGCCGGCGAGATCGGGAGCGACGTTGCTGACAGCAATGTCGATCGGCGCCTGCGGGTAGGTTCCATCCTCATCCTTGGCGCTGATCAGAATCTGGAATGGAGCATTGTCTTTGCGATTATCCGAGTATGTATGCGTGACCGGCCCCGGAAGCCCGGCCGTCTCGATGGTTTGGATATCAGGCAACGCCGTGACGTCCGATGTTTCCCCGTCTGCGACAGTTCCATCCCCCCAGTCGATCGTCCACTTGCCGATGGTGTCGGCGCCGGGATCGACCGGACCGCCTTCCGGCGGCGCGAACGCCAGCGTGACGCTCTGGCCTTCGTTGATCTGTGTGGCCGACGGAGTGATCGTGAACGTCGGCGCCACGTTCGCCACGTCAATTTCGATGGGATAATCCGTGTAATCCCCATCCTGATCGGTGATCCGGCCGACGACGGTATAGCGGCCATTGTCCGTAAAGGTGTGGTCCTGGCTGGCGTCGGTGACATCCTGCACCTCAAACGTGCCGTCGCCATCGAAGTCGTAGCTGTAGGTGAAATCGGCCTGCTTATCGGCATCGGAGGCATCATCCTGATTGGAAAAAGTGAACGTGACGGATGAGCCTTCATCCGGCGCGGAATCCGAGGCGGCGAAATCGGCCGTCGGGGCGACATTGTTCACGCTGACATCGAGCGATCCGGCACTGAAATTTCCATCGCCCACGCTGGCGGTCGCGCTGATCGTGAAATCATTGGGGCCGTCGGCGTAGGTGTGGGTCGCGCTGGTGGCCGAGCCGTCGGGCGAAGAGGATTCGCCATCGCCCCAGTCGATCTGCCAACCCGAGGGGTCCTGATTCGCCGCGATGAGGTTGAGGGTATATTCTTCCCCTTCATTCACCGAACCATCGCCGTCGATGAAGAACGACGGTTGCGAGGGCAACGCCGACACTTCTTCCGACTGCCCACTTTCCCCGCCAGAGTTGACGGCCGAGAGCACGTAGTAATAGGCCGTGCCGTCGCTGACATTGCTGTCCTCAAATGAAGTGCCGGTGATGCCCGACGCATAGGGCGTCGTGCCTTCCTCGCCGCTGACGGTGGAGCGGTACAGCCGGTAGCTGGTCGCTCCGGAGACGCCCGCCCACGACAGATCCACGACGCCATCGCCGGCGACGGCCTCAAGATTCACCGATGCGGCCGACGTATCCGGAGGCGCAAGGGTTATGGTGACACCCTGGTTGTTCGCCACATACGGCCCGCCATCCTCGTCGGCGGCGGTGGCGGTGATGGTGGTGGTGCCGGCGGCGGTGTAGGTGTGGGTAGCAAACGTTGCATCTCCGGCAACGGTCTCGACGGATCCCCCGTCGCCCCAGTTGATCTCCCAGCCGCTGAGGGTGTCGTCGCCGGGATCGCTGCAGAAGAGGTTCAGCACGTATTGCGAGCCGATCGTGGTCGCCGCGCCGCCGGAAATGGACAGCGTCGGGGCCACGTTCTGCACGAAGACATCGACGCCCTGGGCGTCGACCGTCTGGCCGCCGATGGTGGCCGTCGCCGAGATCGAAAACGGCGAATAGGCATCGGCGCCATCGCGATAGATGTGCTCTACACTGGCCGGATTGCCGTCGATGGTCTGGACGTTATCTGGATCGCTGGGATCGCCCCAGTTTATGGTCCAGCCGGTGGTGTTGTCGGGATCGCTGCTGGTGAGCGTCAGCGTCATCGGCGAGCCTTCGTTGATGCTGGTGGGGTCGGCCGAGACACTTGCCGTCTGCGACACCGCGATGGTTCTGGTGTCGGTGGCCGAGCCGCCATCGCCGTCGCTCACCAGAAGGCTGACGGCATAGCTGCCGGCATCGGCCGGCGTAAAGCTGAACGTCGAGGCATCGACGATCGTCCCCTCCGGCAAGGTGAAGTCGTCGCCGTCTTTCGTCACGCTCCACAGATAGCTGAGGGTGTCATTCCCGGGATCACTGGCCGTGCTGCCGAGATTGATGGCCGTGCCGGGCAAACTTGTGGCGGGAGCCCCGGAGATCGCGGCCGTCGGGGCGACGTTATTCACCAGCACAGCTATAGAGTTCTCGCTCTGATCGCTGTAGCCAAGCAATGCGAGTTTTTCTGAGGTCCCGGTGTAGCTTGTGCCGATGACGACAAGCTTACCGTTCGACTGCACCGCCACGTTTTCGGCGGTGTCCATGCTTCCCGAAACATCCTCAATCAATGTTCCATTCGATCCAAAGCCATAGTCCAACGATCCATCAGATCGGTAACAGACGATGGCCATATTGCTATTGTTTATAGCCGCACTTTCTTTGGTCCCAACCGCCAAGATTCGGTTGCCCCACAGCACCAGGCGATTGATCCAGGCATCGCCGTCGAAGCTGGTCAGGACCTGATAACTTGAGGCATAGCCATCAGGCGATCCAAAGGTATCGTCAATCGTGCCGTTGGTGTTGAACCGTATCAAAGCGTATACGACTGGATCCCCTGATGGTGTCAGTAATGTGGTAGAGCCACCGACGAGTACTTTGCCATCGGGCTGGACGATCAAGCTGGTGACGGCGCTACCATAGAGCATGCCCACCCTTCCGCTTGCGACGCCTTCAGTCCCGTAACTCTGATCGAGGCTTCCATCTAGGTTGTAGCGCACCAGCGCAAAATCGCCCTGGGCTGACCCCCCGACAATGATCTTGCCATCAGACTGAACGACGACTGCACCCGCATCGTCGTCGCCAATTGTGATATCCGTCACGGTCCAACCCACTCCATTAAAGCTCGCGTCCACGGAGCCATCGGAATTGAACCGTCCGGCGAAGTAAGAGTGTTGGACGTAACCAAAGGTGGGATCAGGGATCAGTACAGATCCGCCCAACACAATCTTTCCGTCGGTTCCCACCGCTATGTGGATGCCAAGTGGCGCACTTACAGGAAGCGTGGCGGTGCCGGCGATACCGAAGCTGGAGTCAGGAATGCCAGTGCTGCTATAGCGAGCAACACTTGGGCCTAGATTGCTCCAAGAGCCGACGAGAATGCGCCCATCGGGCACAAGCGCTATCCCGGTTTCGTAGCCGGAGGTGCTTAAGGTTGCCACGCCGTTATTACCGAATTCCTGATCCACCGTGCCATCGGCGTTATACCGCACCAGTACCGATGCATTGGCAGTGGAAGCTAGGACAAGGATCTTCCCGTCCGGCTGGACGATGGAATCGCCCGCCCCCAGCGTGGAAATGACTTGCCCGTTGGAGCCGAATGTCGGATCGCGAACGATCATTCCCGCTTGGGCAACTTCGCTTCCTAGGGTGAACTGTGCCGAGATTGCGTAGGAGTTCGGCCCGTCGGAGTATGTGTGCGTGACACTGGTTTGATCCCCGGTAACCGAATCCGATAGGCCATCGCCCCAGTTCACGAGCCACACTCCGTCGCTGGATGGTTCGTTGGTTGAGAGCGAGAGGCTGTAGGCCGAGCCTTCATCCACGGCCGCCGGGCCACTAATGAGACAGCTTAGGCCGACTGGCACAAACCCCGAGGCTTCGGCGGACGGAAGACTTTCCATCCCGATACTGTTCAGCACAGTGACCTTGTAGTAATAGGTCGTGCCTGGCACCACCCTGCTGTCGGTGTAGCTTGTACTCGTGAGGCCCATGGCAAAGGGCGTTATTCCTTCTCCGCCAGCGCTGGTGGCGCGATAGACGTTGTAGCTGGCGGCGCCTTCTACCGCATCCCAGGAGAGATCGACCACACCGTCGCCGGAATCGGCGATCAGATTGTCCGGACCCTCCGGGGGGGTGGGCGTCACAGTCAATGCAATCGGTGTTGCCGCATACGGCCCGCCGCCGCTGTCGGTGGCCGAGGAGGTGATGGTGTGGTTGCCGGCATCGGCATAGGTGTGATCAACCGACGTTGGATTGCCGGTGATCGACTCGCCGACGACCGAGTCCTCATCTGGATCGCTCTCGTCGCCCCAGTCTATCGACCACGTCGTCTCCCGCGTGGGATTCGAGGCCGACAGGTCCAGCGTGTACGGCGGCTCGAGGACCACCCGGTCTACCG
>DAIOHQ010000069.1:0-14943 GCA_036744635.1 Tepidisphaeraceae bacterium | reverse complement strand
CGGCCGGCCGGCCACCACGGTGTCAGCGCCGGTGACACTGATGGCCGGGCGGTCGGTGAGCATCACCTGTGTCTGGCTGTTCGTACAGGTGGTATAAGAGTACGCGCTGTTTGGATCGGGAATGATCTGCAGCGTCACCCACTCGCCACCTTCCTCAACGCCGTCGGCTACTGCCGCCAGCGATGCCGAGCCGAAGGAGTCCCCCGAGGCAATGGTTACCGAGCCAAGAAGGCTGCCATCGCTCTGCAACGTGGCATTTCCGATAGTGAGGTCATTGGCCGACGCACTGCCTTCCTGTGGCGGATCGACAAACTGGACCTGGTACCACACGGTCAAATCCGATGAGGTGTCGCTGGTCCAGCGCAAGAAGGGTACGTTGACGCTGCCTGAGCCTTCCTGGAGACTTACGTTCGAAAACCCGGAAAACTGCGCGATTGTCATGTCGTGAACGACTACGCTGGCCGCGGCGGGGCTACCGACACTGTAATAACTGCTATCATAAGGATCCTCGACGAGTGTGAAGTTGGCTGACTCATCGTTCTCGAAAATACTGTCCGCATTCGGAATCACGTTGAATGCGGCGCTGCTCTCTCCCGACGGGATAGTCACCACGGCCATCGGAGCTTCCCAGTCGCTCACTCTGTTCACCGAAAGGTGATAATCCAGATACCCTGCGTCCCCGCCAGTCCAGTACCACCCCGTTCCATATGGGTCATTTGTCTCCTGCACATAGACGGTCAGATCATTGCTGGTATCGCCATCGCGGGTGACGGTAATCGTTCCCGGCACTGCCCCGGCCTCGTAGGCATCGTATGTCGTGGTGGCGATGGTGACGGTGGAGAGCATTCTCCGCTCCTCCAGCACTTCAACGACCGCTTTGTTCAGGATTGAGACCGAGGCGGCGCGTTCCCGGCCTGCGCGGCCCCGGCGAGAGGACTTGGACATGGCGACTCCCTTTTGAACTCACCCAACACCCAGAACAGGCTTGGAAAGGAGGGCCGCCCCGCACGACCTGGTAGTCCCCGATTCCCATCGCTCACAGCGATGCAACAGTATTGTCAACGCCCTCAAAAAGCCGTCAATTACCGGATTAGGGTATTTTGCATCCTGGCCCGGTTTTTTTGTTCGCGTGGCTGCCCTGCCGGTCAGTTTCGCCACCGCCAGACGTAAAAAGTGATCCCCGGAAAAAATCTTTGTCATGTTTTCGCGCGGATTGCGTTAATCCCCTTAGAGGAACCATCTTTTAAGGAGCGGCATGGCGATGGCAGCATTATCCGCGCGGGAACGGGAGGTATTGGCTCACCTGATCGAGGGCCTGACGGAAAGCCAGATCGCCCCGAAGTTGGGAATCAGCTTCCACACCGTCCACGCCCACGTCAAAGCGATCTATAAGCATCTGCAGGTCCGCAGCCGTGGGCAACTGCTCGCTCTATGGATTCGGAACTTCACCCGGGCGCGCAAAGGCAGGTCGCTTGCGGTGCGCCGCACATCGGCGCGCTCACTGCCGCGGTCCAAAACGCCCCGCAAACGCCGCGGGCAAGTGTGCGCACACGCCGGAAACGGCCAACGGGCCTGAAATCGCACCAGGATTCCCCGGCTGGAGATCGGGCTTTTCCACCTCGCGAAAGATCGGCAAAAGTTGACTTGCGGGGAGGGCCTCTTTATTCTCGCGGCTGGTGGGCTTTTCCCCCTGGAATGCGTCGAAAAGCGCCCATCGTCATCGCTGGCACACACCGAGGATTCGAGGATGAACAAGCACCTGGCCGGTTTGAGGAGTCTGTTCAAGGGGTTCGAGCAGCGCAGGCCGGCCTCCGCGCCGCCATGCAGCCTTCAGCTTGAATCGCTGGAAGGAAGGCTGCTGCTCTCGGGCGCGAGCACTGTCACCTGGCACGGGGTTCAGACCCAGGCTATTGACGGCCAATACGTCGCCCACCTTAATACGGACGTGGATTTTCAGAAGCTTGCTGCCCGGAAGGGTTTCACCAACGTCGCCACTATCGCAGATGGTTATTTCCAGTTTGACTCCCCGAAATCGGTCGGCCAGATGCAGCGCCTCGCCAGCAAGCTGCGGGCGAAGGTTTCCATCTCGCCCAATGAGATCAGTCACCTCGATTTCGTCCCCAATGACGAGTTTTACGGCAACCAGTGGCACCTGCACAACACCGGCGCGCTGGTGACAGACCCGTCAGGCTTCTCCGATCCCCAGAACGGCGCCGTCGGCGCCGACATCGAGGCCGAAAAGGCCTGGGACATCACCACCGGCTCACGCGATGTCGTGGTGGCGGTTCTCGACACCGGCATCGACTACAACCATCCCGACCTCGCCGCCAATATGTTCACCAACACCAAGGAAATCGCGGGCAACGGCATCGACGACGATGGTAACGGCTTCGTCGATGACACCCGCGGCTGGAACTTCGACGAAAACACCAACGACCCCATCGATCTGAATGGCCACGGCACCAACGTCGCCGGCATCATCGGCGCCGTCGGCAACAACGGCATCGGCGTCAGCGGCGTCGCCCAGCAGGTGCAGCTCCTGCCCGTGCGCATCTTCCCCGCCGACGGCGGCGCGACGGATGCAACCATCATCGCGGGCATCGAATACATCACGATGTTGAAGCACGAAGGCTTCAACATCGTCGCCATCAACGCCAGCCTCGGCGGGCAGACATTCCCATTCGATGAAGTCGAATCCGCCGCCGTCGCCGACGCCGGCACCGCCGGCATCGTCTTCCTCGCCGCCGCCGGAAATGATTCGATCAACAACGACGCCTTCCAGAGCTTTCCCGCCAAATACTCGCTGAACCTGCCGAACGTGATCACCGTCGCGGCCACCGACAACCAGGATAAGCTGGCCGGATTCTCCAACTATGGCGCCGCCAGCGTCGATGTCGCCGCCCCCGGCGTTGGCATCTTCGCCACCGCTCCCAGCTACGACACCACCATCACCGGCGAACTCGTGGGCGTGGAGGATTTCCGGCAGTACGCCGCGCTCAGCGGCACGTCCCAGGCCACCCCCATCGTCACCGGCATCGTCGCCCTCGAAAAGGCGGCCAACCCCAATGCCACCGTCGCCCAGCTCAAGCAGGCGGTCCTCGATGGCGCGGTGCAGATCCCTTCCCTGCACAGCCCCTACAACATCCCCAACGTCGTCGCCACCGGCGGCCGCGTTGACGCCTACCGCTCCATCCGCAACATCCAGAACCAGTTCGTCACCGGCGACGTCTTCAGCGAAGGCAACTGGCAGGGAAGCTATGGCCAGCAGGGCGCCTATGTCGTCGGCGACTCCACCGCCTTCCCCGACTTCGCCCCCGTCGTCGCCACCGGCGGCGTCAGCAAGGTGATCAACGCCAGCACCTCCAACCCCGTCGCGCTGCAGAAGGTGACCGATCCCAATTCCCGCATCGAGGGCTATTTCTCGACAGCCGACACGATGACGTTCGACATGAACTTCACCGACACCGCCACCCATCGCGTGACGCTGTACGCGGCCGACTACGAAAGGCTCGGCCGCTCCGAGCGGGTCGACATCCTCGATGCCAGCAGCGGCGCTATCCTCGATACCCAGTTCATCCCCGACTTCAAGCAGGGTGAATACCTGCAATGGGACCTGCAGGGCGCGGTGCAGATCAAGGTGACCAACACCTCTGCGAACCCCAGTCCGACCGTGACCGATCCCAATCCCGCCAGGCCCGATGCGGTCGTCAGCGGCCTGTTCTTCGACACCCCGACGCAGTCGCCGTTCCTGTTCACCGGCACCGACACGACCACCCGCGGCGCCTGGATGGGCACCTTCGGCTCCGAAGGCCTCTTCCTCCCCGGCCAGTCCTCCGCCTTCCCCGGCTTCGTCGGCGTCAACCTCACCGGCGGCACCGGCCAGCTCGTCAAGCCCACCAGCAAGGACCCGCGGGGTTTGCAGTATCTCACCAATGACAAGAAACGCTTCGTCGGCGATTTCTCCACGCCTGACGTGATGACCTTCGACATGAACTTCACCGGCGCCCACCAGATGACGCTCTACGCGACCGACTTTGAGAAGGCCGGCCGCCAGGAGCGCATCGACCTGATCGACCCCGACACCGGCGCGGTGCTGACCTCGCAGACGCTCAGCGATTTCAGCAACGGCAAGTACCTGAGCTGGAACGTCAGCGGCCACGTGCTGGTGCGGGTGACCAAACTGGCCGGGCCGGATGCCGTCGTCAACGGCTTCTTCTTCGACACCCCCGCCGGCGGGCCGGCCCGCTTCATCGGGTCCGATTTCAAGAGCCGCGGCAACTGGAAGGTGAAGTATGGCCACGACGGCGGCATGGTCATCGGCGAATCCAACACCAACCTGCCGAACTTCGCGCAGCTTTCCATCAACGGCAAGTACCCCGACCTGGTGACCGAGCAGGCGACAAATCCCGACTATGCCCTCGGAATCATCAAAGAGTCCACCAGGGATAAGGTTGCCTTGCAGACCAGGAAGAACAGCCGCAACCGCATCGAGGCGGCGCTGGCCGTGTTGCGCGATGTCACGCTCGATTTCAACTTCACCGATCAGGAAACCCATCGCGTGAGTTTCTACGTGGCTGACTACGACAAGCAAGGCCGCTCCGAGCGCTTCGACGTGATCGACCCGACCACCGGCAACACCATCAGCACCCAGGATGTCACCAACTTCGCCAACGGCCGCTACGTCACCTGGGACCTGCGCGGCCACGTGCAGGTGCGCATCACCCGCACCGCCGGGCCGAACGCGGTATTGAGCGGCATCTTCTTCGACTGAACGGCTCCAACGACCGCGTCCCCTACGGCCAGCGCACGGTCTTCTTCAGCCCCGGCAGCAACGACGCCGACTGCTACGCCCCGACCTACATGAGCCGGCGGGTGGACAATGGCGGCACGCCGCAGTGCTACGGCATCTGCGAGTTCGGGTACCAGGGACTGCTGCATGATGAGGAGATTGGCCTGATCTACAATCGGGCGAGGGAACTGCACCCGACGCTCGGACGGTTCATGCAACGAAACCTGCTGGAGTATGGGATGGTACAGACAGCAATTCGATCTGCCTTGTCGCAACCCGACTTTTCGCCCGATGACGAGGCCATGGCTCAACGGGTATTTGCAATAGTGGGCGAACTGAATTCTTTGAGAAGACGATCCTTAAGAAGAGATAATGGGGCACAATCTCACTTTGCCGAAAAGCGTCGCGAACTTCGCCAGCTTATTGAATTTGCTTACGGGATTTCCGATGTGTCGGGAACTGGCAATACACTCTCGCCCGACCTATATCTCTATGAAGATGGCAATCCCATTACTTCGCGGGACTCGAGTGGATTGCTGGCTGGATTCCGAATTCCATTCTGTCGATATACTACTCAGGCTGACGACCAAGACAATGAATGTTCCTTTCCGATTCCAGGATTTGTGAACAACTGCGAAGCAATGAGACAGTGCTGTGTCAATCATGACCGCTGTTATGTTCGGAATAATTGCAACTCCTCCTCATGGCTTCCTTGGTGCGGGAGTATTGCATGCAACGGGTGCAATCTTGGCGCAGAACTTTGCGTAGCAAGTGCGGGACAGCTTGGTAGGCTGGATCCACAATATGGCCAAGTAATACCGCCTCCAGCGACGCCGTACCGACCACGAAGATAGCGAGTACCGCGAGCGTCGCTATTGAACGTTTCTAGTGACGAGAAGATATATCGAAATCGACCGAAACAACATAATTGAGAGAATAGCATGAAAAGCAAATTCGTACTCATGGAGTCGCTGTTTTGTCTGCTTCTAGGAGCCGCATGTACGTCAACTCGGCCCTCGTTGCCGCCGCCACAAGAAGGGCCATCTGCCATCGTACAGGATTATGAGGTACAAATATTCTTCACCGACAATGATATGAATTTGGTCTCGGATCTACGACTCGGAAAGTTCGTGAACGACACCCCTGGAATACTAACTGTTGCTGGAGATGGATATCGGGTTCTTTCACTTCAAGGTAAGATAATGCGGCTAATGCGATTTGATGGAATTGCCGCGCCTGATTGGGCCGACTCAGGAAAGGTTGTCGATCTCAATGGCGATGGAATTCCGGAGTTTGCGATGCACAACAATGGTGGTGCGCTTCTCTACGATTGGGAGGGCCATTATATTTGGGGCATACATACTGGATTTTGGACACACCCATTTGGTGCTGATCTTGATGGTCAAGGTCAGGATCAAATCATCGTTGCCGAGAATGCGCATGGGGTTACGGTTTACAGTCCGAAGGGCAAGCGTCTGCGTAGCCTCACCTCACGATATTGCTCAAATCTCCGTGTCTTGAATGAGCATGATGGGAAATCCCCAAAGTTTGCCGTACAACTGATGGCACATAATCCCGCTGGCTGGGATATTGAGGTACTTGATAAAAACGGCAATCGCCTTCAAGAATGGCACCCTGATTTCCCATTTTATGAATTCGGTAGTGTAACCCAGCCTCCGTTGAATACTGGTGTGTTATGTTTTCAGCGTGACAATCAGTTCATAATTAAGGATTTAACAGGGAAGACGGTGGAAACACTTGAGGCACCCAATGCGAAGTCGCTTCCCATTGTCATATCGTGCGTACATGGACGAGACGGTGAGCCTACAGTTGTCCTTGCTTCCTCGCGGGGATCGCAGCACTTATTTGGAGTATACGTTTACGGTCATGATTCAAAGCTCATTTATTCTTATCAAGGCCGAGATAATGCGGAGTCGCTATTAGTTCTGCGTGATTCGCAAGCAGATGGCGCATTATCGTTCCTAGTTGGTTCACGAAATAAGGTATTGAAGTTCATCGCAAAACCATTAAGATGATAAGACGTAAGTGTTTAGCGTCTTGGGAAACGCAAAGGGGTCGGGAAACGCAATGGGGTCGGGAGTCTTTGATGGCGAACAGCAGCCGGCTCTTTACGATCGACAACCTGACGGTCAAGAGCTATGACGCCGCCAACAGTAGCTTCGACATCACCGAGCACGTCGATCCTTTCACGGTGGATGGCAGCGGCTACGCCAACGAGACGCCCGTTTACGACCTCACCGGCAACCTGACCTTCGACGGCGTCTACCAGTACAGCTATGACGCCTGGAACCGGCTGATCACCACCACCAAGACCTATCGCGATGGCAACGGCGACCTGCAGTCCGGCCAGACCTTCGACATCATGAGCTATGATGGGAGGGGCAGGAGTCAATACGGAGGTTGGACTGTTTCCTGGCGTGTGTTGTCCTTCCCCCTTTCGGTTACAACGACGCCATGAACTCCGCGCGCTGGCTGGAACGGCTCTCTTACTCCTTCATCATCAGCGCGGGGGTCTTGTTCTATGAGGCCTATCTGCGCATGAAGATCGGGTTTGCCATGTCCGACTGGCGGACGCTGTTGTATCTGGTGGCGGCGATGCTTTCGCTTTCCCTCGGGGCGGCCGGCATCCGCCAGCGCCACCGCCCGCGATAAGAGTCATTTGATCGGATGCTGGCTGAGGAAATAGCAGCGGGGGATATGCTGACACGACAACCCGCCATCCACAATGATGTGCTGGCCGGTCATGAACCTGCTGGCGGGAGAGGCCAGAAACACCGCGGCGCCGACAATGTCTTCCACCTTGGCGATGCGATGGCCGAGCGGGATGTGCTCGCGGTAATAGTCCATGAAGCCAGGCTCGGGCTTGAACTCCTCGCCGATGTCGGTCTCCACGTTGCCGGGGTTGATCGAGTTGACGTTGATGCCGTACTCGCCGAGCTCGATGGCCAGCGTCCTGGTGACCTGCTCGAGGCCGGCCTTGGAGGCGTTGTAATGGGTCAGGCCGGCGCTGCCGAGATAGGCGTTCAGCGAGGACATGTTGATGATCCGCCCGGCGATTTTCGCCCGGGCCATGCGGATGGCGATGGCCTTACAGAGGAAGAATGGCGCATCGAGATTGACCGCGAGTATCTTCCGCCAGCGCGCGGGGGTGATGTCGGCGAAATGCTCGACCGCGGCGATGCCGGCGATGTTGGCGAGAATGTCGACTTTGCCGAAGGCCTGCCACACGTTCTCGGCCAAAGCGTCGAGCTGATCGAGGTTGGCCAGGTCCTGCTGGATGCCCAATGCCCTGCGCGAGAGGGCGCGGATTTCGTCGAGGACGGGGGCGATTTTGTCGGGCGGGGCGCGGTCTACGACCGCCACGTCCGCGCCGTGCTGGGCGAAGGCGACGGCGATGCCCCTTCCGATGCCCCGCGCCCCGCCGGTTACCAGCGCCACCTTGCCGGTCAAATCAAATCGCTGTGCCGCGGTCGTCGCATCTCCGGGTTGGCGGTGCCTTGCGGACGATGCCCGAGTAGTATATCGACTTTCGCGGGTGGGGAAATTTGCTGTCGCCTCCATCCTAAATAAACGACCGCGATTCCCGAACACCTTCCCTAGCCGGCGCTTTGTCATGCTGAGCGTACTCGCGAAGCATCTGGCTTGGACGTTCGAGGCCAGATCCTTCGCGAGTACGCTCAGCATGACAGCTATGGTCGCCAGGACGTTCGAGAATCGTCGCCCCTTTATACCCGGAATATCGCGCCCATTTTTTTCCCGAGCAGCGAATTGGCGGAGAGGATGGTGAGCGTGAGCAAAATCATCGCCCAGACTCCCAGGGCGCTGGCGATATACAGCCCATCGCCAAGGCGCTGCGAGAGTTCCCAGATGGCTTTGGTGATCGGGTAGTACTCCTTGCGTTGGGCGAGGATCAGCGAATCGCTGACTTCGAGCATGGCGAAGGCAAAGGCAAGCAGTGCGCCGGCGATGACGTTGGCGAGAATGAGCGGGATGGTGATTTTCGCCAGCACGCGGAAGCGGCCAGCCCCGAGGTTGGCCGCGGCCAGTTCCAGGTCGCGCGGGGTCTGCTGCAGGCCGGCCACGATCGAGCGCACCACGTACGGCAGCCGCCGCGCCGCATAGGCGATTACCAGCAGCACGAAGGGCGATTCCTGCACGTCCAGCCAGAGCGGCGCGCGGGTTCCCAGCTTCTGCTTAAACCAGATGCTGATCGACAGATAGCCGAAGGCCAGCACCAGCCCGGGCACGGCCAGCGGAAGCATCGCCAGGGAGTCGATCAGATTGCGCCCGGGGACGGCGCTGCGCACGACGATGATCGACACGCCCAGGCCGACGAGAATCGCGATCATCGTCGCCAGCAACGCATATTCAATCGAGCGCCAAATGCTGGGAATGGCCAGATCATCGACCAACGCGGCAGAGTAATGGCTCAGCGTCAGCGAAGATGGCAGCAGCGATTTGTACCACGCCCCCGTCGAGCAGATGCTGGTGAGGATGACCGAGATGTGGGGCGAGACCGCGGCGAGGAAGACAATCGCGAAGGGCAAGGCAGCAAAAAATGCCTTGCCGCCGCGCAGCTTTTTTGCGCCGGCGGCGACGGAGGCCTTGGTGGTGGCGGCGTCAAAGCCGCGGCCGAGCACCAGCTTGCCGGTGATATAAAGCAGCGTCGAGACGATCAGCGTGACGACCACCAGGGCGTACGGCAGCGGATTGTCGGCGACGTCGGTAATCTGCTTGAACACCTGCACGGGGGTGATGGTGTTGAAGTCGAACATCAGCGGCGTGCCCAGCTCGGTGAAGCTCCAGATCAGCACGAGGGTAGCGCCGGCGAAGAGGCCGGGGCGGATGAGCGGCAGGGTGATTTTGCGAAAGATGGTCCAGCGCGAAGCGCCGAGGTTGGCGGCGGCCTGCTGCATCGCGGGGTCGATGTTGGCCAGCGAGGCCTGCACGTTAAGCAACATGATTGGATACAGGTGCAGCGCCTCGACAAGAATGATACCCACGACGCGCAATCTGCCGAGCCAGTCGATCCCGGCCGGACCGCCGCCGCCCAGCAGTTGGGTGAGCGTGCCGAAGCGGCCCAGCACCAGGCGCATTCCAATGGCGCCGACAAAGGGCGGCAGCACCAGGGGAACCAGCAGCAGGCCGGAAAAGAGCGCCCGGCCGGGGAAGTCATAGCGCACGCTGAGGATCGCCAGCGGCAGTGCGATCAGCAGGCATAACACCGTCACCACGACGGCGATCACGATGGCATTGACCAGCCCGCGCACCAGGACGGGATCCTGGAAAATCAGTGCGATGAAACTGAGCGTGAAGTGCCCGGATTTCGTGACGAATCCACTGCGCACCACCCACACGATCGGCCAGATGAGGAACAGCGCGAAGAACAGATACAACCCCGCCGCTAAGGCGAGATGAGCGGGCTTGGCGCGGGTTGTTTGCGATTCAGCCATGAGATTCGCGCGGGTAAATTCCGTCCCCGTAGCACGGGTTTCCAACCCGTGCCGAACAGGTCAAATTGAACAAATCGCTTGGGAAAACTGCGCACTGCGGCACGGGTTGGAAACCCGTGCTACGACGATGCATGCACGAACGGCTCGTTTCATAGCCCGCTGTTGCGTTCATCGCGCCTCCGCGGCCACGCCGGCGTAATGCTCCCGGAACGTACGCGCCCAGCGGATGCGCTGGCGGGCTTTCCATTCTTCGGCGTTCACCGCTGGGTCGCGTTCCGCTTGTCGGCGTTCGCGCTGATAGTCTTCAACATCCTTTCGTTCGACCGGCAGGTCGGCCAGCTTGGCGATGAGCTGGGCGCGGAATTGCGGATCGGGAACCACGCGGATCTTGTCGTAGGCATCCTTGAGGCCATCGCGGCTGTCGATCCAGGCGGCCGCCCAGAACATGCGCTCATCGCCGAAGAGCGTCATCCATTCGCCGCGCTGGTTGAACCCGGCCGCGTCATTGAACGGATCGACATCATCCGCCCAGCCGGCGCGGTCTGCATACAGATCGCGGCGAATCGGCGGCCGGCGCAGGCTGCGCTCGGCCGGGCCGCCGGACTGGCCGGGCCTGAGAATCCACAGGAGCTGCGCCGGCTTCGTGAGCATGAATTCGACGAAGTGCGTTGCCAGTTCCTTCTGTTTTCCTTTCACGCCATACAGGATGCCGATTGGATCAGGCGTGATCGCGGTAGCCCCGCGCGGCATGATGAACGTGCAGCGGCGCGAACCCACGCTCTCCTGATAGACGCGGCCATAGAAATCGATCGCCACTCCCGCGGCGGCTTCGCCGTTGGCGACATCGCCGGCAACCTGCGTCGCCGAATCGGTGAAATAGCGGGCATTGGCGGCCATCAGCAATAGATCCCGCATGCCCTGCTTCCAGCCACTGTCGATGGCGCGGCAATATTCGACGTTTTCCTGGCGCGCCTTGGGCGTCATCGCTTTTAGCTCGGGCATGCGCCCAAAAAGCTCTTCTTCCCGGTCGGCCATGGCGCGCTGGATGAGCATTTCATAGGCCACCGCGACCGATCCGCTGTGGGTTGGATCGGCCAGCGCCACCAGCCCGGCCAGTCGCTCATCGGCAAGGTCATGCCAGGTATTGGGCGCGGCCAGGCCAAGCGACTGATACAAATCGGGACTGTAGACGATGCCGAAGCTGCTGAGGCACACGCCCACCCAGCGCGGCGGCAGCGGCTTCCCATCGGCATCAGCGCGATAATCGTACAGCTTCACCCCGGCCAGCAGCGGGCTGGGGAACGTCTCATGGAGCAGCTCCGGAGCAAGGTCGATGGGCTGCAGCACACTGTATTTTCCAAACTGGCTCTGGAAGTTGTTGAGGGTGTTATCGAAGAAGAAATCGCCGCCGCCCCAGACGATGTCGATGCCGGCGGGCATGGCCGGATCGATGCCATCGGGACGCACCCACGGCCGATAGGTGGTTTCGAGCATGCGCTGGATGTCGTTGGTGCCGCCGGGCGTGCGGAAGTCAAGCTGGACGGCAGTGCCATATTTTTCGCGATGCCAGGCTGCAAACGCCCGCCCAAACTCGCGGCGGATGTCCTGGTTATGAGGCGTGACGATGACCAGCTTACCGGCGATGGGACCGCCCGCGCCCACGCCGGCAGGTTGCATCTGCGTTTGCAGCAGCACCGCGCGCATCGCGAACGGCGCCCCCAGCACCAGCAGCAGGAGGATGAGATAGACGTAGAGGCGCACCCGCTACTCCGGCAAAACCACCGCATCGTCGGGGGAGAATTCCAGGTTCACGTTTCCTTCCAGCCCGAATCGCGGCGGGGCGCAAATCAACTTGATGCGCTGGCCGTTCACGTCGATCACGTGCTCGCTGGTTTCGCCGAGAAACGTGGTCTCAACCACCGCGCCGGCGAGCTGATTGACGCCCGGGCGCGGCGCTCGACTCAGCGAGATCATTTCAGGGCGCACGCTGACGATCACGCGGGAATCGGCGCCGACATCTCCTATCGCGCCGCCGCCAGTCGCCAGAATGATCCCCACCGCCGTCCGCACGCGCAGATGCTCGCCATCGCGGCCGGCGACAGTTCCTTCGATCAGGTTCGTCTGCCCGATGAAGTCGGCGACGAAGCTCGTGGCCGGGCGATGATACAGCTCGGCCGGCGTCCCCACCTGCACCAGCTTCCCCGCCCGCAGCACCGCGATCCGATCGGCGACGCTCAGCGCCTCCTTCTGATCGTGAGTGACGTAGATGGTGGTAAACCCCGACTCCTTGCAGATGCGGCGGATTTCACTCCGCATCTCGTGACGCAGCTTGGCGTCAAGGTTGGAAAGCGGCTCATCGAGCAGCAGGCAGTCGGGATTGACCGCCAGCGCCCGCGCCAACGCCACCCGCTGCTGCTGGCCGCCGGAGAGTTGATTGGGCTTGCGCTCGGCCAGCGCATCAAGCTGCACCAGCTTGAGCACCTCGTGGACGCGCCCCAGTTGCTCGTCTTTGCCGACGCCGCGCACGTTCAGCCCAAAGCGCACGTTCTCCAGCACCGACATGTGCGGCCACAGCGCATAGCTCTGGAAGCACATCACCGCGTTGCGCACCTCGGTACCCAGGCGGGTAACGTCACGGTCGTTGAACCACACAGAACCTGCGCCCGGCTCGTGCAGCCCGGCGATCAGGCGCAGTAGCGTGCTCTTGCCGCAGCCGCTGGGACCAAGCAGGAAAAACAGCTCGCCGGCTTCGATGCGCAGGTTGATGTCATCCAGCGCCACCGTCTGGTCGAAACGCTTGCTGATGTGATCGAGACGGACGGAGGTCATACTGGCGGGATTGTAGCGGCCGGCGCGTGCATTACGCGAGCCGGTCGACTGCGCCCCCCGGCTCGCGCCAAAGCTCCCACAGGATCGGCCGGGCGGAACACAGTTCCTGCACGTTCACCAGCAGCTCAACCCGTTTGCGCAGCCAGTCAAACAGCGCGATGTTGCCGCTCTTCCGCGCCGCCAATGCCAGAAACGCCTGCGCCCGCGCCGCGCTGTTGGTGGGCATCAGCTCGGCAAGCTGCACCTTGGTCATCACCGCCGACAGCATCTGCTCCCACGCCCCGATCCGCGACTGATAGTCGAGTTGGATCAACGTCAGGTTCAGCGCCTCCCCCAGCGTCAGCCGCTGCTCGTACAGCCGGGCGATGGCTTCATGGGCGCCTTGGGCATCGCCCATTTCCAGCAGCGAATCCGCCAGGATCAGCCGGCTGGGCTTGGCCAATCCCTGCAGCGTCCCAAGCCGCTGCGACAGCAGCACTCGCGACAGCAGCGCCGATTCCTGCCAGCGCCGCTGCGCGTGCCGCAGCAGCGCCAGGTGATGAAGGCTTACCAGCTTCACGGTGCGAAAGATGGAGAACGTTCCCAGCGCCCGCTCGATGCGCTGCTCGGCCGCCTCGTATTGTCCCGATGCGATCAGCGAAGGCGAATCGGCCGCCAGCCGCGAGCTGCGCATGCTGGTATAGCTCAGGAAAAGCCACAGCCCGCCGATCGCGAACAGCAGCGTGGTGGAATTACGCGCCGGCCCGAGAAACGGGCCCGCCAGCAGGCACCCCATCGCCCCGGCCAGGAGCAAAAGCTTCAGCAGCCCGCCCAACGTCAGGTCGCGGCGGAAGCGGTTGATGGCCGAATCGACCGTGATCATGCCGCCTCCGCGGGCGCACCCGCCGGCCGATACTTTTCCGCCAGCCCGGCCACTTCCGGATAACGGCGCTGCATCTCCGACAGCGGCGCCAGCAGCGTCGCCTTCTCATAGACGATTGCCGCCTGAGTGGTTTGCCCCAGCAGATCGTGCGCCTTGGCGATCAGCACATACGCATCACCCACGCGATGCCCCAGCCCCTGCCGCAGGATGTCCAGCTTCTCGGAAAACAGCTCGATGGCCTCGTTGGGATGGCCGGTCTTCACGTCCCGGTAAATCTCGATCAGCGCCAAACCCGCCGAGTCGCCCGCCGCATCCATCCGCCGCAGCTCGTTGATGGCCCGGTCGGCGTCGAACAGATGATCCTCGCGCAGCATCGCCATCGCCCGCCCCAGCCGCAGGCCATGCTCGGTGCCCGGATCGAGGCGCACGTGCTCCAGGATGTATTCCTGCACGGCGCGGGCATCGTCGAAGCGATGATAGCGCGCCAATACCGATGTGAGATAGATCAGCGCCTGAATCCGCGCCGCCGGCGAGCGCATCGGCGCTCCAAGCAATGCCTGCAGCAGCATCGCCGCCTCCTGCCAGCGCCGCAATTGCACCAGCTCGGAAACCGCTTCAAGCTGCTGCAGCTCGCCGCGCTGCCGCCGCACCGTTTTCCACATGATCACCCCCATGCCCACGGTCAGGCCGACCATCGCCACGCTCGACAGCGCCTCCACCGCCGCCGCCATCTCCGTCGAACGGGCGCTGAGGATGGCGCTGCCCAGCACCACCAGCAGAAACAGTCCCACCCCATAAGCCAGCCATCCGCGCCGCGCCGCCGGCTGGCTGCTCTCCAGTAAGCTCGGCACATCCAGAAATCCCGCTTGAAACTCCGTCAACGTCTCTGCCTTTCGTCAAGACCACGCAGATTATCCGAAACCGCCCCCCAGTCCTATATCACCGTGCACGATTACGCGCCCTTCAATCCGCGCTGATGTCATTCTGAA
>DAIOHQ010000068.1:0-19952 GCA_036744635.1 Tepidisphaeraceae bacterium | reverse complement strand
GTCGTATACTATGCGATGGCCGGCTCGCTGACGAGGAGTCGGTCGCTGGCCGGATCGCGGCGGACGGGATGATAAATCGTGTCGCGCTCGACGGGAACGCGGCCGGCCTCGCGGATGAGCCGCTTGATGTCGCGCTCGTGAAATTCCTGATGCGTCCCATCGCCCTGGCGCTTGGTGATGTCGTACCAGATCACAGTGCCATCCAGGTCATCCACGCCGTAGGAGAGCGATAGCTGCGACAGGCCGATGCCCTGCATGATCCAGAAAGCCTTGACGTGCGGAATGTTGTGCAGCATCAGGCGGGCGATGGCGAGGGTTTTGAGATCTGTCAGTCCGGTCGGGCCGGGGAGATGGCCGAGTTCGGAGTGCTCGGGGATGAAGCTGAGGGGGATGACGCAGTTGAAGCAAGCCGGGGTTGTCGGTTGTCCGTTGTCCGTTGTCCGTTGCAAGCGCTGTGCGAGTTGGTGATCCATATTCTCCAAGGACTCGGCCTGCAGATCGCGCAGTTTCAGAAAATGGGTGATGCGCTCGGCGGGGGTCTCCACGTGGCCGTAGAGCATGGTGGCGTTGGTGTAGATTCCCAGGGCGTGGGCGGCGCGGTGGACGTCGAACCAGCGGTCAGCGCGGACTTTGCCTTTGAAGACTTCATCGTGGACGCGGTCATCGAAAATTTCCGCGCCGCCGCCGGGCATGGAGCCCAGGCCGGCTTCCTTGAGCGCGGCCAGAACCTCGGTTATGCCCATGCGGGCGATGCGGGAAAAGTGGACGATTTCGATGGCGGTGAACGCCTTGATGTGCAATTGCGGGCATTCGCGGCGGATGCCGCGCAGCATCTCGAGGTAATAGTCGAACTTCAGCCACGGATGCAGCCCGCCGACGATATGCACTTCGGTGGCCCCACCGTCGGCCGCCTTGCGGGCGGTGGCGATCACCTGCTCGACCGGCATCTCGTAGGCGCCCTCCTCGCCGCGTTTGCGGTAGAAGGAGCAGAACTTGCAGCTTAGGGCGCAGACGTTGGTGTAATTGATGTGGCGATTGCGGTTGTAGTAGGCAGCATCGCTGTGAAGCTGCTGGCGGACGTGGTTGGCGAGCCGGCCAATGCCGTGAATGTCGCGCGAATGGTAGAGCGCGATGCCATCTTCGCGCGACAGGGGCGTACCCGAGAATACCTTCTCGGCGATGGGCTGCAGCAGGGGGTCGGCAATCGGAAACATCGTCGCGGGAGTATAGGGAAATGCGCGCTGGGCTTCTACAGCTTTCGGAGGTTTTGAAAACAAAATCGCCCGAGCGGCGTCAAAGGAAGCATGAGATACTCCAATCTGATTCTCGTGGTGATGGTCTGTTTCTTCCTGGGTGCGGACGTGAAGACGCAGCCGGCCGACAAGACGCTGGGCACGCACGGCAGCTTTGCCACCTGCGTCGCGGCCAGTCCCGACGGCAAATGGGCGGCCTCGGGCGGGGATGACGCCAATTTGCTGGTGTATGACCTGGCCGGCGGGCGCATTCTGCACACGCTTTCTCTTGCCCCCACACCGACCAGGCGTTTTCATTGGTGTTCCTGAAGGATGGTGGGTTGATATCATCCTGTCGCGATAAGCAGGTGCGCTACTGGAAGGCGGCGCAGCAGCGCTAGACAAACACGTCGATCACGCCCAAGGTTCCCAGCAGGAGGCTGATGACGCCATTGACCGTGAAGAAGGCAAGTCCGACTTTGGAGAGATCGGTGGGGCGAACGAGGGCATGTTCGACGACCAGCAGGGCGATGGCGATTGCGGCGCCGGTGAAATAGAGCGTGCCAAGCGGAGGATGGGCGACGATGCCCAGCAGCACGATCATGACGGCGCTGATCGCATGGGTGAGTCGGGCGATCCAGAGGGCGGCGGAGATGCCGAAGCGCGAGGGGATGGAGAAGAGGCCGGCGGCGCAGTCGGATTCGTAATCCTGGCAGGCGTAAATGATGTCAAAGCCGGCGGTCCAGGTGAGGACGGCGGCGGCCATGATGATGGGCGGCCAAGCGAGCTTTCCGGCGATGGCGATCCATGCGCACACCGGGGCGAGGGCGAGGGCGGCGCCCAGGTAATAGTGGCAGAGACGGGTGAAGCGCTTCAGCAGGGGGTAGGCGCTGACATAGAGCAGCACGGGCACGCTGAGGGCGACCGGCCAGACGTTGCCGAATATCCAGTAGAACGCGCCCGTGCAGAGAATGAAGCCGATCGAGCAGGTGATGGCCATGGTGATGACGAACGAGGGCGGCAGCGCGCCGGAGGGAATGGCCCGGCCGGCCGTGCGCGGGTTGAGCTTGTCCAAGCCAGAGTCGAACAGGCGGTTGTTGGCCATCGCCACCGTGCGGGCAGTGAGCATGCAGGCGATGATAAGTACAAGCTGAATCGCCCCCGGCTGTCCTTTGGCCGCTAGGAACGTGGCGAAAATGGCCCACGGGAGAGCAAATACGGTATGGCTGAACTTGATGTCGCGGGCGAACAGGGCCATGCGCTGGGGGAAGGTGGTGGCCGTGGGGTTGGCAAGGTTAGCGGTCATTGCGTGACGATTGTTGTGGGGAAGGGGGGCGGGGTCAAAGATTGAGTAGTGCCGCGCGTCCCACTATGAGTCAACTGCCGCCACCTCCACCACCTCCGCCTTATTCTCCGCCGCCGATCAATTATGGCGGGTACGGTGCTGTGCCCGGCGGAGTTCCGACGCTGCAGCCGGAGATGAAGCAGGCGTTTGAGCAGCAAGTGGTGCGATAAATTTCAGACCGCCCACTGGGATATATAAATGAGCTTCTCCATGCAAAAGCTCCGGATGTGGATCCGGAGCTAATTGTTTGTATGCATTGTGCGGCGCGATCAGTCGAACGAGCCGCCGATGGCTTCGTGGACGGAGCGGGGGGCGGTGACGATGAGGTGGCCGTTGTAGAAGCGGATCGAGGCCGGCCCGCCGTTTTCCTTCCAGATGTTGGGGTTGATGGTGTCCATGATGAGCTGGACGAGGGCATCAGCGCGCTCCTTTTTGCTGGCGGCTTTATTCTGGTCCTTGCTCTGGTCCGCGCCTTGAAACAGCCCGCCTGATCCACTGCCGGAACTGCTGCCGGTTCCGGTGCCGGAACCGCCGTTGCGGTTGGTGCTGGTGGAGCTGGTGCTTTCGAGGTTGAAGTCCGGGCCGGAAAAATCCGGGATTTCCATGATCAGATCTTCGATGGGATAGACGCGTGTAATGAGCTGGCGATCGGCAATTTCGGTGGTGGTGATTTCGATCACGCCATCATCAAGGTAATAGGTCAGCTTCCCCTCGCTGGATGCCTCGGAAAGAATCAGGGAAAGGACCTTGCGCATCGGAACGGAGCGCAGCCGGACATTGATCTGGGTATCTTTGGGAATGCCCGCATCCTCCAGCGCCCGCCAGTTCACGTGAATGTTCGCGTTGGAGACATCGCGGAGGAAGTCGATGGCGTCGTTGAGGCCGACGTTGTCGAATTTCATTTCCGGCAGCGACTGATTGAGGGCGACGCGGGTGGGGGCGTTGCGGCCGGCGGCGAGGGAGAGGGTGCACAAGCTGAGAAGTCCGATCAGGGAGAGAATCGCGATGCGTTTCATGGTGTCTCCTCGGGGGTGCGGTTTGTCGGTGAGCATTCGAACTCTTCACCTCTTTAACGGCAGAAGCGGAAGAATATTTTCCGAATCCCAGATTCGCCCGGCGCGGTCGGTCTGGCGGATAGCTATACCCGCGATTCGGCGCTCTGGTTTTCGGGGACGGTTTCTTCCAGTGGTTTTCCGGTGTAGGGATCGAACTTGGGTTGAAGCGGCTTGCCCGTGTAGGGGTCGAATTTGGGCTGGAGTCCTGGAACTTGCTGCGCTGGGGGAAGCATCCGCGTGGAGGCGTCGGAAGGAACATTGCTGGCCTCTTCGATGTCTTCGCCAACTTCCTTGAGTCCCTTTTTGAATTCGACGATTCCTTTGCCCAAGCTGCGGCCGACTTCCGGTAAGCGCTTACCAAAGAAGAGGAGTCCAATTGCCGCCAAAATCAGAAGCTGTCCGAAGCCAGGCATGTGAAACATGGAAGTTCCTTTGTTCTCGTAGGGTCCGCTTCAGCGGACGCGCTGGGGGACAACGCAAACTCGTCCGCTGAAGCGGACCCTACTCATTATACGCCGGGACTGCCGCAAGGTTAAACTCTATTCTCCATGTAATATTGCAAGCAGACGGGTGAAATCCGGGGGCAGGGGGGCCTGCAGGGTCATGGTTTCGAGCGTGACGGGGTGGACAAACCTGATCTCAAACGCGTGCAGGGCCTGCCGCTGCAGGATGAAATCGCCATATTGAAAGATCCGCCCGCCATACATGGTGTCGCCGACCATGGGATGGCCGATGGCGGAAAGGTGGACGCGCAATTGATGGGTGCGGCCGGTTTTTGGGGTGAGCTTGACCAGGGTGAAGCGCGGCGGCACGGCGGGATGTTTGCGGTCGTGGGCGTGTTCAGAAGCGCCCAGGATGATTTCGTGCTGAAGCTTCACGCCCGATGGGGGCAGGAGTTCCTGCACCTCATATTTGGTGATGGCCGGCCGGCCGCCGTTGGTTTCCTTGCGGACAGCCTGTTTCTCGCGGATGTAGCGGTCTTTGCCGATGGGCATGTCAAGGACGTCGCCGAGCAGCTCGGGGACGCCATGAAGGATGGCCATGTAGGTTTTCTGGATGGTGCGGTTTTCAAACTGCCGGGCGATGCGCCAGTGCGCCTCATCGGATTTGGCAACCAGCATCACGCCGGTGGTATTGCGGTCCAGGCGGTGGAGAATCCCCGGCCGCCAGTTGCCGTTGATGCTGGACCATTGCTGGCCGTAATAAACCAGGCCGTTGACCAGCGTGCCGCTCCACCGGCCGCGGGCGGGATGGACGATCAGGTCGGTCTGTTTGTTGAGGGCGAGCAGGTGGTCGTCTTCGTAGATGATGTCGAGCGGAATGGGCTCGGGAACGATCTCGTTGATCGGCTCCGGCGGGGCGACCATCTCGATGGCATCGCCGGTGTGGGGGCGATAGCTGGCCTTGATGACCCGGCCATTGACCTTCACCAATCCCTCCTCGATCAGGCGCTGCACGCCGTTGCGCGAAAGATAGGGGACGCGATCGACCAGGTATTGATCGATGCGACGGGTGAGGTTCTTGCTGACCTTGAAGTTGTAGTGCTCGACATCCGATTCTTCGGCCGCGTCAGATTCGATGACGTCCAGCGGCTCTTCAACGGGGTGCGGGGATGGTTCGTGTTTTTTGGGCATCTGCCGGTCATCTTAGCAGAAGCGGCGTTGGTAGGGGCGGGGTCTCCCCGTCCGAATCGATTGAACAACGCGGAGGGCGGGGAGACCCCGCCCCTACCAACGCGGGTGCGGGGACTTGATGATTTTCGTCATCTGGCGATGCCAGTCGATGTCGCGCCACATGCCGACAAAATGGGGGTGGCAGAAGTTTGAGGTGCAGTTGAAGGCGAAACGGTGCTTGGCGCCGAGACGGACCGCGATCTCGCCGGCTTCCCTGATGAAGTTCCAGTTGAGGGCGGGGTGATCGGCCCAGAAAATTGCCCCGTGGCCTTCGGTGCTGCCCAGGGGAATGTTCCACCGGTCGGCGAGGCTGCGCATGGCGGCGTATTCTTCATCCAGCCATAGCTCGCATTCACTCTTGTATTCGCGCCAGCGTTCGGAGATGCGGGTGAATGTGTGCGCCCATTCGGCATCGGTATTGGCGGGATGAATGTGCTCCCAGTACCCGGTCGGCCGGATGAATTCGCGATGATGGACCATCCAGAGATGATTGTCGTGCAGGGAATAGGCGGAATAATCCATGTCCGCATCCTGGCGCCAATCGGTGGTGTCGGCGGTGAAATCAACGGCTGGCCAGCGCCCCCTGAGTTCCGTGAGCACCGCGTGCATGAAGCGGCGATAGAAGGTTTTCTGGCGGGCGTTGTAGACATTGCCGGGGATGTCGAGCGGCGTCGGCTTGGGTTCGGCCATGGTGGCCAGCATCGCGTGCAGCCAGGTGAAGCCGTGCCAGTCAGGATATTCATTCAACACATCGACATATACGGCTGTTTGCAGCAGGTCATGTTCGGCCAGCAGGGTGAGAGTTTCATCCCAGATGCGCACCAGCTCGGCCGGCCCTTCCAGGCGGGTGTTGCGCGCGGGAATAGAGGCCGGCAGCCACGAAGAGAGGGCCAGGCGAATGCCCCGGCGCTGGCATTTGCTGAGGAAGTCGAGCACGCCCTGGCGGATATCGACATCGATGGTCCATGGCCCGCCCCACAAGGCGAAGCCGAAATGGCGAGGGGTGAAGCGGTAGACATCCTGCCGCCCGCCCTGCGGGTCGTTGGCCAGCAGATGGGGAAAAATCTCGATGCGCAGGGCGTCGTAGCCGCGCTCCTGGAGCTCATCGAGGCAGCGACCCCAGTCTTCAAACGCGCCGTTGGGGTAATGGCGCAGCAGCCAGGTAAAATCCCACATGGCCAGAGCCAGCGGCGCCGACAGGGAGGAAAGTGCGGGCATGGGGATAAGGTAACCAACGCGGGGTCAGCGGGCGAGTGTCTCCCGCATGAGTGGAATTCGCGATCAGGCGATATAAGTCTTTTTCTTTCTTCCGCTCAGGTAGCTCTCCATGATGCAGCTCGCCAGCTCGCCGCTGGAGGTGTAAAAGGCCACGCCCTTTGTCAGCTTGGTGAGCTGATCGACGAAGCCCACCCAATCCATTCCCCAGTAGTCTTCAATGAGGGCAAACGTGGAAATGCGGCAGCCATCCCGCACAGCCAGCACCGCCTCCTTGAGCGTGGCCACCGTGCTCCTGGGGTCGGGCGGATAGAGCAGGTACACGAAATCCCCCTCGACGTGGGCGGTGGGCTGGCCATCGGTGATGATGAAGATCTGCTTGTTCTCGCTGGTGCGCTTCTGCAGGATGCGGCGGGCGAGCTGCAGGCCCATGTGAAGGTTGGTGAAATGCTGCGGGGCCTTGGCGAGCTGGTCAACCGGCACCTTCAGGCGCACCTGATAGTCGTAGATCGTCACCGGCTTGGGCATGGTGAGCGGCAGGGCGGCTTCCGAAATGCGACTCGCCCCGGAATAGAAGCCGACGAAGTCGATGCTGTCCTGGGGGAACTTCGAGCGGATCAGCGCCTGCATGGCCATCGCCACTTTCTTGGCAGACAAGAATCGGCCATAGCGCATCATCGAGCCGCTCATGTCCAGCAGCACCACCGTCGAGCAACTGGTCATGCCTTCATGCAGGTGCAATTCGAAATCATGCTCATCGAAATGGATCAGCGGCCGTGCAGGGTGGGCGGACTCGCCCACCGCTGGCGGTTGGTGGGCGGGTACGCCCACCCTACGGGACTCCGGCAGGCCATGCCGGGCCAGGGCATTGTGCAGAGTCTGGTGGAGGTCGAGTTCGGAAACCGGATCGCCATATTGATAGGGCTTGGTCCCTTCTATCCGCTCGCCGCCTTGGCCCGGCGTGATCTTCTCATGGCCATCGCGGCTGCCTAGGCGCAGGTTGGCGAACACCTCCATCAGCGCCCGCCGCTGCATGCGGTTCACCGCCCGCGGGGTGAGCTGCAGGCGGCCTTTGCCATCCTTGTCGAGCATCCCTTCCTTGAGAAGCTGCTCGAGCATCTCCGATTGCTCCTGGTTCTTGGGGTCCTGCATCATCTGCTCGATGGCCTTCAGCGCCTGCTCGCCATACTGCATGATGAACTGCATGAGCTGATCGAACCCGAAGAGCTTGTCGGGGCTGGGGAATTCCTCGCCATCGTACTCGCCGTAGAAATATTTCATGACGGGTCAATTGTAGGCACGGCGATACGCGGCCGGGAATCGAGATTCGCCAAAGGGGGATGGTTTGACTAAACTGATGCTTTCTTTCCAGGAGAATCGGAATCCCATGGCCAAACGCCCCAATGAAGAAGTGTACAAGGAAAAGTTCCGTGCCGACGTGGATGCGGCCCTCGATCAGGAGATCGAGGCGGCGCTGGGGGATCTGTCGGTCGATCAGTTGATGGACACCGACTCCCCCGCGCCCGCGAAGCCGTCCGGCGGCGGGGAGGATAGGGGTGGCAGGGGGGGCGACAAGACCATGAAGGTCGGCAAGATTGTGTCAGTCGGCAAGGACGATGTCTTCGTCGATTTCGGCGGCAAGTCCCAGGGCATCGTTCCGGCGCTGCAATTCGAGGAGGAGCCCAAGGTTGGCGATGAGATGGAGTTCCACGTGGAACGCTACGACGCCGCCGAGGGGCTGCTGATCCTCTCGCGCAAAGGCTCGACCGCCACCAACGTCTCCTGGGAAAATCTCGAGGTCGGCCAGGTGGTCGAGGCCACCGTCACCGGCACTAACAAGGGCGGCCTGGAACTGGAAGTCAAGAAGATGCGGGCCTTCATGCCAGCCGGGCAGGTCGAGCTGTTTCACGTGCCCGATTTCGCCGAATACGTCGGCAAGAAAATGCTGGCCGAGGTGACCCAGTTCGAGCGCGAGGGGCGCAACCTGGTGCTCTCCCGCCGCAACGTGCTGGAGCGCGAGCGCGAAGAGCAGAAACAGAAGCTTATGGCCGAGCTGGCCGAGGAACAAATCCGCCGCGGCACCGTGCGCACCGTGATGGACTTCGGCGCCTTCGTCGATCTCGGCGGCGTGGATGGCCTGCTGCACGTCAGCGAGATGACCTTTCGCCGCGGCCGGCAGAACGCCGCGGAGTTCGTGAAAGTCGGCGATGTGCTGGATGTCAAAATCCTCAAAATCGACCGCGAGACCGGCAAGCTCTCACTGAGCCTCAAGCAGGCCCGCGGCATCGATTCCTGGAACGATGCGGCGACCAAGTACGCCGTCGGCACCACGCTTACCGGGCGGGTGACCAAGGTTGAGCCGTTCGGGGCGTTCGTCGAAGTGGAAGAGGGCATCGAAGGGCTGTTGCCGATCAGCGAGATGAGCTGGCAGCGCATCCGCCACCCATCGGACGTGGTGAAAGTCGGCGACACGGTGAAGCTCGTGGTGCTCTCCATTGATACCGCGGCCCGCCGCATGAGTTTCAGTCTCAAGCAGGCCGGGCCTGATCCCTGGAAGACCGTTGAAGAACGCTACGTGCGGGATATGGTCGTCGATGGAACGATCACCCGCGTGGTGGACTTTGGAGCGTTCGTCGAGCTCGAACCTGGGCTGGAGGGACTGGTACACGTCTCGGAACTCTCCGACAAGCACGTGCGCGCGGCGGGGGATGTGGTGAAATATGACCAGGCGGTGAAGGTGCGCGTGCTGGAGATCGACAAGGAAAATCGGCGGATGGGCCTGAGCATGAAGCAGGTGGCGGCGGCGATGCCCAAGACCGCGGAAGCGGGAGCGGCTGGTCAGGCACAGCCGGCGGCCAAGAGTTCAAAGAAGCGCCCGCAGTTGCGCGGAGGATTGGATTTCTAATCCCCGCGGCGACAGATAGCGGAAAACGGAAAAGTCAGAACGCAAAATGCAAAACGAAGAAGGCGTTTCATCTTCGTTTTGCAATTGGGACGTTTGATTGTTCTCGTAGCACGGGCGTCTCGCCCGTGTTTCCGATTCAAAAACACGGGCGAGACGCCCGTGCTACCACATTATTCAAAGAGCTCAATTTGCATTTTGCGTTCTGCGTTTTCCTTACACGCTGCGCTCGAAGTTCCCTGCCGGCGGCGGGGCCTGCTCGGCGGCCTTTCGTGCGGCTTCAATGGCGGCCTTGCTTTCGGGGTCGGGGCTGACCCAGACCTTCACATCCGTCGCCAAATCCTCGGCGAACTTGATGTTGACCATGTAAGTGTCGATGCGGTCGAGCCGGCCGGGCAGGCTGATATCGTCCGGCTGGACGTTGAAGCCCTGCGCCTGCAGCGCTTTGGAAATGTCCGTGGCGGTGACGGAGCCGAACAGGTGGCCCTGCTCGTTGGCCCGGCGCTCCAGCGTCACCTCGGTGCCTTCCAGTTGCTTGATGAGCGCGGCCTGCTGCTCGCGGCGCTGGCGCTCCTGCTTCTCGATCTCCTTCTTGCGCTCCTCCACTTTCTTGAGGTTCCCGGGAGTCGGCTCGACGGCCAGGTCCTGGGGAAGCAGATAGTTGCGGGCGAAGCCGGGGGAAACTTCCACCACGTCGCCCACGCGGCCGACGTGCTTGATCGATTCTTTGAGAAGGAGTTTTACGGTTGCCATGAATTCCTCGGTAGTTAGAAGTCAGAAGTTAGAAGTTAGAAGCGGAACGTCCTAGAACGGAATATCGTCTTCCTTGAATTCCTGCTCGTCGCCGAAGGGCTGCTCGGGTGCGGGCTTGGCCGGCGTCGCGGCGGCCGGGCGCTGGGGGGCAGGGCGCTGCGGCGGAGGACTGGTGCGGCGCTGCTGGCTGGCGGCACTTGATCCTTGATCCATCTCGCCGCCGCCCGATTCCTGGCCGCCACCGCCGCCGCCGCCGCCGTCGCGGCTGCCGATGAACTGGAAGTTTTCTACGACGATCACATGTTTGCTGCGCTTGCCGCCCCCTTGTTTGTCTTCCCAAGTGTCGTACTTCAGGCGCCCCTCCACCAACAGCGGCCGGCCCTTTTGGCAGTATTGATTGATTACTTCAGCCTGCTTTCCGAAGGCACTGCAATCAATGAAGCAGACTTCCTCACGATCCTCGCCATCCTTTGTCCGAAACTTGTGATTGACGGCCAGGCCGAAATCGACCACCGCCATCTGGCTTGGCAGATACCGCAATTGCGGGTCCCGCGTCAGATTCCCTAACATGATGATTCGATTGTAGTTGGCCATGATGACTCCTGGAGAAGGACAGCGGATCTAATCGGTAAACGCGCTGAACCTTCCGTGGCTCGGCAGTGACGGTTATTCCTTGCCGACGGCGGCCTCGGGATTCTCTTCGCGGCGCGGGCGCGGAACACGCGGGCGCTCGCCGCCACGATCACCACCGCGGTCGCCTCCCCGGTCTCCACCGCGATCTCCGCCGCCCATCGGGGCGTTGAAATCAGGGCGATCCCACGGATTGCGCTCCTCGCGCGGCTGGATCGGCTGCGGCTCGACGGCGGCCATTTCCTGCTCGTTAAGATGATCGGCACGCATCACCATCACCCGGAGGATCTCCTCGCTGAGCCGGACCTCGCGCTCGATGGCGGCGATTGCGCCTCCTTCGGCCTTGAAGAAGGAGATGATGTAGGTGCCGCGCTTCTGGCCTTCCATCTCATAGGTGAGCTTGCGCTCATCCCACTTCTTGATCACCTGCACCTGCCCGCCGTGGCGTTCGACCACGCCGCGGCACAGGCCGATGCCGCCATCACTTTCGGTCTGGGCGACGGGGCCCAGCAGAAACATCGCTTCGTACTGATTGATCGTCTTTGCCATGATACATGCTCCTCAGCATGGGTTTTGGCCGGTTCAGCCGGCCGCTGGGGTTCTAATGACTTTCCGAATCCGCGCCCACACGGGTAGTGTTGTCATTCTGAGGTACTCCGAGGAATCTGTGCGGATCTTCATAGACGGCCAGATCCTTCGGAGTACCTCAGGATGACAGAGAACGCGTCATCATTCACGGTCATTTCAGAAATCCGTCGCACATCACGCGATGTGCATCACGGGTTCTGATTCTCGCTCTCGGCGTTGAAAAGATTCATCGCCGGGTTGATTCCTTTTTCCATCCACATCATCGCCGCGTCACAGGCACGGCCGAGGGCGGGTTTCAATGCCGCCTTCTGCGGCTCGGAATATCTTCCAAGCACGTAATCCTTCTGCCCGATGCGCGGCGGCGGCGGGTCGATCCCGATCCGCAGCCTTGAGTACTGGCTCGTGCCCAATGCCCGCTCGATTTTCTTCAAGCCGTTGTGCCCGCCGGCACTGCCGCCGGGCCGGATGCGAATCTTGCCCATCGGCAGTGCCAGATCATCGAGCACGATCATGATCTCGGCCGGGCCAAGCTGGTAAAACGCCATCGCCTGCTGCACCGATTGGCCGCTCAAATTCATGAACGTCGTCGGCTTGAGCAGCAGAAGCTTTTCCAACTCGCGCGATGGCAATGTCACCGCGCCATCCAGCGCCAAGCCGTCAAATTTTGTCCTGGCCAGCCGGTCAAAATCCTCAGCGCCGGCCGTCCAGCCCAGCTTCAGCGCCATCGCGTCCAGCATCTGATAGCCGATGTTGTGACGCGTGCCAAGGTACTGCCGTCCGGGATTGCCAAGGCCGACGATCAGCTTCATGACGGCCGCCTGCATTCCATCGACACCGGATCACTTCCTCTGGTAGTGGCATGGGCAACCTGCCCATGCGCCTGCGGCCTTGGCCGCTGATGCACGGGCTGGTAGCCCGTGCCACGTTTGGCGCTTTGTCGCGATCTCGCAACCGTAATTCGCCTACTTCTTCGCTTCGGCCTCGGCCGCGGCGGCTTCCTCGCCCTCGGCGGGCTTGCGGCCAATGACTTCCGGCTCGGCGGTCTCGCCTTCAACAGCCGCAGTCGGCTCAGCCTCGACGATTTCCTTCACCGTGGCCACGATCAATTCCGGGTCCTGCGTGCAGCGCACGTTCGGCGGCAGCTTCAGGTCCTTGATGTGCAGCACATCGTTGAGCGCCATGTCGGTGACGTTGTGGCGAATGATATCCGGGATGTCGGTCACCACGCACTCCAGCTCCAGCTCGTTGATGATCTGCTGCAGCACGCCGCCATCCGCCTCGCCCTTGGGCTCGCCCTTGAGCTCAAGCTGCACGGTGATCTCGACCTTCTCGTCCAGGCTGACGCGGGCGAAGTCGATGTGAATCACTTCCATGCCCAGGTGGTCATACTGCACCTCCTTGACCAGCACCTTCTCGCTCTTGCCGTCGAGCGAGAGATCGAAAAGGTGGGCGCCGCGAGTGAGATGGTTGACCAGCTCGCGCTTGGGAAGGCTTACGGGAACGACGGCCTCCTTATGGCCATAGATCACGCCCGGGACGAACCCGGCATCGCGAAGACGTTTGTTCGGCCGCGACCCCAGCTCGCTGCGGGGCGTCGCGTTTACTTGTGCGGTCTGTACTGCCATATGGTGTACTCCAATAGTTTGTTGTCTGCTCGTAGGGTCCGCTTCAGCGGACGGAACGAATCGCGTCCGCTGAGGCGGACCCTACATCAAATACCCTCTATTCGCTCATCGCCCGCCCATCCATGGACTTGGGAAACAGCGCGCTCACCGACTCATTGTGATGGATGCGATGGATCGCCTCGCCCAATAGCTCGGCCACGCTCAGCACCACCAGCCGGTCCTTGATGGCGTCAGCGCGGTTGCCGATGGGGATGGTGTCGGTGACGGCCAGCTTGGTAAAATCACATTTCCCCAGCCGCTCCATGGCCGGCGGGGCGAAGACGGCGTGAGTCGCGGAAATGTAAATTTCCTTGGCCCCGTTGTCGCGCAGAATCTTGCACGCCTCGGTGACGGTTCCGGCGGTGGTGATCATGTCATCCACCATCAACACGTTCTTCCCTTCCACATCGCCGATGATATGGACGGCCTTGGTTTCCGATCCGCTCTTGCGCCGCTTGTCGATGATGCAGATTTCGCCGCCCAGGAGCCTGGCGTAGACCTGCGCCCGCTTCACGTTCCCCACATCCGGCGAGACAAAGACGCGGTTGGAGAGCTTGAGGCTCTTAAACCACTTGGTCAGCACCGGCCCGGCGTTGAGATGATCGACCGGAATGTCGAAAAATCCCTGCACCTGCGCCGCGTGCAGATCGACCGAAACCACCCGGTCCGCCCCCGCCCGCTCCAGCAGATTGGCCACCAGCTTGGCGGTGATCGGCGTGCGCCCTTCATCCTTGCGGTCCTGCCGGGCGTACCCGAAATATGGGATGACCGCCGTCACCCGCTGGGCGCTGGCGCGCTTGAGGCAGTCGATCCAGATCATCAATTCCATCAGGTGGGCATTCACCGGATGGCTGGTTGGCTGCACCACGAAACAGTCGCGGCCGCGTACATCCTCTTCCACCTTCACCATCAGCTCGCCATCGGGAAACAGCTCGGTGGCGCCCCGTCCCATCGGGATTTGCAGGTAATCGCAGATTTTCTGCGCCAATTCCTTGTTGGCCCGCCCGGTGAACAGCTTCAGCTTGTCCGCATCGGCTTGCATGGATTAACTCCCCACCGGGTTAATGAGCGCGTTCTCCACCGAAATATTTCCGGCCACGGTGCTGTCATCGGGAACGACGCTTTGCCGCGGCAGCGTGGCGAACGGCCCGATCACGCAGTCGCCGCCGATGCTCGAATCCCGGCCAATGAACGAAAACGGCTGAATCACCGTGTCCGCTCCCACTGCGACGCCCGCTTCGATATACGTGTTAATGCCGCTGACGATCGTGACTCCCGCCTCCATGAGCTGGCGCTGCATGCGATCCTGCATCGCCGCATCCACCACCGCAAGCTGCGAGCGCGAGTTCACCGCCAGCACATCCTCCTGCGTCACCGCCTGCACCGCCACCACCTTCTTGCCCGCCCGGCGGAGGATGCCGTAGATGTCGGTCAGGTAGTATTCGCCCTTCTTGTTGTTGTTCGTCAGCTTCGTGAACGCCGCCAGCAGCTCTTCGCTCTTCACGCAGTAGTAGCTGGGAAAAACTTCGCGAATCTCGCGCTGCTCCGGCGTGCAGTCCACCTGCTCGACGATATCGAGGAAATTCCCCTCGGCATCACGCACGATCCGGCCATAGCCGGTCGGATCATCCAGCATCGCGGTCGCCATCGAGGCGGCCGCGTGTTCCTGGTGGTGGGTCTGCGCCAGCGTGCGCAGCACTTCGGTGCGGATCATCGGCCCGTCGCCGGCCAAGATGAACACATCCCCGCCAACCTTTTTCAACTCTTTCTCGCACATGCGGGCCGCGTGCCCGGTGCCAAGCTGTTCGGTCTGCTCGATCCAGTGGATGCGATCATCCTCGGCGAATTGGGCGAGCACCTCATCCTTGGCGTATCCCACCACTACCATCACCCGTTCACACCCCGCGCCATAACAGGCTTGCAGCACGTAATGCAGCATCGGCCGCCCGCACACTTCGTGCAGCACCTTCGGCCGCCGCGATTTCATCCGCGTGCTCTTCCCCGCCGCCAAAATAATCGCCGACAATGCCATGGTTAATTACGCCACCGATGACCACAACAACAATTGACAAATGACCACTGACAATTGACCACCAAGCTACCCCGCTTGGATTCGAACCAAGACAAAGAGTACCAAAAACTCTTGTGCTACCGTTACACTACGGGGTAGTGATGCAGTGCCGCATGATTGTCCGAGGGGAAGGGTTGGCCGGGAAAGTCGTCTGCCGATTCAGCCCCGCAAATGCATGCGGCCGGCTTCGCACGGGGAACTGCTTTCTCGCCTACCCTTTCGGCAACCCGCCGAACCTCTCGACGATTTCCCCATCGCTGGGGAACGGGCGATATGGTACGGGCAGAGGTCATTTTGTCAAGCCGATCTGGTGCGGTGATCGGCGTACAATATGAATATGCCCCAGCGCGTGCAGAGTGCCGAACTACCGCCGCCGGCGATCGAAACCACCGACGAGCCCGTGCCTGCAGCGCCCACTCCCATTCCATTGGACTATCAAACGCCCGCCTCGCGAAAAGCCGAGCGGGCGAAAGAATACCTCCGCGCCGGCGGCGAAGAGTCGCAGCGCTTCGTCTATTACGTGCTGCACGAAGATGAGCGCCGTGGCCCGTTTTCATTGGAAGAACTGGCGGAGATGGACATCACCCCAGACACGCCCGTCCTGCGCGAGGCCTGGCTGCCGGCCGGGTCGATGGCGGAATTACACGCCTACTTTCTGGCGCACTGCGATACTCCTCGAATCGAACCCGGATCGCTGGAAGATCCGCCCGACGCCATGGCTGATAAAGACGAAGCGGACGATCCCGATGAAATTCCCGGCATGCGCGAGCAGGTGCTGGCCGCGCAGCGGCCGATGATCGGAACGACTCCGGACGGTGCCCCCATCCTGGGCTATCAAACCCATTTCCGCCCCGGCTCGCTCGGCGCTGGCCGCGGCCCGCGCGCTGGCATTCTGGCATTGGTCGCCGGCATTACTTCCCTGGCCCTGAGCATCGCGGCCGCCCGCGCCATCTTCTTCGGAATGGTCATGGTCTGGGCGCCCCATCGCGCGTTTCTCACGGTATTCCTGCTCTCGATGCTTGGCCTGCCGTTCGTCTTTGCCGCCAGCGCCATCAGCCGCCCGTCGCGCACCCGCCGCCTGGGAATTGCCGGCCGGATCACCGCCATCGCCGCGCCGCTGCCGGTGCTCACTGCGCTGCTCCTGCAAACCCCGCATGTCACCGATCAGGCGCTGGAATTGGGAGTCCTGGCTCTGGTGGGATTGCCGCTGGTGCTGCTCATGCTGCTGGTGATCGACGGCCTGTTCGATGGCTGACTATTCCACGACGAACGCTGTTTCAAAGACCGCCACGACGATCGGCACGCAGGTCAACAGCACCGACGACAGGATCAGCGAGCGCGCCGCCCGCTGGTTGCGCCTGCCGATGAATTCGCACAGGCAGACGACGAAGGCAATGATGGCAAACTTCACACCAATATCGCGGCGCTAACAACATCAAAAATCGTGCCAGCTTTTCTAAGGAGAACGCGAACGGTCCCCTTACCGGTGCGGATGCTTCGAGATGGGAATTTCCCCGCCTCCCGACCCCTACGCGAACGCCAGCGCCAACTGCTCGCCCAGCGCCGGCGGCACATCCATCGGCCGCAGCCATTCGGTGCGCTGGTACTGATCCGCCAGTGTCAGCCGCTGCGAAATCCGCGGGTCCTGCCCGAACAATCGCCGCAGCAACTGCGGGCAGTTGCACTGCGCGCTGCGGTGCAGCAGCACGATGTGCGCTGGCAGCCGCTGGCCAAGATCGCGGCAGCGATCCAGCACCCGCCGCACCGCCGACAGCGCCTGTTCGTTGGACAGATGCCCGGCTCCTCCCATGATGCGCTGCTTGAGAAACCATGGCCGGGCGCTGGCCGTCTGCATCAGCGGATCGTAGTTGCTCTCAATCGCCAGCACGTCGAGGTCGCAAAACAGCTCAATAAGCTCCGCCGGAACCCGGCCAAGGTCGGTGGCATACCCGATCCGGCAGGAACCCCCGTCGATCACAAACCCGTGCGAGCCGCACTCATCATGCGCCAGCGCGATCGGCTGAAGCTCCACGCCCTCGATAGGGGAGAAATGTCCGGCGTCAAACGCGTCGATACAGTCCGCAAATTCCGCCGCATCCTGGTGCCAGGCCACGTTGCGCAGCAGGTCATCCCGTCGCCCGGCATGACAGAAGACGCGGATTTGCTGGCGGACGATCGTGCTCACCCAGTTGGCATTGAAATGATCCCGGTCCAGATGAGTCAGGCAGATTGCCAGGACGTCGCCCAACGCGACGCCAGTACCGCCCAGGCGTTTCCCGGCCGTGCGCGGCCCGATCCCCGCATCGATCAGCATCACCCCCGACCCCGCGCGCACCGCCGCACAATTCCCCGAAGAACCGCTGGCGAGAATGCAGAGTTCCAAAGACATCCGTGTCGGAAAAAGCGCCGCAAGAACGACCGCCGCAGAATCCCACAACTCCGTCTGTGAATCAAGCATTCGCCCGAAAACGTCGCCCCATCCGTCTGCCGCCACTCTTTCAACGCCACTCTTTCAACCTTTTCCTTTCCCCCGACTCTGCGTATGCTACCGCGTCGTCCTCTCGGCCACGCACCGCGCACCCACACGCAAGGGAAGAAACATGGATCGCATCAGCCTCTATTACAAGAATGCCACCTCCGACGCCGTCGGCGAAAAGCACGGCGTTTCCCAGAAGGAACTCCGCGAGATCGCCCCGCGCCTCGCGGAAATCCACAAGCGTCTCATTGAGGAGCGCAAGGCCGGCAACCTCAAGTTCCGCGATCTTCCCTACGAGGAGGACATGATCGACGCGGTCAACAAAGAGGTCGAGCACTTCCGCGATAAGTGCGAGGTGCTCATCGTCCTGGGCATCGGCGGCAGCGCCTTGGGCAACATCGCCCTGCACAACGCCCTCAACCCCTACACATACAACCTGATGAGCGACCGGACCCGCCCCGGCCCGCAGCTTTTCGTCCTGGACAACGTCGATCCCGACCAGATCAAATCGGTTGTCGACCTGATCACCCCCAAGCTCAAAAAAACCATCATCAACGTCGTCAGCAAATCCGGCGAGACCGCCGAAACCGCCAGCCAGTTCATCCTCTTCCGCGACCTGCTCCAGCAGAAGCTCGGCAAGAAATACAAGGAAAATATCCTCGCCACCACCGACCCCAAAGGTGGCACCCTCCGCCAGATCTGCCAGGCCGAAGAATACCGCACCCTCGAAGTCCCCGACGGCGTCGGCGGCCGCTTCAGCGTTCTCTCGGCCGTCGGCCTCTTCAGCGCCGCCATGACCGGCATCGACATCGACGCCCTCATGGAAGGCGCTGCCGCCATGGACAAGCGCATCAAAGACCCCGACCTGCTCAACAATCCCGCCGCCATGCTGGCCGCTATCCACTGGCTGCTCGACCGCAAGGGCAAGAGCATGTCGGTGATGATGCCCTACAGCACCTCCCTGTATTCCCTGGCCGACTGGTTCCGCCAGCTTTGGGCTGAATCCCTCGGCAAGCAGAACGGCCTGAACAAGAAAAACATTTTCGCCGGCCAAACCCCCATCAAAGCCCTGGGCACAACCGACCAGCACTCGCAGGTGCAGCTCTATCGCGAAGGTCCCAACGACAAGATCATCACCTTCCTGGAAGTCGAGCGCTTCGCCCAGAAGCTGGCCATTCCGACCAGCATGAAGGATGTCGAAGCCCTGGCCTACCTGGCCGGCTCGAATTTCCAGACCCTCATCAACAGCGAAAAACTCGGCACCGAATACGCCCTGCTGGAAAGCCAGCGCCCCACCATGACCGTCACCTTCCCCCAGATCACGCCCCAGACGGTGGGCCAGTTCCTCTATCTCTACGAGGCCGCCGTCAGCTACATGGGCGCCCTCTACGAAATAAACACCTACGACCAACCCGCCGTCCAACTAGGCAAAGACGCCACCTACGCCCTGATGGGCAAATCCGGCCACGCCGACCTGGCCAAAAAAATCCAGGCGGTAGCCAAGCGCGACAAGAATTTTCAGATTGGTTGAGAACACGAGACGTTTTCGGACGAATCTGGTAATATCTGTCGTGTATCCAGGTGATTTGGGAGCAAATTGGTAAATATTTGCTGGGATGGGCCTTAGCAGGTGGGATCCCGGCATTTTCGGAACAGGTCTATGAGTCGCGTCAGTGAACAGACCAGCAGCGATTCCACCATCACACGGGCGGTGGAAGGTGCGCCGCCCTCCCTCGCCCCCCTGGCGGTCGGGGTGGCGGGAAGTGGAGCGGCGGGGCAGGGGGGGCGGTTTTGCTGCCCGTTTTGCGGGGCGATGAAGCAGCACCAGGAGACACCCTGTCCGCGCTGCGGCCTGGAGGATTGCTCGGAGACGCGGCGGGCGACGCGGGCGCGGGTGGGGCCGTGGTACGTGTTGCAGGCCCGCAACCCCTCAGCGCCGGGGATGAAGTTCGACACTTTGCGGGCGCTGATCCGCAACGGGCAGGTGACGCCGCGCTCGATCATGCGCGGGCCGACCACCCACCAGTTGTGGCGCTTCGCCCAGCGGGTGAGGGGAGTCAGCCGGGAATTCGGAATATGCTACGGCTGCGGCGGGGATATTGAGACCACCGCCAGCCTCTGCCCGCATTGCCATCGGATGCAGGAGCCGCCGAGCAATCCGGATGTCCTGCTGGAAAGCAGTCCCGCGTCCGCGCCGGCGGCATTGCCGATTCTCCGCGAGATCCGGCCGCCCCCCCCGGCGCCGGTCGCCGAAACGCCCGCTCTCGCGCCGATGCCGGCGCCCGCGCCGGCGCCGATGCCGGCGTCCGCGCCGGCGGCGATGCCGGCTCCCGCGCCGGCGCCGATGC
>DAIOHQ010000067.1:0-20224 GCA_036744635.1 Tepidisphaeraceae bacterium | reverse complement strand
GTGTAGGTGCGGGCCGTCTCATCGAAATCCAGCTTGGCCACCTGCTGCCCCAGACAGATGCGCGCCCCAAACTGGGTCCCCTGCTCGATGAGCCGATGCACCAGGTCCTTGGCCAGCACCTTGGGAAAGCCGGCGACATCGTAAATATATTTTTCCGGATACAGCGTGATGAGCTGCCCGCCCAGGACATCGAGGGAGTCGATGATGGCCACCGACATCTGCCGCAGGCCGGCATAGAACGCCGCGAACAAGCCGGTAGGCCCGCCGCCGACAATCGCAAGATCGACAATGCCTTGATCGCCGGACATGGCGGTGATTCTAGGGAGATTCGAGGAATTGGCAATTCTGAAAAGTTGATTAATGCTAAACATGTTAGTGAGACCATGAATTCCCGCATATGGATGTGCCGGCCTATTGTGTCGAGGGGTGCGGGAAACGATGACGCGTGCACCGAACGGCTATAGCACGATTTACCAATGGACTGAATTGCACAATGTTCCAAGTGGAACATCAATGATGAGCACGCCAGGTAGGGGTCCCAATATCGTCGGTTCATTGTTCCACGTGGAACAATGAGAGCGACCGACGTTGCGAGGTATCAAGTGGAACGTGGCAATGGGTCAGGTTGAGATTTCTGGGTGCCACAGGTCGCGGTACTCCGAGACCTGTGCCGCGTAGCGAGGCAGTAAGACACAGGTCTGCGAGTACGCCTCGCTCTTCCACACATCTTTCAAACCGGCCTTGGCGCTACCAAAAACGCGGTTTTGGAGCTGAGAAAGCAGCGGACTCAACCGTGTCTGGATTGGCTCCAAGGCCATTCCAAAAGATATGTGGAACAACGAGGCGAGTACGCCGACCTGTGGCACCCAAACTGACCCACCACCTGGACCTTCATATTGCCATCTCACACGTGTCGTGCATGCCGAGCCTCAATCACTTGGCCAGCGCGGATCGAGCGAAAGACGCATCGGTGCTGAAACCACGATTCACAATGTTCCACGTGGAACACGGAGAGATGATCGTCCGCTGAGTAGTGTTCCACGTGGAGCACTGATTTTTTTCCCGCCTCCCCGGCATCAATGTTCCACGTGGAACACTGGCTATTCCGCCTCGACCCCCAAGCGGACCATCAGGGCATCGAATTCATCCAGCGAAGCGTAGTGAATAACCAGTCGCCCCCTCCCCTTCTTCTCGCCGGCCCGCACATGCACCCGCATGCCGAGCTGGGAGGTCAATGACTTTTCCAGCTCCTGGTAATACGCGGACGGGGCCACAGGCTCCGGCCGAGGCTTGGCCGCTGGGCCTTCCTGCAGCAGGCGTTCGAGATTCCGTACCGACAATCCCTGGCTCACTACCAGATTTGCCAGCCGCTCTTGCTCCAGAATATCGGTGATGCCGGCCAGCAGCTTGGCGTGGCCGAGCGACAGCGTCTCATCCCGCACCAGATTTTTCACCGGCTCGGCCAGGTCAAGCAGGCGGAGAAAATTTGCGATCGAGCTTCGATCCTCCCCAAGGCGCCCGGCCAGTTCCGCCTGGGTCAGGCCAAGCTGGGCGATAAGCGCGCGATACGCGGCCGCCCGATCCACGGGATTGAGATCCTCGCGCTGGATGTTCTCGATCAGCGCCATCTGCGCCTGGGTGAACGAATCCACATCACGGATGAAGGCCGGGATGGTTTCCAACCCCGCGATCTTGGCCGCCCGCAGCCGGCGCTCGCCGGCAATCAGCTCATATCCGGCGCCATGCTTCCTCACGACGATCGGCTGAATCAAGCCGGTCGATTTCATGCTGGCTGCCAGCTCGGCGAGGCGCACATCATCCACGCTTTTTCGCGGCTGATGGGGATTGGGAACAATATCGGCGAGGGAGATTTCAAGCGGCCGGCCATCCGACTTAGCTGCGACCGAGTGCGCTGGCGGTACAGGCGCAGCGGCGGAGGTGACGGCGGCAGGGGGCGAAGCCGACCCCGGCTGGTTGGCGGGCAGCGCTTGCGGCACATCAATCTCCGCCTCCACAGGAAGCTCGGAGACCGAAATCAGGCTACTCAGACCGCGGCCAAGACGAGGCCGATCTTTCTGTGCTTTGGACATGATGGAGTCCTTTCCACTGTTGATGTGAAGGGTCAATGTTCCACGTGGAACATTGGACAGAATATCAGTGATCGTGGAGGACGCAATGGGATCGCGACATAAATATATCAAATCCCAAGGATGTTTATTATATACCAACTTGCTGATCCGCGAGTTATTGCTTACGATTAGGGAATGGAAACGCTCTCAGAAATCAAGGCAGCGATTTCACATCTGACGTTTGATGAGAAGGCCGAGCTGGCGAAGTGGTTTCATGGCTGGCAGGATGATGACTGGGATCGGCAGATGGCGGCCGATGCAGCGTCCGGCCGGTTTGACCGACTGTTGGGGGAGGTGGACAAGAGCATCGAAGAATATGAGCGGACGATCTGAGAGTCGTTCTTCTGGCATGGCCGGCGGGGGTCGATATAATCCGCCGCTCGATTGATCTCTAAGTGATGAAAGGGAGCCATGCCGTATACGTTGACCGAGACGCCGCGGATTTCGCCGGAGCAGGAGGGGCAGGAGGGGCAGGGGGGGGCGGGGGATGAGCAGGGGGGAGCAGAGCCGGGGAACCGGTGGACGTTGAACTTTGGCCCGCAGCATCCGGCCACGCACACGACGCTGCGCCTGGTGCTGGAACTGGATGGCGAGCGCATCCTGCGCTGTACGCCGCACATCGGGTATCTGCATTCCGGGTTCGAGAAGCTCGGCGAGCACCTGAATTACAATCAGTATGTCACCATCGTCGACCGCATGGATTATTCAGCGCCGATCTATAACGAATTGGCCTGGCATCTGGCGGTCGAGAAATTGATGGGCATCGAGATCACGCCGCGCTGCAAGGCGTTGCGCACGATCGCCGGGGAGCTGGGGCGGATTCAGTCGCACCTGTTGTGCGTGGGCGCGGCCGGGCTGGATCTGGGCGCGTTCACGGCCTTTCTGTATGGCTTCAACGAGCGCGAGGTGATCTACGACATTTTCGAGTTCATGTCCGGCCAGCGCTTTCATAACTCCTGGACGCGGGTAGGGGGGTTGAACATGGACCTGCCGGATGAGGCGGTGTTCAAGACGATGGTGAAGAAGTTTGTGAACGAGGCCTTGCCGAAGGCGACGGAGGATGTCGAGAAACTCTTGAACAAAAATCGCATCTTCGTCGAGCGCACGCGGGGCGTGGGGGTGATGAGCAAGGCCGAGGCGATTGCCTGGAGCATGAGCGGCCCGATGGCGCGGGCCAGCGGCGTGCCGCGCGACATCCGCAAGGATGAGCCGTATCTGTGCTTCGCCGACAACTGGGATGGCCAGGGCGCCCCGGCGGTCGATTTCAAGGTGCCGATCATGACCACCGGCGACGTATATGCGCGCTATCTAGTGCGATTGGAGGAAATGAAACAAAGCATGCACATCATCCGCCAGTTGATCGACAATATCCCGCAAGGTCCGGTAAACGTGAGTCCCGAAGGGAAGGAAGTGCTTCCGCCCAAGGACCAGGTGTACAGCAGCATCGAAGGGCTGATCCAGCACTTCGAGTTGATCATGACCAACCGCGGCTTCAGCGCGCCCAAGGGGGAAGTGTACGGCTGCATCGAGTCGGGCAACGGCGAGCTGGGATACTATATAGTATCCAGCGGCGACAACGTCCCTTGGCGCGTGCGCACCCGGCCGAATTCGTTCATCAACTACCAGGCATTTCCGAAGATGATCGAAGGCCACATGATATCGGACGTGGTGGCGGTGCTGGGGAGCATTAATGTTATTGCGGCGGAGTTGGATCGGTAATGGACAAGGATGAGATCATTATCTACTGGAGCGAGGCCGATCATGCCTTCGTCGCCGAGGCCCCGGAACTGCCCGGGTGTATGGCGCATGGCAAGACTCACGAAGCCGCGTTGGCAAGCGTTCGCTCAGCAATGAAACTGTGGATGAAGACCGCAAAGGAATTTGGCGATCCCGTTCCCTTGCCTAAGGGGCGTCGGCTGGTATTCGCTTGATCCAGATGCGTGAGCCATCCGACACTATTGGCGACGGCAATGACATATCGCATATCTTCTTTCGCTTTCAGCATAATTCGAGGGCTCATGTTCGTGGCGATGACCGCCGTGGGGTTGGGATGCCGGGCGCCTGCGGAATATCACATCACTGGGAACAGGCCGGAGGGGCGAGTGCATTGGGGTTCGGAGGTGAATGGTATTCGCGTCGGGGTGGAAGTGGACGATATTGAGGAGTGGATGCCGCACCCACCGGGCGCGCCGACGACACGGGCCGGCGGGGATATTTGGCGGTAAGCGCGTTCGTGCGCAATGCTTCCGATGAGCCGATCCGTGTGGTGAATCCGTCGTTTTATCTGACATATCTGACGCCGCCGACATACCTGACACCGCGCGGTGGCTTTGAGATACGTCGACGGGGAGTAATGCGGGATTCCGGAATGTTCAAATACGCGGAGCGGAGCCATCCGCCGGAGGAGTTCGTCGAGCTTGCGCCCGGCGATCAATATGTCACCGCGCCGCGGGTGATGCAGGCCGACGACGATGCCGAGGTCACCTTCGTTTTCGTCCGCGAGGGCCCGCCGGGATTGCAGGTGAAGAGCCTGTACTGGACGGGAGAAGCGCGATCGGCGAGCGTGGCGTTAGCGGCAGCTCAGCGAAAGGAATGATTGCAGCGGATGCACATGGAGCATTGACCGTACCTTCCAAAACTGGCATAATAGGAATCATGAAAACGACGATTGATATCCCGGACGATATGCTCAAACATGCGATGGAATATTCCGGCGCGACCACCAAACGTGAGGCGATCCTTGCGGCACTGGATGACTTTAATCGCAAACATCGGTTGACCAAGGCGCGAAAGTTGCTGGGAACATTCGACAACCTGATCACAGTGAAGGAGTTGCGCAGCCTTCGGAATGCCCGGAGCAAACGCCATGGTCTTGCTTGATACATCCATGTGGATCGAATCGCTGCGCAGGCATGGAAAGGCGGATATCCGCAAGCGCGTAGATGAGTTGCTCGCGAGCGATCAGGCGGTCTGGTGTGACATTGTCCGGCTGGAATTATGGAACGGGGCGCGGGGCAGTGAGGAACATCGGGCGCTTCGGTATCTGGAGACCGTGGTTCGCTCTCTTCCGATCGATGGTGACGTCTGGCATCAATCGTTCGAACTGGCGCGCAAAGCCCGCGCAGGTGGATTGACCGCGCCCGCGCCCGACCTGATGATTGTCGCTTGTGGCCAGCGGCATCAGGTATCCGTGGAATCGTGCGATTCCCATTTTGAATTACTGACAAGGTTTCGTTGAGCATCTTTGAATCTGCATTGAGGGAACTCTATGGCATGGCTAGTTGAAAATCGGCGGACGGCGACGGTCGAGCGGCGGGATGAAGCTTATCTCACCGACGACATGAAGATCGATATTGCCAATACTTATTTCCCGCGCTATCCGACCAAGCGGGCGGTGACGCTGCCGGCCTTGCACCGGGTTCAGCACACCTATGGCTGGATTCCGCTGCAGGCGGTGGAAGAAATCGCGGCATTTCTGGAACTGGCCCCGGCCGAGGTGCTGGACACCGCGACGTTCTACGAGGAATTCTGGCTAAAGCCCAAGGGAAAATATCTGATCGCAATTTGCCGGTCGCTGGCGTGCGAGTTGTGCGGATCGACGCAGCTCACCAAGCGGATCGGCCGCAAGCTGGGGATCGAGGTGGGGGAGACGACGCCGGATGGGAAGTTCACGCTGATGGAATATGAATGTCTGGGCGCGTGCGGGACGGCGCCGGTGGCGCTGGTGAATGAGGTGCTGCATGAGAATTTGACGGCGGAGAATTTCGAGCGCGTCTTGGATGGGTTGCCGGAGGATGCGGAGGAATATCGAGATCCGAGTGTGACGTGGGAAAGAGGCCACAAATGATGAATGCGGAATGATGAATGATGAATGCGGAGTTTGGAATGGGAAATGAAGAAGCGAAAAGGGATCTTCGGGCGCGGACGAAGCAGTTTGCACTGCGCGTGATCAAGATGTATGTGGCATTGCGAAGGAATGAAATCGCCCGCGTTTTGGGGCATCAGGCAGTGCGGAGCGGGACTTCCGTCGGCGCGCATTATCGCGAAGCTTGTCGCGCGCGGTCGGTGGCGGAATTCATCAGTAAGCTCGAAGGGGGATTGCAAGAATTGGATGAGACATCGTATTGGCTGGAATTGCTCGTAGAATCGGGACAAGTGAAGAAAACGCGATTGGAAGATTTGCAGCACGAGGCAAACGAGCTCACTGCGATTCTTGCCAGTTCGGCAATCACAGCCAAGAAATCTCGACGCCGGTGATTCAGCATTCATCATTCATCATTCAGCATTTTGCAATGTCCGACAAAATCGTCATCAACCTCCCCACTCCCCTCCCCCAGGCGATGAATTGTCTGCCGCACGCCGCCATGAACCTCGGCGCGCCGCGCGGGGTGGGGCTTTCGCCTTCGCCGGGGATGGTGTCGCGGCTGGTGATCGAGGAGCGCATGGGGGCGTGGTGTTTTTATCGGCTCGACCAGGATGGGGGATACGTGGAAGATTCGTGGCACCCGACGCGGGAAGATGCGTTGTTTCAGGCGCGCAAGGAATTCGGCGTCGAGGTGGCCGGGATGGAAGCGCGGATGATGCGCAGCGACGAATGACCTCTCGGTGAGCTATGGCCAAGAAGTCCGGCAAAGGCATGATGGGTTGGCTCGGCCGGCAGGTCGGGCATGTGAAGAAGGCCATCGCCACCGACGTCGAGCAGAAGGTCGTCTACCGCAAGGACCAGGTGCGGGAAGAGGCGCTTCCCGACCGGCCAAACGTCAAGCTGCGGCGGACGGTGGTGGATGAGGTGATCGTGGAGAAGAAGCAGATTCGATCATCGGATCGAAAGAGTAAATAGGTTCCGGTCGGTCGCGGGATGCCTTTTGTTGTGGCATGGGCAACTTGCCCATGCACCCGCCGCCGTGGCGGCTTGCGCACGGGCTGGTAGCTCGTGCCACGCAGATGCAGTCGCAGTCGTTGGTAGTGATGAGGATGTGATTTATGGCATTTACTGAACCGGTGTTATTGAAGCGCATTCCGCAGGACCCGGCCCAGCGCAAGACGATCTGGTATGACGACTACGTCGCTTCCGGCGGGTACAAGGCGCTGAATGCGGGTTTGCAGATGAAGCCGGAGGAGATCACCAAGACGGTGATCGATTCCGGGCTGCGCGGGCGCGGGGGGGCGGGGTTCAGCGCCGGTGCGAAGTGGTCGTTCATTCCCAAGGAAAAGAAAGGCCCGCACTATCTGACGGTGAACGCCGACGAGTCGGAACCGGGGACATTCAAGGACCGCTACCTGATCGACTACGATCCGCATCAGCTTCTGGAAGGCATCGCGATCTGCGCGCTGGCGACGCAGTGTGACATCGCCTACATCTTCATCCGCGGCGAATATCACCGCCAGGCCAAGGTGCTGGAGCAGGCGATCAAGGAAGCGTATGCGCACAATATTTTCGGCAAGCAGGGGGTGCTCGGCTCGGCCATGAAAGTCGAATGCTACGTCCACCGCGGTGCCGGGGCATACATCTGCGGCGAAGAGACGGGCTTGCTGGAGGCGCTGGAAGGGAAGCGCGGCTGGCCGCGTAACAAGCCGCCGTTTCCGGCGATCGCCGGCGCGTTCGCCAAGCCGACGGTGATCAACAACGTCGAGACGCTGTGCGCGGTGCCGCACATCATTGGGCGCGGGCCGGTGGAAGGGCCGAAGTGGTTCAAGTCGATGGGCACGCCAAGCAGCCCCGGGCCGAAATTGTTCGGCATGTCGGGGCACGTACACAAGCCGGGCGTCTACGAGCAGGAGCTGGGCATCACGCTGGATTTTGCCATCAACCAGCTCGGCGGCGGGATGAAAGGCGGCAAGTTCAAGGCCTGTATCTGCGGCGGAATTTCCATGGGCGTGCTGGGGACCAACCAGCTCGACATCAAGCTGGATTTTGATGACGTGCGCTTTCGCGGCGGGTGCCTGGGGCTGGGGACGGCCGGAATGATCGTGATGAACGAGCACACCGACATGGTGGCGGCGCTGCGAAATTGCACGCGCTTCTATGCCCACGAAAGCTGCGGGCAATGCACGCCCTGTCGCGAGGGAAGCGGCTGGATGGCCAAGATCATGAACCGCATCGTGGATGGCGGCGGCCGGGCGCGCGACTTGGATATGCTGCTGGAGTTGGAAAAGACGATGGGGATCATGCCCGGCACGACGATCTGCGGGCTGGCGGATGGGACGGCCTGGGCGACGCGGACGTTCATCAACAAGTTTTACGATGAATTCGCCGCGCGCTGCCCGGAAGAGCCGGTGGTGCCAGTGACGATCAAGCGCGGGACGGTGAATGTGACCACGCCGATGGGGAGCAATACGCGGTAGGGGGGCGAAACGGTGAAAAGGCCGCCGGGCTTCAATTATCTTTCCTGATCGGATCGGTGGAGAAGAGATCGACGATTCCCTGGGCGAGATAGACGCGGCCGCGCTGCTGGCCGGTGACTTCGCGGAGGATTTTTACGTCCACCAATTTATCGAGAAGCTTCTGCGCGTTTGAGGGGCGAATACCAAGCAGCTCGCTGGCGCGTTTGCCCGTGATCGAAGGTTCCACGAACAATTCATCGATCAGCGGTTGAAACAGGACAGAAGCACGTTTGGTTCGGACCATCGTCAGATATTTTTCGCGCAGGCTTTCCAGGCGCTCAACGCGTTTGGCCGCGTCAATCGCCTCTTCGGTGATGCTGCGCGCGAAAAATGCAATCCACGCGGTCCAGTCGCCGCGCTGACTGACATCCAGCAGCCGGTCGTAGTATTCGCGGCGATGCCGTTCCAATTGTGCGCTGGGATTGAGCAGCGGCGCCGGCAGAACATTCTCCCTCACCAGTTGCAGAAGCAGCAGGACGCGTCCAACGCGGCCGTTGCCGTCCACGAAGGGATGAATGGTTTCGAATTGATAGTGAACGATGGCCGCGCGCACGAGCGGCGGCAGATCATCCCTGCGCTGAAGATAGGATTCCAGCGCCTCCATCGCCGGCTCGATGGCGTGCGGCGGGCAGGGAACGAAGCGCGCCTCGGCGATATTTCGTGAGCGGCCGATGTGCGCCTGCACCTTTCGGAATTGCCCCGGGGTCTGGTCATGGCCGCGCACCCCTGTCAGCAAAATTTGGTGCATTTCGCGAATCAAGCTGCGCGTCAAACGCCGGCGCTGCGCGCTTTGCAAGGCGAATTCGAGCGCGCGAAAATTGTTGTCCACTTCCCGGACCGAGGGCGCTTCTCTTTCTATTGCGGGAATCTGGTCGAACAACAGCATCGTCTGCACGCGCGCATAGGTATTTTCGATGCGACTGGAAAGCTCCGCCTCGCGGCGGAGGAACATGCGGACGAGACGCTGCGGATTTGGCAGCCGCAGGCCGAGCCCGGCGAGGAGGCCGAGCGCGTTGTCAGCGGCCGACAGCGTGGCGACCAGCGACGTCGTCCAGGAAAAATCGGGTGGAAGCGGATCCGGTTCAAAAGCCCAGTTGCCCTCCAGGCTTTTCACAACCCTTCCCGAAGCTTCCGCGGTAAAATCTTTTGGGAGCATGGTTTGGTGCTACTCTCGTCAACGGGTATAGGCGCTCGCGTTATTATACTATAATCGAGTTGACGAGCATAACTGAAAATCTATGCACGATAACGATCATAAGAGAAGTGCAGTTCCCACATCCCATGCGCCGGGGCTGGAGGCCAGGAATGCTTCGGGGGGGTGGGTGGTTTTTTTTTGATACTCGGCCATGATTTCGGCGATGGCGGCGTCTACTTTTTGGCCGGTGTTGGCGAGGATTGCGACGGTGCCGCCGGCGCCGCCGCCGGTGATTTTGGCGCCGTAGAGGCCGGCGGCTTCGCGCTGGCGGACGAGTTTCACCAGCAGGTCGCACTCGTCGGCGCCAAGCAACGCATCATTGGTATAGGAAATATGCGAGGCGTACATGAGATGGCCGGCCTTGTCGAGCGGGGCGCCGGCGGCGCGGGTGTTGACGGGGTGTTGGGCGGCTTCCTCCAGATACTCGACGAAATTCTTCACGCGCTGGGCTTCGAGCACGTGGTGGTCGGCGGCGTTCTGCACGTGATAATCCACATCCGGTTCCACGGTTGTGGCTTGGTCGATGGTGCCGCCAAATTTTGAGAGGAAGACATCGCCTTTGATGAACTCAGGCAGAAAGGGGCGGAAATATTTCTTGTAGTCCGCCGGCGAGAGGTTGGCGAGATAGCCGTTCATGGGGTCGGCGGCGAGGGTCTGGCCGGAGGCGCGGCCCAGGTCGCGCATCTTTTCCAGGATAATCTTGTGGGCCATGAAGGCGGCGCAGCGGGTGCGGCCATACATGCCGCCGCCGACGGAATGCCTGACATTGGAGTTGATGCCGAGCACGCGGATGCCCTCGGGCAGGCGCAGGGGCGGCTGAAGCTCGTGTGGCTGGCAGACCATGCGCAGCAATGAGCCTGCGCTGCCGGCGCAACTGCTTACCTGGTCCATGATGCCGCAGGGCGCGCCGACCACGCGATTTTCCACTTGCTGGCAGAGCGCGGCTAGCGTCATCGGATCCAGCGGAGGGCGGTCAGCACTTTCGTGCTCTATCGCCGACCGGGTGCGCGCTTGCGGGCGACTGCCGGCTGCAGACCCCTGGGGCAGCAGCCCGAAATGTCCCGCGAGATTCATCATCGTCGCGACTTCGATGGCGGCCGAGGAGCTGACGCCGGCGCCGAGCGGAACGGTGCTATAGAGAGCGAGATTCAGGCCGTTGATGCGAGGGTCGCGCAGATCAATGTAGCCTCGCTCGTGCAGCAAGAACAAGCAGCCGGCGAGATAGCCGGCCCAGCGGCGGCCGGGCTGGTTGAACTCGCGGCGAAGCGTCTCCACTGATTCGGCCGCGAGAGCATCGAGGGGAATACGAAAAGTGAAAGGGCGGTGCTCATCCAGCAGGTTGAAGGAAAATACCTGCACCTGGCGGTCGGCGCGCTCCTGCATGGCGACGGCGGCGGCGCGGTCGAGGGTTGCTTCGCAGACCAGCGAGCCGGTGTAATCGGCGATGCCGCCCATCACGTCAAGCCGGCCGGGGGCGCGGCTGATACGGATTGGTTTGGTAAAGTCGAAATCGGCCGAGAGCTCTGCACGGGTGCGCGCCAACAAAGCCGGAACGGGATCGAGCGAGAGCAGATCGGGCGCGGGCATGGCAAACTCCTCTGGGGTGCGTGGGAGTTGTAGAAAGGGAGCAAGAGGCTGTCAAACGGGGAATGGCGACGATCACGGCGGATTGCCGGGAATCACTGCAGACGTGGGCCAAAAAAAGCGGACGATGTTTCCATCGTCCGCCGATGAGGCCCTCCGGCCCATCATTGCCAAAGCGGGCTCCCCGCAAGGCTGGTCCTTGCCGTCCTGGCGAAGCCCCTCGATTTCATGTTTACGGTCGCACGCCCGATATGCAGTATTCATACGCCGGCCGGGGAAGGAGGATCGAAGAATCTGTAATTCTTTGGAGATCATTTTGGGCGTGGTACCTTGGGGGCGATTTTGCCCCTCCCGCGCCCGATGGGCGAATGTTAGGCTGTTTCTGCTCCAACCGAGGCACTTATGCGATTCATGAAATTCTTCCCGTGGGTTTCCATTCTTTCTGTGGTGCTTGCGCTGCTGGCCGGCTGCGCCAATGACAAGGCGGTGATCAGCCAGGCGCAGCAGGAGCATCAGGCGCTGAAACCAGCGGTGATGGAAGATCCGGAGCTGACGGGGTATATGCAGGCGATCGGTCAGCGCATCATCGATGCGGCCCACGAGCTGGATCAGCAGGGAGTCGGGCCCAAGACGCACAAGTCGGAGGACACGGCCTGGATGTTTTCCAAGAACATGCAGTTCCATCTGGTGAACAGCAAGACGTTGAATGCCTTCACCACCGGCGGGGAGCACATGTACATTTACAATGCGCTGTTCCAGCAGTGCAGCAGCGAGGATGAGCTGGCGGCGGTGATGGCACATGAATATGGCCACGTCTATGCCCGGCACGTGGAGAAGGGGATGAACCGGCAGATGGTGATGATGGGCGGGGCGGCGCTGGCGGGCGGGGCCGGATACGTGGCCGGCGGCAAGGAGCATGGCGCGGAATACGCCGGCCTGGGGGCGGGGGCGGGGATGCTGGTGGGGCAGTTCGTGGGCATGGGATACACGCGCAAGGATGAGGCACAGGCGGATGCGCTGGGCTTCAACTTCTATACGCATGCGGGATGGGACCCGACGCATTTCGCGGACTTTTTCCGCAAGATGATTGAGATGGGGTACGACACCACGCCGGCGCTGGCCAGCGATCATCCGACGCTGAAAAGCCGGGTGGAGGCGGCGCAGGAGCGGGTGAACAAGCTGCCGCCGCAGGCCGCGCAGTGGCGGCACCCGCCGGTGGCGGATGCCCAGCATTTTGCCGAACTGAAGGCGCGGGCTCAGCAGGATGCGGCGCGCATGCCGGATGACCAGCAGGCGGCCAAGGCGCAGCAGCTCTTGAGCGCGTTTTCGAGCTGCGTAGCGCCGGTGGAGACGCCGGAGCAGAAGAAGGCAAAGGCGGATTTGGTGGAGGAGGCGAAGAAGAATCAGAAGAAGGGTGGAGGGTGAAGTCAGGAGCTAGAAGTCAGAAGATAGAAGGTCGAAGGTCGAATTGCTTGCGACTTCAACTTCCGACTTCTGACTTCCAGCTTCTGACTTCCTGCAGTTCGGCTGGGCAAATCCGGTTTTTCTCTTTCATTTGTTGGGCGCGGGTGGGATAATGCGGCCATGGGAATGCGTTCAGCATCCCGATATACCGTGGCGAAGGGGGAATTCTCTGCTCGCAGCTTCCCGCGGCACCCGGATTATCCGCCATTATCCATACCATTCCGACGGGCGCAGTGGATCGCGAAGAATCGGAGGCCTTAGCGCGCAACCCACCGTGTCTGACGAAACCGTCACGGGCCCGGGTAGACGCGATCGACGGAGAATAGCGCAATCGTATTAGAAGCCATGAAAGCTGCGTGATTATGCGGCTTCCGCGCCGGCATCGGCGCGGCCATGGTTGCGCGCTCGCCGCGCGGATGCACACCTAGGTTCGTTTATTTCAGACCTCAGTGACTCCCGCACCGCGGGAAGTCCATTTGATTGGAGGTAGCCATGACCGTCGCAATGCAACCGCGTTTGCGCCGCTCTCCGCTGCGCCTGTTGATCGATCACAACCCGTTTTTCCTGCTGAGTGCCGGCTGCATGCTGGCCGGCATTTTCGCCCTGAACAACGCCATGGGCATCCGGCCAAAGCAGATTGGAAAAATCCTGATCCTGCTCGGGACGCTCAATCTGTATGAGTCGCTGCTGATCGCCCTGGGGCTGTTCCTGATCCTGGTGCGCGGCGTGCGCCGCGATGGCCGGATTCTGCTTCTGATCGAGGCGATGTTCCTGGTGGACATCACTTTCCTCAATCACGAAGTTTTCATGGCCAGCGCCGGCTGGGGATTGTGCATCAATGCGCTGACGCTGCTGCTGGCGGCCGCAAAGATCGGGGTGATGGCCAGGCTGCTGAAGTGGAGCTATTCCGCCCTGACCTATGCGTTCATCATCCTGCAACTCGCGGCGATCCTGGCCTTGCCGGGAGTGCTGAAGAACCTGGCCGACCATCGCGGCGGGCAGCTTCCGGCGATGGCGATTTATGCAGCGTGGTGGGTGGCAGCGCTGCTGCCGGCGCTCTATGCGATCGGGCGCAGGCCTGCTCGTTCGGTGCTTGCGGCGGGAGCGGAGGTGGAGTTCACATCTGAAGCGGCACCGCGGCACGACTTGCTCCTGGAGGATGCGCTGGCGCCGGTGTTTTTGATCACGCCGTTTCTTTCCCTGCTGCTGCACCTGTGCCTGGCGAACTGGGTGTACAAGGTGACGTTTCATCCGGCGAACCTGTCTCCGCTGCTGCTGGCGGCAGCGGTATGGGTGGGGCGGTCGCGGATCGGGCGAACCGCGCCGTGGAGAATCGTGAATCTGCCGCTGGCGCTGCCGGCGGCGGCAGCGCTGTTGTCGCTGAGCTTTCCCGAGGCGCTGTTGATCGGGCACAACCCCTACTGGGCGCTGTCGCCGCTGCGCCTGGCGCTGGTGGGGGCGATGCTGACCTATGTGGATGGTTTCATTCTGCACCGGCAGGTTGTCTATTTGTATGGCGGCGTGATGGCGCTGATCGGAGTGTGCCTGGGGCCGACGACCGCGGCGATCAGCGGCAACGTGGTGGGGATGGAGACGAAGAGCGTTTCAGGCGCGCGGCGGCTGGTGCCGCATGGCAGCGGTGAATGGGGCGCGGTGGCGATTGCGGCATCCTTCGTGCTGCTGGGAATTGGGGCGCTGGTGAGTTTGTTCAAGTCCAAGGCGGTGACTGCAGAACAGGAGGTAAACGAGGGAATGTGAGTGGAGTGGCGATACTGGCGGCTCGCGGCGGGGGGGGCCGCGGGCCGCTATCCTGAGAGCACCCCCTCGTGCTGCGGCGGAGTGCTGCGCTTCTTGCGCATGGGCTGGTAGCTGCTGGTAGCCCATGCCACGATGAGCAATGCGCTATTCTCTGAGCCGGGCCTGCAGATTGTCGAGAACGTTCATGAAGTTGATGTAGCTGTCGTAGGGGCTTTCGTAGGGGCTGAAATATTTGTGGACGTCGCCATCCGCCCAGTATTTCGTACACATGTAATAGAAGTGGTCGGAGGTGGTGAGCTTGCGCCAGTCGGCCAACAGGCTTTCATCGCCGCGCTCCTTGATCGCGCCTTCCAGCTTGTACAGCTCGTGCAGGGCGTTGGATTGCATGGCGTTGCCGAGCCAGGCGCTGAGGTCGCGCTCGACATCCGCCCAGGAGATCATGTGCGGCACATCCACCTCGCCGGCGCTGTCGTATTTGTCGATGGCCTGGCTGGGGGTGAGGAAATTGTTGTCGGGGTGCCGCAGCACGTGCTCGGGAAGATGGCGCATGAAATCGAAAATGCCGGTGTCGGCCCAGTGATGCTCACCAAAGGTTTCCAGGTCCATGAACAGGTTGCAGAGGAAGCCGTTGCCGTTGATCTGGTTGATCCAGGAGGCGAATTTCTCGGCCGTCAGCGGCCACTGCTCCCAGGCGCGGTTGGAGAAGCGCAGAGTGATGTCATCGCTCAGCCGGTAATTTTTCAGCAGCAGCTTGGTCTTGGGCGCGTGCGGCGGGCGATAGACGAAGTTGGGACTGCGAAAACCCAGGATGTGGTCGACGCCCTCGGTGAGGATGCCGTCGTACCCCATGTGGCTGACGAAGTGAGCGACGTCGTTGTTGTAGATCAACTCGGTGTTGCGGAAGACGCGCGGCTCCTGGCCAAAAAGATCCTTGATGGCGCGGCGGTGCAGCTCGACCTGGGCGCGGAACTCCTCGCGCGAATAGAGAAAGGCCAGCGAGTGGTAATGGGTTTCATCGAGGAACTCGACGGCGCCGGTGTTGGCGAGCTGGCGGAAGACGTCGATGACTTCCGGCGTGTAGGCCTGGAATTGCTCGAGGGCCGAACCGGTGATGGAGAAGGCGACGCGATAGCGTCCCTGGTGCTTGTTGATGGTGTCGAGCAGCATCTTGCTGGCCGGCAGGTAGCACTTGGCGGCCACCTTGCGGAGGATTTCGGCGTTCTTCACCTCGTCGAAGTAATCGCGGTCGGTGTCGAAGACGCTGTAGCGGCGGAGACGAAATGGCTGGTGAACCTGGAAGTAAAAGCAGACGGAAGCCATGGATACAACCTTTAAGTCAAAGCGGGCTGGCCCGTAGCGAGCATTCTAACGAACGGGGCGATGAGGGGGAAATTAGTCGGCAGTGAGAAAACCGAAACGGCGAAACGGCGATGGGGCGAAACGGCGAGACGGCGATGGAAAGTTCTCGCCGGTTCGCCGGTTCGCCGATTCGCCGGTTTGATTCTCCCGCTCACGCCTCTTCCGGCAACTCGCCGTGAAGTTGCAGTTCAACCACTTGCAAAAGTTGCTCGGGATCGATGGGTTTGATGAGCAGGGGGGGAAGCGCCTGGGTGGGGAGGGAGTGCATCTTGTCCTGAATGTCATCCGGGGCCATGCCGGAAAGCAGAATGACGGGAATGTTCCGATTGGTTTTCTGAATGTAAGTCAGGACGTCGAAGCCGTTGAGGTCGGGCATGTTGAGATCGAGCAGGAGCAGATCGAAGCGGCCCTGTTTTATTTTCACCAGCGCGGCCTCGCCGGTTTCGGCTTCTTCCACGTTGTAACCCGCCCTGCGCAGAAAATAGACCAGCCCCATGCGCTCCATCGGGGAGTCATCACACACCAGCAAATTGGAATTGGGCGCTGGCTGGTTGAAATTATCCAGATGCATGAATAGTCATTATTTGCGCTACAGAGGCATGGAGCAACGGCAAAAGCCGGTTTTTGTTCGGGAAAATGTTCACAAACTCCGCATTGGCCGCAACTTCCTTCCCGATTGTATCTCTAACCATTGGATGGATACGATTGTCTGGATGATGGATCGGCTGTACACACACCTGCGGGGTTTGCCTATGCGCAAGTGCATCATTCTGGTTCTGCTGATGGCGTGCGGCGCGATGGCCGACACGGTGGTGCTGACGGATGGCTCGTCGATGCAAGGTGATGTCAAACGGATGGGGGAGGAGTATCGGGTGACCGATGCGGCGGGAAAAGTGACGATGGTTCCGGCGGACAAGGTGAGGTCGCTGGAGATGGGGAAGGCGGTTGCTTCCGACCCGGATAAGGCGGTGGAGAGCCTGTTTTCGCTGCGCCGGTCGCTGGAAGCGATCGGGGACGTGAAGTTGGCGCTGGAGCGCTACGGGAAGTTTCTTGAGCAATACGGCAAGACGCCGGCCGCCGAGGAAGCGCGCAAGGATATGGCCGCGTGGCAGGAGCGCATGGATCAGGGACTGGTGAAATATGGGGCGAGCTGGGTGACTCCGGCCGAGCGCGGGCAATTGCAGGAAAAGTCGCGGGCGGTGGTGGAACAGGCCCGCGGACTGATGAAAGAGGGGCGTCTGAAGGATGCCGATGCGCTGTTGGTGCAGGTGCTGGCGGATGATCCGCGGAACGTGCCGGCGCTGTATCTGCGCGGAGTGCTGCAGTTTCGCCAGGAGCAGTTGCCGGGGGCGCGGAAGAATTTTGAAGGGGTGATCGCGTCACTGCCCGACCACGCGGCGACGCTGAATAACCTGGCGGTGATCCTGTGGCGGCAGAACCAGGTCGGTGGGGCACTGAGCTATTACGATCAGGCAATGGTGGCGGCGCCGAACCGGCGGGAGATTCTGGATAACGTGGCCGAGGCGCTCAACGCGCTGCCGGGGGAATACAAGGACAGCAGCACGCTGAAGCGCATCCTTCGGCATTTCACCGAGCAGGACAAGGCGCTGCAGGAGGCGATGGCCAGGACGGGGTATTATCGCTGGGGAGGGACGTGGGTGAACCAAAAGCAGTTGGATGAGCTCAAGGCGGTGGAAAAGGAGATCAAGGGGCAGCTCGATGGGCTGGCGAAGGATTTTGATGACGCCAAGGCGAAGATCGAGAAGATCGAGGATGACATCGCTGCCAACAACCGGGCGATAGCGCAGATCGAGGCGACCAGCAAGTACCGCCTGCCGGATGGATCGACGGCGCAGGCCGCGTATCCGCCGAGTTATTACCAGATGAAGCGCGACAACGACCAGCTTGCCCAGAAGCGGGCGGGGGAGATTCGCAAGCTCGACCAGTTGCGGGCACAGGCCAAGGCGGTGCAGCAGAAGTTCCCGGTGCCGAAGTTCACCGGGGTGCAGCGGGTGATCGAGTCAGAGGGAACGCCGGTGATGCCGCCGGCGAAAGGAGAAGCGCCGACAAGCCGGCCGGCGACGAGGCCGACGGCCGCTTCAGCAGACCAACAAAAGTGACTCAAACACGGTGATACCCCAGCCAGCGCTGGAGGTGGGTCTGGCACCTGCGGGCTCTGGCGTCCAAGCTTGATTAGGTCAAGACTTCCATCAATTCCGATCAAACTCCCCCCACACCCCCTTATTCGGCGTCACCGTGTCATCCAGCACGAACTGATCGTTGATCGATCCCCCGTTCCCCGGATTCAAGACAAAGCTGTTCAGCGACGGCAACGACTTGAGGCTCACAAAATGGGCCGACCCGTTGCCGAACAGCACGTTCACGCCACTCTTGTGCCGGCTGGCGAAAAAGGGCGGATAAATATAGCCCTCCGACAGGATCGCCAGATTCCGCATCTTCGACATCTGCCGCATGTCCGGAGGAAACAGCGCCAATCCCTCCGGCGCCCGCATCGACATCGTCGGCCAGTTCAGCACCGGCCGGCTGCAATACCCCAGCCGGTTGTTCGCATTCCCCGGGCCGATCTGCGGCGCGGGAATCCACGGATTCTCCACCGTGTCGTACCGCCAGCGCGGATCGCTTTCGCTCGGACAATAATACACCTGCGGATTTTTCATCAGCCCCGCGTGATGCAGGATTCCCAGCGCCACGTACACCCCGCCCGGCATCGGCGGCCCCGCCGGCCCGGAGTCGATGTACACCTTCTCCGCGTTCTGCTTGTAGGACAGGTACCCAATGGGGATGCGGTCGCGCCATTCGCTGGCATATATCGCCATGGCCGCGTGCAACTGCCGCATGTTGCTCAGGCACGCCGCCTTGTTCGCCGCCTCGCGGGCCTTGCTCAGCGCCGGCAGCAAAATCGAAATCAACAGGGCAATGATCCCAATCACCACCAGGAGTTCCACGAGCGTAAACGCATTCTTGCGACGCATGACAGACTCCAAAGCAGACGGCGGCGGAATGATTCCGCCGCCGTGAGAACCGTTGTTATTTGATGCATTCAGCGCGCTCGGCGGCGCAACAAACCGAGGCCGCCGAGGGCGAGCAGGCCGAGGCTGGCCGGCTCCGGGACGTTGGAGGCGTCGATGACGATGTTGTCGACCACGGTTCCAAACGTTTGTGTTCGGAATGCCAACTCATTGAAGGATGTAAACGGAACTACCGTCTGATTGGCATCGGCCGTGCTAGCGCTATTGTTGGTTCCGTCATCAAAGCCCTGCAAGGCAAACTTGGAAACGTTGCTGTTGTCCGTCTCCGAGAGGTCGAGTTGGATCTTGTTGTTCCCGCTCGTCCCGCCACCGTTCAGCATGGTGAGCTTGAAGGTGACCTTGTAGATATTGGCATCCGTGACAGAACTGCCCGCACCGGCGTTAAAGCTGGCAAGGGTCACACTGTCTGTGGGAGAACCACCCATCAAGGGCGCCGCCCCGCCCTTCTCCTCAGCAATTGAGTTCGGATACGGCCCAGTTGATCCTGTAGCGGCATAGCTAACCGCCCCCCAATACCCCTGGTCATCATTGGTGCTGGTAGCATAGTTCGCGGGATCGGTAGTGGTTCCATTGGATTTATAGAGTCCAAAATTCAACCCAATCGCGCGCGCGGTGCCACTGGGCGCAGTGGTAAAGTGATATGCAAAGGTGACCGTTATCGTGTCGCCGGGGCTGGTCATGCTGGCCGACACCGGAAGCAGGGCCATCCACTCACCGGAACCCGTTGCCGGCGCTGTGTCCGTGATCGCCTTGGATCCGAAGGTAGCGTCATTGGCCACGGTGAGCACCGCGCCGCCGGCAACATAGCTGGGATTGCCAGTGTCCGGACCGGCCGCGATGGTGCTGGCGGGGGTCGTGACATCAGTGTGATTGTCGAAAATATCTGTAGCAACCGTGGTTGCGTGAACCGAAGCCGCGCAAGCCAACATGCCCGCCGCAGCAAGCAACGAGACACGGGAAATGAACTTCTGCATGGCCATTCGTCCTCCAAAAAGACACGGTCTATTAAGAAATGAACCGTGCCTGCCTCATAATGCCGGAAAATGCTTTCCGGCCTGACATCGCTGCTCATACGCCGAATACGAATACGTCGTGTGCGTGTTCCGCGGATTGCGGCCAACGGCCGCGGGGATCGCCCTCCGCTTTCGCATAGCCAACAACAGTCTAACTCAAGATTCCGCAAATCCAATTATCAAATTGCGCAAAACTATTATACATTTGCGCATTCCAAGCAGACTTGGGAAGGTCGGTAGTGGGTCAGTTTGGGTGCCACAGGTCGGCGTACTCGCAGACCTGTGTCT
>DAIOHQ010000066.1:0-20268 GCA_036744635.1 Tepidisphaeraceae bacterium | reverse complement strand
GGCACGGGGCTACCAGCCCGTGCGCAAGAAGCGCAGCGCTCTGCCGTAGCACGGGCGTCCCGCCTGTGTCTTAGACCCGGAACACGGGCGAGACGCCCGCGCTACAAAGAGAGAAGAGCGCTGCGCTTCGAGCGCATGGGCTGGTAGCCCATGCCACGTTGAAAGAGATAGCGCTCCGTTCGCCACAAGCAAATGCTGCAACCGCGGGCGGGTTAGGGGATGGGGCCTTGAAAGAGGATGTCGCCCTGGCCTGCGGCGGCGGCGATGCGCAGGAGAAAGTGCGCGTCGGTTGGTGCGACCTCGGGGGTGTGAAACTCCAGCAGGGTGCTGTCGCGGGAGGGGCGGAAGGTGGCCAAGGTTTCGCTGTGGCCCGGTGACTCGATGATGAGGTTTATCTCGTTGTCGATGCCCAATTGGCCTTCGCACAGGAGCATTCCCAGCCGCCGGTGTTCGTTCCAGACCACGACGGCGGCGCGGCGATCGGCTGCGCCCTTGCCGGAGAGGGTGATGACCGCGGTGGCCGGGCTGGCGAGCAGGCCGAGCAAATCCGAGCGCGTGCCCTGCATCAGGGCGACTTGATCGAGGACTCCGCGCAGCTCGGCGGCCTGCCGCGACTGACTGTGGTGCTCGCGCCAGCCCCAGCCGAGACTTGCGCCGATGGCCAGGAAGCAAAGCAGCAACGGGCCCAGGTTGCCGGAGCGGGGCGGCGGCGGGGCGCTTCCAGCGGCGGACAGGACGATCCCGTTTTCTTCCATGGCAACCTTTCGTTTCGCGAGTCTGAGGCATTGTAGGCAGCGCGAAGATATGGCTGGATTCGGGCAGGTGAGTACACCCACCGCTCATCCAGCCATGGCAGACAGGAATGTCTGCCCCACCAGAATTGAGTACGCCTGCCACTCATCAAGCCGTGACGGACAAGAATGTCTGCCCCGCCAAATCAAGATAAGGCCGCCGAACCTGTCAACGCAGCCTCTGGCATGTCGAAGTTCCGGCGTTTGTTTGACTTAACGGGGGGGGAGCGGCACAATCGGGGTTTGCCGGTGGGAAGGGGGGGCAACTTGATGCGGCCTCGGTGGATGCGACAACAGGAGAAGCCCGGATGCGGACACCCGTGAAATCAGCAGCAATTTTGGCGTTGGCGATCAGCGCGTTGACGATCGGCGGTTGCGAGAAGGTTGAAAGCGAATCGGCCCGGGCCGACAAACGCGTGGCGCAGCACATTCGCAAGGGGGAACAGAGCCTGAATGTGGGCGTGGCCGATGAGAAATCGGTGCGGGCGGCCGAGGATGCGCTGGCGCAGGCGGTGGGCGAAAAGACCGCTTCGTCCATGACCAAGGCGCGGGCCAATTCCCTGCTGGGGCAGGCGCAGTTTGAGCAGGCGAAGCTCCTGATCCGGCAGATCGACCACAACGAAACGGAGATTGCCGGCGTGGTCTGGGAGATCGGACGGCAGGCATCGACCATCGAATCGGCCAGCGCGGTCATCGAGGCCATGAATAAGCGCAATCCAGCGCCAACCCTCGAGGCCGTGGATAAGCAGAAAAAGAAAGCCGAAGGGGGCGCCGATGAGCCGCTGTGGGCCGAGAAGACGAGCATCCCCACGCTATCGGCGGCCAAGCAGGAAATTTCCAAGCTGGAAGGGCAGATCGCGACCCGAAGCGATCAGGTCAAGACGCTGAGCCAGGGGCGCATGGCGGCGATTGACGAGTCGGAAAAGTTGATGAAGCAGTCGCAGGCCGAGAAGGGGCAGAAGTCGGTTGACCTGTACAAGCAGGGTGCCGACGCCCGCAAGAATTCCGAAGACCTGCAGCGGCAGGTCGACGCCGAAAAGGCGGCGCTGGTGCCGCTGCAGCGCGACTTGGACGTGTTGAAGGGGCAGGAAAAGGTGCTGACCGAGGCCGTGCAGCAATTCGACGGCCAGGCGAAGGAAATCACCGGCAACTGGGATGACACCAAGAAGCAGATCGAGGCGCAGCAGGCGACGATCAAGGCGATCGTGGATGGCGGGGAATCGGCCACGACCGAGCCGGACAACGTCAGCAAGGTTGAGTCGATGACCCAGAAGCTGGCGAAACTGACCAAGCTGGCCGCCGATACGACGGAGCTGCGGAAGGACGCGATCGATCTGCTTGAAAAAGCCTCGGGAAACTATGATTCAGCGCATGGAGCGGCCGAGCAGCTCACCAAGGAGCTTCAGGCCAAGATGGCGAATACGGACAACGCCCAGGTGCCTCAGCAGGCGGCGTGGAAGAACATGCGCGAGGTATATAACCCGCTGGGATTCCGGTTGAAGGATGCGGTGGTGCAGCACGCCCTGGCGAACCTGCAGGCGGATGCGGCCAACTGTCTTGAGGCACGGCTGAAGTTGGGCAAATTGGCCGCGCCGATTCTGGAAAAGGCGTCGGTCACCGTGCCGGAAGGGCTCAAGGGAGGGTCGCTGGACGAGGGGATCAAGGAATATCGTGACGGAGCCGCCAAGGCATTTGGCAAGGCGACCGATTATCTGGATACGGTGGCCGAGGCGGGAACAGCCAGCCCACAGATGAAGATGTCAGCCAATGTCGAGCGCGTGTCGGCGTACTACGGTTGGTCGCAGCTCGAGCAGGCGACAGGTGGCAAGGATGTGGCTACGTATCTCGCCAAGGCCAAGGATGTGATGAACAGCCAGGTGGTCGCGAATCTGGAAGAAGGCCAGAGCATGCCGGTTCTGCCGGCGGAGATCGCGCCGACGCCGAAGGCGGTGAAGGCGCCGGCTACTCCGGAAGCTACTCCCACGACGGGCGAATCGCCCGCAACGGCTCCGTCGGAAGAGGCGGCGACGCAACCGGCGACTGCACCGGCTACCGAGTAGCCGGCGGCACCAGCGCGGATCTGCGGATCAAGCCCGGTTCCGTTCAGGGAAGCACGGCGTAGACGACCGCAAAGAAGTGGCAGGCACTGCCGGCCAGCACGAAGAGGTGCCAAACGGCATGGTTGAAGGGCAGATTATCCCAGACGAAAAAGATCACGCCGCCGGTATAGGCCACCCCGCCGGCCAATAGCCAGACGATCCCCCCGAACGGAAGGTGCATCAGCAGGGGATGCGCCACCGCCAGGCAGACCCATCCCATCGCCACGTACAGGATCGTCGAAAGAACGGTGAATCGGCCGGTGAACATCGTCTTGAAGAAAATCCCCAGCAGCGCCAGCCCCCAGATCACCGCGAACAGACTCCAGCCCCAGTGGCCGCGCAGCGTCACCAGCGCGAAGGGCGTATAGGTTCCGGCGATCAGGATGAAAATCGCCGAGTGGTCGAGAAAGCGGAAGAGCTGCTTGGACTTTCCCGGCCTGCACCAGTGATAACACGAGGACATGGCATAGAGCGTGACAAGGCTGGCGCCATAGATACTGAAGCTGACGATCCGCCAGGGATCGCCGCGCATGGTCGCCAGCACCACTAGGGTGATCATGGCCGCAACACCCAAAAGGGCGCCGACGGCATGAGTGAGCAGGCTGGCCAGTTCTTCGCCGCGGCTTTCATCATCCGGGGATGACAGACCCATATTTGATTCCTTTCGGCCGCGACCAGCCAAACCCAAAGCAGATTATTCAACTATAGGTTCAACTTTTCACCTGCATCGCCAGAATCCGCGCGATGGCCTCGCAGATTTCGGTGCGATGCACGCCATTGAGCGCCAGCGCCAGTTGCGTTTCCATCAGCCCATAGGGAATGCCCGTGTCGTAGCGCTGGCCCTGGGTGATGACCGCCCAATATTTGTCGGTGTTCTGCCGCAGGTGTTCCTGGGCGGCCGTGAGCTGGATTTCCCCCTTCTCGCGCAGGTTGTTCTTGATGAGATATTCCAGGCTGTCGAAGATGCGCGGCGAAAAGACGTGCATGCCGAAGTGGGCGAGGTAATTTCCCGCCGGCAACCCGCCGGTCACCAGCTTTTCGCGGGCGACCTCGATCGACGGCTTTTCGATGATCAGCTCGGCCTTGTAGATGCCCTTGGAAGGCTCGATGGGTTGGCCGCGGATGGTGCCGAACAGGTGAAGCTGGCGTTCGACGGTCGGCTGCACCCCGGTGACGGCGTCGAGCATGTACTGCTCGTAAATCCTGGTGAGCTGGCGGGCGCAGCGGTCCTTGATGTCGGAGATGTAGATGTGGTCCCCCAGCAGCAGGATGAACGGATCATCGCCGACAAACTTTTTCGCCTGATACACCGCATGGCCGAATCCCTCAGGCGCGTGCTGTTCGGCGAAGTGCAGGCGTTCGCCGAAGGCGCCGAGCTTTTCCGATTCCAAAATCGCCCAATCCTTGCCGCGAAACGCCTTGACCATGTCATCGTCCAGGCGGCGGAAATATTCGCGATACTGCTTTTCCTCGCCCGGCTGGGTGATGATGCAGATCTCCTCGATTCCGGCGTCGATCGCCTCCTCGCCGATGATCTGGATGACCGGCTTGGTGAGCCCGTCCCGATCGACCAGCGGAAACATTTCCTTTTGCACCGCCGTGGATGCCGGATATTGCCGCGTGCCCCGTCCCGCCGCCGTAATCACCGCCTTGCGAACCTTGGCCATGGATGCTGCTCCTTTGTGGAGTCACAAGATAGCGAAAGCGGGCGTTTGGATAAAGTCGCGTGCTTCCGGCACCGGCCGGAAGAGGGGCCGGTGAAGAACTATGCGATCGGTTCCGGTGGTGAATACTGGCGCGTGCCCATGCTGGCGAGGCGCAGCAGCGCCTCGTGCGGTGATGTGCCCCATGCCTTGGCGACTTGGGCTTCCGACAATCCATCCCCGAGCAAGACAACTTGATCTCCAACGCTGTCGGTGTCCCCGAGTTCGACGTAGCTGGACTGCATCCCCACTTCAAGAATGCGCCTTGGCATCCCATTGATAAGGCAGGGACCAACCCGCAGCCCGTTGGAATAGCCGGCGATGATGACCCCATGCCGCGCCGCCGAAAACCCGCTGTATCCCGCCGGCCCGCGCGTCTGCCGCGCTTCCACCAGCGGCGCCGTCACCCGTATCGCATCGCGATACAGGGCAAATCCCGGCCGAACCGCGTCGAGCTGCGCTTCGGCATACCCCAGCTGCGCCGACCCGCTGGCGTGCCGCCGCACGTTCATCCCCCGCGTGATTTCCAGCAGTTGCTCCACCTGCGCCAGCTTCGTGGCATGGGTGAAAACTTCCCCGCATCCGCCCGCCTCGCACACGGCCGCGACATGCTCCGCCGGACACGCAAAGCGCTGCATCCCGGTGTCGACGCACACCACCGGCGAAGCGGCGCGCAGCGCCCGCGCCTGCTCGACATTCGACACCGCCGGCCGAACGTGCTGCTGCAGATACTCCTGCGCATCCAGCGTCTCCGGCGGGCCTATCGCCAGCACCGGCTTGTGCGTCAAATTCCACAAATCCACGGCCAACGCCTCCGCCAGACTGAACACGCAAAAGCCGTCTACAAGCCCGCCGATGGCCGTCGCCACCTCGCCCGCCCCCGCCCCATATGCATCCGCCTTGACCACGGCAAGAATATCGACGCCCGCCCGCACCTGCTGCCGAATCGCCCTCACGTTCGCCCGAATCCGTTCGAGGTCCACTTCCACTTTGACGTGCCGGGATCGCATGGCCGCATTTGACACCGCACGCCCATCCCTTCGCAAGAGCACCGCTTGATTGCACCTGTTGTTTCGAGGAAACTTCGCGGCCTCGATACCGGTGGAAAATCACCCTGCAAACAAAGGAACGAACCATGGCCAGCTACGATCCCGATCCGAAGATGAAGTTTACGTTTGGCTTGTGGACGGTGGGCAACCCCGGCCGCGATCCGTTCGGTCTGCCCACCCGCGAGATTATCTCTCCGGTGCAGATCGCCGACATTCTTGGCGAAGTCGGCGCCTACGGCGTGAATTTCCACGACAACGATCTCATTCCCATCGACGCTTCGCCGGAGCAGGCAAATCAGATCAAAAAGGACTTCAAGAAGGCGCTGAAAAACAACGGCCTGGCCGTCCCCATGGCCACGACCAATCTTTTCAGCGACCCGGCCTTCAAGGATGGCGCCTTCACCAGCAACAACGCGAAAATCCGCGCCTATGCGGTCCAGAAGACCATGCGGGCGATGGATCTCGGCGCTGAATTCGGCGCCAAAATCTACGTCTTCTGGGGCGGCCGCGAAGGCGTGGAGAGCGACGCCACCAAGAACCCCGTCGACGCCATCAAGCGCTTCCGCGAGGCGATCAATTTCCTCTGCGAATATTCCATCGAACAGAAGTACGGCTACCGCTTCGCCTTCGAAGCCAAGCCCAACGAGCCGCGCGGCCACATGTATTTCGCCGTCACCGGATCGTATCTGGCCTTCATTCCCACCCTCGATCATCCTGAAATGTGCGGCGTGAATCCGGAAGTCGCCCACGAGCACATGGCCGGGCTCAATTTCGTCCATCAGGTGGCGGCGGCGCTGGAATCGGGAAAGCTCTTTCACATCGATCTGAACGATCAGGAATTCGGCCGCTATGACCAGGATTTCCGCTTCGGCTCCGTCAACCTCAAGCACGCGTTTTTCCTGGTCAAGCTGCTGGAGGATCACAAGTACAACGGCCCGCGCCATTTCGACGCCCACGCCTTCCGGCAGAGCAATTACGCCGATGTCAAAGAGTTCGCCCGCGGCTGCATGAAGACGTACATGATCCTGAAAGACAAGGCCGCCCGCTGGAACGCCGACAAGGAAATCCAGGCCCTGCTCAAGCAGATCAACGTGGCCGACACAGTAGGAAATCTGACAAAGAAATTTTCCGCGCAGAACGCCAAGAAACTGCTCGCCGCCCCATTGGATCGCGTCAAGCTGGCCGAAGCCCCGTTGCCCTACGAGCAGCTCGATCAATTGACGATGGAAGTGCTGATGGGCGTGCGGTAAGCTTCATCGCCTGTGGAGAGCTCATCGCATCACGTGATTCTGCTGGCCGGCCCCAACGGCGCCGGGAAGTCAACCGCCGCTGATGCGCTGCTCCGCGGCGTGCTGGCGGTTGATGAATTCGTGAACGCCGACGTCATCGCCCGCGGCTTGTCAGCATTTCAACCGCAGCGGGTGGCGATGGCGGCCGGAAAGGTAATGCTGCGCCGGCTGGACGAACTGGCGGAGCGTCGAGCCAATTTTGCATTTGAAACCACGCTCGCCAGCCGCTCCTTTGCCCCATGGCTAAAAAGCCTGCAGCCGTTGGGCTACCAGTTCCATCTGATTTTCCTCTGGCTGCCGAGTCCTGAGATGGCCATCGAGCGCGTCGCCACGCGCGTGCGGCAGGGTGGGCACGATGTGCCGGCGGATGTTATTCGCCGGCGGTATCATGCTGGCTTGAGAAATTTTTTTCATCTGTACCGTCCGATGAGCACGACATGGCGTTTTTGTGATAACTCAAAGCGTACTGAACCTGTCATAATCGCGCGCGGCGAACAGGACAATGAATCGGTCCCAGACCCTGCCTTATGGGCTATAATAACAGGCGCTTATGCTCAATAGTCAAAAGAAATCCATCGATGAGCTTCTCCGCGATGACTCTGCCATAACCCGTGGCCTGGCTGAAGGCGTTCGTCGGGCTCTGCTCATCCACAAGAAGCTGGGTCATTCCATCGTGATCTGGAAGGATGGAAAGATCGTCACCGTCCCTCCCGAGGAGATCGAAGTGGACGAGAACCCCCCCCAATAAGGAACGATCCCACCCCAATCGCCTCATGCGGAAGTTGTTGCAGCTATTTCGCCGCAAGGGAACCCCGATGGCCGGCGTGCCCGCGCCGCTGGCACTCCCTCAAACCCTTGAACTCTGGGATGGGCTGGCCACCATCGATGTCCCCCCCGGATACCAAACCCAAACCGAAGCCGATGGCACGCTGGTCGTCTATCCACCCGGCGCGGAGCTTATCACCCTGCGCCTGGCCGTGCTGACGTTCAAAACCCCGGCGCATCATGCCCTGACGGGACTGGACCTGCTTCGCCTGCGGGCGCAGGAAGATCGCGACCATTTCCACGCCGCCGGGGAGCACGGGATCATGCTCTACGAAGAGCCGGCCGATGACCACGGCGAGCCGGCGATGAACAAATACTGGAACCTGGGGATGGACGATGAAATCGTCATCCTGTCGGCCACCATCCTGCAACGCCGCGCCCACGATCCGGCCGTTCGCCAGGTGCTGAGCGAAATTCCCGCGATGCTCGACAGCATCAAGCTCGGCAAGAAATACGAATTCGTAGACACTCCCTGGGGAACGCTGCCGACGCAGATGGCCGTGGTCCGCCCAGAGGCGCAGCTCATCACCGATTTCGGCCCCGCGCAAATCCACTGGCTGCAGCGCAATCTCGAATTGGCCCGCCACCTGGCGCAGGAGTACATGGGCTGGCCCCTCCCGGAGATGCTGGACCCCCAGTGGCTGGACCAGATCTTCCTCCTCTGGCGCGCAGACCACGGCCCCGCCGCCGACGAAGCCAAATCCGTGGCCGATGCCCTCGGCGCCGCCTTTGGCGAGTGGCTCGTGCAGACGCTGGCGATGCGCTGGGTGGTGGTCGACGACCAATACGGCAGCGCCTACGCCGTCCGCCACGAACGCCGCGAAGCCATGGCCTTTCCCGTCACCTCCGTAACAAAACGCATGGAACACGGCGATGCCGGATTTCTGACGGAAATCGCGGCCGCAATTCAACGCGAGGTGGGGAGCGGATGAGCCGCCAGGTTCATTTCAGCCGCGGGTCGAAGCGGAAGGGCTGGGCCTTGCCGATGGCCAGCTTCGCGAAATCCCGATGGAGCGGATTGAGCAGGTAGTTGCTTTCCCCCGGAACGATGACGCTGGGAACCTGCAATACGACCGATTCTCCCGAAGCCACCCACGCATCACCGACGGCGCGGATGTTCGTCGGAGTTGGCCGGCGCTTCCAGTTGGCCGGCAGGGTCTTGGGGTCCAGCGCCCTCACCAGCGCCTCATCGAACTTGACGGAAATCAGGCGATATCGCTCGAGCAGATCACCAGCTTCCAGGTGGATGAGCATCTCCAGCACCGCCAGGGCCTGAGAGCCGGCGGTGTAGACCATCGGCGTGCCTTTGCTGTTCCAGCGTCCCCCGAAGCGCTGCGCCCCTTCGCCATCGAAGGCGGCAGGGGCGAGCTTGGCCTTGACGATCCGCCACGCGGTATGGCTCAAGTAAACACCCCATGCTCAAGCCGGCCAATCAGATCCTCCACCTCCCGCGCCCCAATCTCGGTGCGGGCGAAGTCCAGCGGGGCTTGATCGTCCAGTTCCTTGCTCGGCTTTGTCAGCCAGCGCCGCGCCCCATCCGCATCCCCCTCGAACAGCTCGATCGCTTTTTCAAAGATGCCGGACACCCGCAGCAGGCGTTCCGATTCCCCGCTATTCAGCCGACCCTTGGCCTTGCGCCGCATCAGCGTCCGCTGCGGAATGCCCACCAGCTCGGCAATGCGTCCGACCGGCAGGCCGCTTGACTGGTGAAAGCGAACGATGGCCGAATACGGAAAGCCCCGTCGCACCTGCTGGACGATTGTGGCCGTGCTGCCGGCCGCCATTCCCAGGCTGCGCCCCCGCATCGGGTGCGCCTTGGGGTGGTTCGGCTTCAGCCGCTTGGATTGCAGGGGCATATTCAGTGCATCGGCCATATCCACAGCCTACCGAATCATTGCCACATTGTCCATAAAACTTTGCCATTTGGCATATCATTTATCACCGCCAGCGATTAGGTCAGTTGGTTATGTCTTTACTGCACGGATTTTCTGAGGCGATTTGAGCTTCGGCGGCTTATTGCCGAATTCCCCCTGCGCCCGCTCCAGCAATTCCCCGGCCTGCGCTCGCGTGGTATCCGTGATCCGCTGCCCGCCGATCATCTCGGCCAGTTCCTCCAGCCGTTCGGCCCCTTCCATCCTCCGCACGGTCGTGCGCGTTTCCGTTCCATCCACCTGTTTGCGGACGGTGAGATGGCGGTCGGCATAGCAGGCGATCTGTGGCAGGTGCGTGATGCACAGCACCTGGTGGCGCTGCGCCAGCCGCCGCAGCTTATTGCCGATCACCGAGCCAAGCCGTCCGCCGACGTTGGCGTCGATCTCGTCGAAAACCAACACGCTCATCCGGTCGCCCGCCGCCAGAATGCCTTTCAGCGCCAGCATGATGCGGCTGAGCTCTCCGCCGGAAGCGGTCTTCCGCAGTGGCTGGGCGAGCTGGCCGGGATTGGTCTGGGCAATAAACTCGACGTGATCGAACCCGCTCGCCGAAGCAGCCAGCGCCTCGCCCGGTATCGCGCCCACGGCCGGCGCAAAACTCACCGAAAACTTCGCCTTCTCCATCCCCATCGCCCCAAGCTCCCCTTCGATCAGCGGCGCAAGCTTCTTCGCCGTCGCCTGCCGCTTCTTCGACAGCTCCTCACCCAGCGCCGTCAGCTCCTTGCGCAGCGGCTCCACCTGATCGGAAAGCGATGACAGATCATCGGTCGCCCGCTCCAGCTCCTCGATCTTGCCCGCAATCTCCCGGCGATACCCCAGCGTACCCTCCATCGTATCGCCATACTTATTGAGCGTGCGGTTGATCACGTTCAGCCGTTCGTGTACCTCCGCCAGCTCCCCCGGATCGAGTTCCAGCTTGTCCAGATACCGCGACAGGTCGAATGCCACCTCTTCAAGCTGAATGGTGGATTCCCGCATGTTCCCCGCGATCTCCTTGAGGTTGTGATCGAGTTCCGAAAGCTCCGACAGCACCGCCGCCATCATCTTCAGCCGCTCCAGCACCGAGCCATCCGCCTCGTACAGCGCAGCATGGGTCGCCCCGGCGTCCTTCTTCAGCTTCCCAAGATTCTCCAGCACCGAAGCCCGCGCCTGCAGCTCTTCATATTCGGCCGCATCCAGCTCGGCCGCGTCGATCTCGCCCGCCTGAAATCGATACAGCTCCAGTTGCTGCTCGCGCAGCGTGCGGCTGGTGGAAAGGTCGGCCAGCCGCGACTTCACCTCCGCCAGCTTCCCGAACGCCTCCGCATAGCACTTGCGCAGCGGCAGCAAGTCGCCAAACTGGTCGAGCACGTCGAGCTGATTGGAGGGCTTGAGCAAAAACTGGTGGTCGTGCTGGCCATGCACATCCACAAGCTGCTCCCCGATGATCTTGAGCATTCCCAGCGTGATCGGATTGCCGTTGAGGCTGACCGAGCTCCTCCCGCTGGCATACAGTCGGCGCACCAGCAGCAGCTCCCCGCCGTCGCCGCTCACCGGCGCATCGGTCGCCTGCTCGATGCGCCGCAGCACTTCGGCATTGGGAATCTCAAACAGCCCGCTGACCCGCCCCTCCTCCACGCCCGGCCGCAACATCTCCGATGGATTGCGCAGCCCCAGCAAAACTTCAATTGCCCCAATCACCAGGCTTTTCCCCGCCCCGGTGGCCCCGGTAAAGCAGTTCAACCCCGCCGCCAATTCGATGCGGACATCGCTGATCACCGCCAGGTTGGAAATGTGCAGTTCCCGGAGCATCTCTTGCCCATCTTAGCGCAAAGGCCCGATCTTGTCGCAGCCACGGCCGCGAGAATTTAGGCAGTTGGCCCGCCGTTTGACTTAACATTCCCAAGAAAATCTCATCTTGTCCCTGATCGCCGTCGGCGCCTGCTCGTTGTCCACGGGCTGCGTCATCAAGGAAAAGGAGCCGAGGGAACGGGTCGTCGTGAAGGAGCGGCCGGTGGTGAAGGAACGCGTCATTCGCGAAGAGGAACCGCCGATCATCGAGCGGAAAACCACGGTTCGCGAAGAACGAGAAGAGCGCTAGCCGCGCGCCCATCCACACAGGCGAGTTCTCGCCCTGTCAGCTTACTTTACTGCCAGAGGCCACATTTTCGGCCGGCGTCATGATGATGACCCGGCCGCTGGCGGGATCGGATGCCGCCAGCAGCATTCCCTGACTCACTTCCCCGCGCATCTGCCGCGGCGCGAGATTGGCCACAACAACGATCTGTTTCCCCACCAATTGCTCCGGCTGGTAATGGGCCCGCAAACCGGCACAAATTTGTCGACGCTCGCCGCCCACGTCGAGCTGCAGCACCAGCAGCTTGTCCGCATTGGGATGGGCGATGCACTCCAGCACCGTGGCTACCCTTAAATCGAGCTTGGCAAAATCGTCGTAGTTAATCGTAGCGGCTGTCGTTTGTGTCGTATCCATTACAGAGGCTCTCCTTAAGCTGGTGAAGCTGCACACTCTATGCCGGGGAGTTGATCGCGCCAAATCCGGGAATCGGGCTCTGCTGTACACTGGCCCAGCATTTGCACATAGTCAAGCGTTCAGATCGGTGCAAGGAACTTGAAAGGAGCAACCCATGGTTCGTTATCTACTTATTGCGGCGCTAGGCCTCGGCTTCGCCGGGATCACCGGCTGTGACCGCACCGTCGAAGAAAAGAAGGTGGAGAAGGTAAAATCCGACGGAACAAGAACCGTCGATGAGAAGAAGACCACCCTCAGCAATGACGGCAACACGGTCAAGAAGACCGAAGAACACAAAGTCGACGTTCCCCCCTGATCGACTCCCGTCTGTTTGGTTACGATGTACCCAGAGCGCTGCGTGGCGCTCTGGGTGCTTTTTGTTGCGCGATGCGCTGGCAGATAAGATCGAAGAGTCTGTCCTCTTCCCCCGGCCAGAATTCGATCTCCAGTTGCACCCGCCAGATCGGGCACCCTTGGTCAACGCCGGGAATCCCTTCCAGCTTCACCCAGTCCTTTTCTGTGGTCACTAAAACCTCCGCGCCGGCCGCGGCCGCCTGCCGGCGCAGCGCTGCCAGATCGTCGGCCGAGTAAGCGTGGTGGTCGCCAAACCATCGACCTCCCGCGTACATCGGTTGGAATTTCGCAAACCGCCGCTGCAGTCCTTCGGGATGGCCGACGCCGGCAAAGGCAAAAAACCGCACCCGTGCCAGTTCCTCCATCGAACGCTGGGGTTTCTCATCCTCCGCAGCGGACAATCCCGTTTCGACATGCCTCGCGCGACAAATCGGCACATCGGCATTATATTTCCGCACAACTGCGCCGATCTTGTCAAACTGCTCAGTTGTCGCCTGATCGGCGTGAGTCAGCAGCACCGCATCGGCGCGGCCAAGCCCGGCCAACGGCTCGCGCAGCAGGCCGCGCGGATGCACGTGCCCAAATCCGAACGGCTCAGCCGCATTGATCAATACCAGGTCGAAATCGCGCCTGACCTTGCGATGCTGGAAGGCGTCATCCAGCAGGAATATGTCAATTTCCGGGTGCTCGCCGATAGCCCTCGCCGCGCTCTCTTGCCGGCTGGGATTGGCGTACACAAAAACCGGCCCCGCGTCGCTCTTGCCGAGTTGCCGCTGGAGCATGAGCTGCTCGTCGCTCGCCCCGGCGCTGCTGGACTTATAGCCGCGCAGCAGGATCGCCGGCCGGCGGCCATCCGCGCGCAGGCGCTCGGCCAGCCAGCGCACCACCGGCGTCTTGCCGGTGCCGCCGGCAGTGATGTTACCCACGCTGATGGCCGGTCGGCCAAGATCGTGCCCAGCCAGCCAAGCACGGTCGTACGCGCAGTTTCTGCCGCGCATGATGCCCGCATAAAAAGACTCGATCGCGCGCGTGGCCGCCCGCAAAAGGGTTGCGGCGATGCCGCGCTGTGTGCCGCTCATCACGCCGCGAAAATATTGCTCCAGCGCATCTTCCGCCATTGTCCAGCAATCCTACCGGAATGGTGGTTCAGGTAAATAAAAAAGCTCCGGGTATGCCGGAGCCGTCAGGGTCGAAATTGCACTGCGCTCATCGTGGCGAATTTCCGGTGAGCTGTTTATCCAGCCAGTCGAGCGGGGGGTGGCCGTACGGGTCAAAGCGGATGTTGGTCGTGGGGGCGGTCCAGCGCACGGCGTTTTCGATCACCTTCAGCACGTTCTTGTCAAAATAGGTGGGATAGGTTTCGTGTCCCGGGCGGAAGTAAAAAATCCTGCCGGCGCCGCGGGTGTAGGTGATGCCGGAGCGGAACACTTCGCCGCCGGCAAAGCTGGAGATGAGGATGGTCTCATCCGGCTCGGGGACGTCGAACCATTCACCGTACATCTCCTCTTTCTTCAACACGAAGTGGTCCTCGATGCCCTTCACGATGGGATGGCCGGGCTTGGTGACCCAGAGGACTTCGCGCTCGTCGGCCTCGCGCCATTTGAGCATGCAGCCGGTGCCCATCAGGCGGCGGAATATTTTGGAGGCGTGGGCGGAGTGCAGGGCGATCAGGCCCATCCCTTCCAGCACCCGCTTCTGCACGCGATCGACGATCTCGTCGGATACTTCACCGTGGGCGGTGTGGCCCCACCAGGTGAGGACATCGGTGGCATCCAGCACCTTCTGGGTGAGACCGTGCTGCGGCTCATCAAGCACGGCCGTGCCCACCCTCATGTCGCGGCTCTTGCGCAGATGGGCGGCAATGGCCTCGTGCATTCCCTTGGGATAGACGCGGGCGACTTTGGGGTTCTTCTGCTCGTGACGGTATTCGTGCCAGACGGTTACGCGGATGGGCATGGTTGCTCTCTTTCAAAATTGCGGTTGCTGGATGACCAAAGCCCCGCACATATCTATGCGGGGCTGAGGCGCAATAGGATTGTCCATATTGAAGCGAAATTACTTTGCCGACGCCGAGACGACTTTCGCGGCTTCTTGCTGCAGTTTTTTGTACTCTTCGCTGTTGATATCCTTGCGGTCGCGGATGCCCAGCGATCCGGAAGGATCGCATACCACAACCCGCGTCTCTTCGCTGTTGCGCGGGTCGGGGCGGAATTCGACGACGCTGAATCCGGTCGAATAATCGACCTTGCCATCCTTGCCGCCGATCAGGTCCCCAGGAGCGCACTCGAAGGTTTTGCTGTGCCAGGCGCCATCTTCCCACTTGAAGACTTCGAAGCGCACCTTCTGTTTCCCCCAGATCATTCCGCTGGTGACGAAGAAGCTGCTGACGCTCTCGATGCGCACCGGTTTGCTCCATTCACTGAACTTGCTTTCCAGGGCGAATTGATCCTGGAGCTTGGGTTGTTCGGCAATGTTTCTGGAACCATAGATGGGGTTGAGCAGCTTGTACTTCATCTTGTAGCGATAGGTCTTGCCCGGCTGAACCGTGTCATCGTGGGCCCAGATGGTGACATCGAGGATTTGGCCGGGGATGAACGCGCCGGCCGGGGCGTCGCCGGCGGCGCCGGCCTTGCCGGCATCCTGGGGCGCCAGCGCGCCCGGCCGCGGTTGCGGATTGGTCATCCTGTTCCAGTCTGCGGGATTCATGGGCTGGCCGCCCGGCCCCATCGGGCCGTTGGGCCCCATTGGCATTCCGCCGGGAGGTGGGGCGATCCCGCCGGCATTGCGGGGGTCAGGTGCAGCGTGGTAGCTAGTGCCGCCGCCACCGCGCGGCCCGCGCGAAGGCTTGGGGGACGGCGTGGGCGTCGCGGCGGGACGAGGGTGCTTGGCGGCGCGCTCCTGCCTCTCCTTCTCCGCCTTCTGCTTGAGATATTCGTTTACCTGTCGCTTCTGGTCGGGATTCAGCAAATTAACAGGCCCGGGATTCGCCGGATTGAAAGGCACGTTGGCTTGCGGCGCTTTCACGTCTTCCGGCTTCTGCCCCGGTACGTACCAGAAGTCGGGCTTGAGAATCTGATAAAATGGCGGCTGGACGATCTCCGCCTGATTGCGCCCGGCCCATTCGTGATAACTCATCTCCGCGTTCTTGCCGCGGTCTGTGGGAAAGTCCGGCAGTTGCTGGATCGGAAGGGGCTTGAGCGTTACCGGATTTCCCCAGACGCCTGGCTCGATTTCTTCCTCGCGCACGACTTCAACGGAAAGGAACATGGTCTGGGAAGCGCCGGGGGGAATCTTGGCGGCGGCGAATGCCTGCGCCAGCGCCTGCTGATCGAGTTTCCATGACGGTGTGACCCAAAGCTTGTCCACCGGCACCGGCTTGTTGTCGGCATTCTTCACCTTGGGATCGTTGACCGTTGAGCGGCCGGTGGAATATTCGCCGGGCTCAAGCTGGGGGAGCACGGGAAGCTGGGTGACCAGCTCCCCTTTCGACGTACCCGGCGTGTTGGGTCCTATCGGGCCAAAATTGCTGAAGGTCGTGGCCGCGTCATAATTGCTCGCCATCAGCATCGGCATGGCCGGCGGGTTCGTCAAGATCTCCATGACGCGCTTCGACGAATCTGCCGTCTCCATTGGGGGCGGTTTGCTCGTTTGAATCTTGGTGTTGAGCTCCTCGGCCTTGCGCTGCACCACGGTGTCGACCTTGTCGGGGGTCACGTTTTCCCCTCCGACCACCGCGACCACCGGCGAGTTCAGCACGTTGCCCCACACCATCCATCCCAGCCAGGCCACGCCCAGCGCCAGAGCGATCCATTCCACGTATTGCTCGAGATATTTTGCGAATTTTTCCATGTTCTCACCCGTCTTTCCTGGGCTGTTTGTCGCTCGTTACTCGGCACGCACCGTCGGCGCGGTCTTCTCTTCGATTCCCAGCATCGTCTTGATGCTCGGCGGCATGAGTGGAACCGTCCACTGCCGCAGGAAGATGGCCTCGCACTGCAGGGAGACCCGCGCTATCGGATGCTTGCCGTAGGCGTAGCCGTTGGCCTGCTCGGCGGCGGAATCGATGCACGCCAGGTCCACCTTCATCACGGTGATGAGGTGATTGCGCTCCAGCTCCTGAATCACCAGTGGAAGCTGGGTGATGTCCACATCCATCACCAGCGTGTAATGGAAGACATCGTAGAGGGGATTGGAGACCCGGCCGGTGGGGGAAATGGAGGGTACGAAGGAAGCCGCTTCGCCGCCGGCCTCGGCAGCAGGCTTGCGCGGGCCCGGGCCTTCCGCGGGTCCGGCCGAGGTGACGTACATCGCCGGGCTCGGGGCGCCGCCGCGGGCGCCCAGCACATCCATCTTTACCAGGCGCTTGATCGCGGACCAGCGCACGTCCGGGTTGAAGGGATTTTTCTCATCGCCGGCCTCGGGGGAGTTCTCCGCCAGCTTGAAGGCGGCATCGTTGGCGGCATGAATCCCGTTGGCCGCATCCTCCTGCAGCCAGAGCAGCAACTGGGCAAACCAGATTTGATCGGCGCTGGGCGTGCTGCGTTCGCCGATGTCCTTGCTGGCGTCGAAGGCGTCGCGGTCGATATAGAGCTGGACGCTCTGGGCCCGCTCCTGGCGAATCTGCTCGGGAAGCAGTTTGGCGGCGGCATCATATTCCGCATCCACCTCCTCCTTGTTCGCCTGCGCCTTGGTGGGAAGATCGACGTACTTCAGATCGTATTCTTTGCGTAGCGCCTTCAGCGCCTCGTCGAATTCTTCCTTGGTGGGGGGCATTCCCGCACCAACGTCGGCGATCAGCGAACCCCTGGCGACTTCGCCGCTCTTATTCACGGCAGCCATGCGGGCGAGATAGGCTTCGCGGAAATCAAACGCGCGGTTGCCGGGGACGGGCAGCGAGCCATCGACAAGCAGGGCGTGGGTGTTGAGTTTGACGGCGGTTTTGAGCATCCGGTCGGCGTCATCTTTCACCGCCGTGATCGCTTTCGAGCCGGCCTTGATGATCTCGTCATTTGGGAAAATGTTGTTGCCAAGCTCGGGCGCCTCGGAGGTGTTGGGATCGAGCGTCGGCAGGTGTCGCGACTTTGATTCCTGGCCTTGCAGCGCCTGAAACTCCCCAGCGCTCTTGCTGACCTTTTCCTGCAGTTCGTTCTTCCAGTTGCCCAGTGGCCAGAAGCTGGCCACGATCGCCACCAGCGCCACCACACCAAGCAGAATGCTGAACAGGTTTTTCTTGACGATGTCCATGATGTTGATCCAGTAAGCGGTGAATTATTCTTTGGCCTTGGCCGGCGCCTGCTTGGGATCGAGGACGACGGCAATCAACACGGTGACTTCCTGGTCGTTGCGCACATCTTCACCGGTGACGCGATCGACGTAGGGGTTGATCTTGTCCTTGTCGATTGTCCCGCCGGAGGGCTGGCCGGTGTTGTTGGGCATGGGCGTGGGCATCCCGCTGGGCCCGCCCACGCCGCCGGGGCTGAAGCCCTCGAAGCGCGGCCCGCCGCCGGGTCCGCCCCCTGCGGGGGGAACCGCGCCTTCCTTGGCTTTCATGGCGGCTTCGAATTCCGCCTTGAGCTTGGCCATGCGGGCTTCATTTCGACTGATGGGCTGGGCGGAGACAATCGCGGCCCGGGCGATGTAGTAATCCTTCTTTGAATTCACGGCCTTGGCGAGCGCGCCGCTGTCGAGCAGGTTCTTGACAAGGGTGTTGGCGACGAGATTGAAGCCGCCGGAATTGGGCGTGGTGCATTGCACGGTGATGAGAAAGCCGCGAGCGCCCGCCGCGGTCGTTGCCGCGGCGCCGGGTGTGCCGCCCGGCTTCCTCGGTCCGCCCATTGGTCCCATTTCTCCCCTCGGTCCCATACCGGGGCCCATGGGCCCCATTCCGGGACCGAAGTTCATCGGCATGGGCGGCGGGGCCGGCGCGGCGGGACCGCCGGTCTTGCTGAGGTCGAGCCCCGATGCCCGCGGGAACTCCTCCAGGGGAAGAGCGAGGACGGCCGTCAAATCGGGCTGATAGACACTGGTGATGTTGTCAATCAGCACTTGGTTGCGCTTCTCCCGCCCGATGCTCTTGATAACTGCGACGTCGCCGCTGAGCAGCTCTTTCTGCGGGGTTGGAAGGGCTCGATCCAGATCGACCAGCAGACTTGGCCAGACTGTGCGATATTTTTCGAGTGCGCCGATGTTGCGGATCTGCTGGCGATCGGCGCTGCCGGCGGATTCGATCTGGCTCCATTGGGCGTCGTATTTGATGGCGGTTGCCTTTACCCCTGCGATCTGCTCGCGGGCCTTGTCATTCTGGCCGTATTGCCAGCCACTATAGTAGATGCTGCCGTAGGCGATGCCCGTGCCCAGCAGAATCACGGCCGCGGCGGCGCCGAACCACTTGGTCTTTTCCTGCCAGAGCTTGGCCCGGCGGATGGCGGCGGGGAGCAGCGAGCTGTCGATTTTTCCCTCGCCCATCGCCTGGATGGCCAGCCCGTAGGCTGAAACCATCGAGAGCAGATTTTCGTTAAAAGTTGTCGCCTGCATGGCGTCGGCGGGCGCGCCGGCGGTGAATGCTTCCACCTTCTCGACGTCAAGCTGCAGGTTCTGCTGAAGATATTTCTGCAGGCCGGGCAGGCGGAAGGTTCCGCCGATGGCGATGATCTTGCGGATGCGCGAGTCGCGATGGACGGAAGCGTAGAAGCCGATGGAGCGCTGGATTTCGGCGACCAGGTCGGCGAAGACCGGGCGCATGGCCTGGAAAATCTGGCGGGCGTATTTGCTGGTGGCCGCGTTGCGCTTGAGCTCCTCGGCCTTGGTGAAGTTCACCTTGAACGCCTTCACCAGCGCCTCGGTGAAGTTGTTGCCGCCGATGGGGATCGAGCGCAGCCAGACGGTCTCCTGGTCGGCGATGATCAAATCGGTGTTCTCGGCGCCGAGATCGACCATCATGGTGGTGCCCTTGATGCGGCCATCCTGGTACATCGCGTTGTAGACGGCCAGAGGGCTCATCTGCACGGCCTGGACGTTCAGGTCGACATCCGTGAAGTATTTGATGTGACGGTTGATCAGCTCCTTGCGCATGGCGAAGATGCCGACTTCGACATCCGGCGATTCCTCGCTGCGGAAAAGCTGGTAGGACCACTCGACATCATCCAGCGGGAAGGGGATCTGCTGGATCGCCTCGAAACGGACGATCTCGGGGATCTTCTTTTCCTCGACGGGGGGGAGCTTGATGAAGCGGGCGAAGCTCTGCTGGCCGCTGACGCCGATGGCGACGGTGCCGCCTTTGAACTGGTGGCGCTGCACGAAGTTGGCCAGGGCGTTCTGCAGCAGCGATTCGCGGTTGTCGCCGGCGTTGGAGAGCACCTGCTCGTGCTCGATGATTTCAAAGTCATCGACGCGGAGTTGAGTTCCCTCGCGTACCAGCTTGACCGCCTTGAGGGCGCGATTGCCGACGTCGATGCCCCAGGCAAAGCGTGAACCAGCCATGTTGTCTCCTCGTTGACCGCGCCAGCGGGATGAGCCGGTGGGGCGGTCATGCTGACTGCAAGTCTGAGCGTTGGGGGAGAATCAATCAGGCGGATTCTCCCGGATGCATAAACCTATGATGTAACCTCAACAGCGCCGGAGATCAATTTCGCCGCTCCATTCCCACATATTGTAGCCAGCGAGACGGTAGTGGGTCAGCTTGGGTGCCACAGGTCGGCGTACTCGCAGACCTGTGTCTT
>DAIOHQ010000065.1:0-20499 GCA_036744635.1 Tepidisphaeraceae bacterium | reverse complement strand
GCGACGCAGTAAGACACAGGTCTGCGAGTACGCCGACCTGTGGCACCCAAACTGAGCCACTACCCCGAATTCTGACGGGTGAGTACACCCGCCGCTCATCCGGCCATTGCAAACAGGAATGTCCGCACCAGCAAAGAAAGACAAAGCCGCCGACGAGATCACGTGTTCTTCTCGCGCCAGATTCCGTCGGTGGAGAGGAGTTCGCAGGGGCGGAAGCTGGTTTTGTAGGCCATCGTGCGACAGTCACTAACCCAATAACCAAGATAGTAGTAGGGAATATTCCGCAGGCGGGCGAATTCCAGCTCGCACAGGGCGCCAAAAGTGCCCAGCCCGCGCTGGGCATCGGCAGGGTCGAAGTAAAAATAGACGCTGCTGAGGGAGGATTCACAGAGATCGCACAGGCCGACGGCGAGGAGCCGGCCGGAATCGTCGCGGCAGGTGAACTCGACGGATTCCACCGGCGACTCATAGAGAAACGACACGAAGCTGTCGAAATCGGTTCCCATCTCGCCGCCGTGCCATTGCTGCTGATAGCGCTGATAGATGGCGAATTTTTCAGCGCTGGCGGATGGTCGCTCCTGGTTCACGCGAAGGTCCTGATTTCGCCGCCGGCAGCGGCGCTGGGACTTATCGGGCCGAAAGCGCGCGGTTGGGATGCGGATGGGGATGCACCCCCGGCAGCCGGCGCACATCGGCTGGTAAATCACCTTGCCGCTGCGGCGAAATCCGGCGTCCATGAACTGGTGATACAAGTCTGGGGGAATGGAGTCGGCATAGAAAGCGCGCATCCGGGCGGCGCGCCCGGGGCGGTAGACGCAGGGATGTTCGGGCATGATCGTCAGATCCAGCGCAAGCGGAGGCCGCCACGATGGATAGTGACTCAGCAGATGTTCCAGGTTCGCGGCCATGGCTTCATCATAGCCGCCGGCGTGAGAGGAGGCGGCGAAGATATGGCTGGATTCGGGCAGTTGATCACACCTGCCGCTCATCCGGCCATGACAGACAAGAATGTCTGCCCCACCATTGTGAATAACCTGCCGCTCATCCGGCCATGACAGACAAGAATGTTTGCCCCACCATTGTGATTACACCTGCCGCTCATCCGGCCATTGCGGACAAGAATGTCCGCACCACCTGCACAAAAAACAGAGCGAGGCGATCGCAGTGATCGCCTCGCCAGTTCCCTTTCCTGTCTCCACTCCGGAAGACACTTATTTGGCGGGAGCAGCGGCTCCGGCCGGGGCGGATTCGACGGCGTTGGCGTCGGCGCTGGTTGCCGAGCCGCCTTCCATCTTCGACAGGGCGTTCAACCCGGCGGCCGCGGGAGTGTGGTTGGCGGGATTGCTGCCGACTTCGATCTTCAACTGATTCTCCAGGACTCCGCAGTCCTTCAGGTACGCTTCGACCGCCTTGCGGTGGGCATCGACGGCCGCATCCTTCTCGCGGAGGTCGAGATAAACCACGACCTTGGGAATGTTGTCGCCATAGTGAAGCATGGAATCGAGCTTGGCCTCGCCGGCGGAATTCAGTGAGTCGCCGTCGAAGTGATAGGCGTAGAGGGTGGCGTCATTGCGCGCCCCGGAGGCCGCCTGCTTGTTGGCGAAGAGGCTGGGGGTGCGGACCTCGTCGTTGGTCGGGAACTGCTCGCCATGCTGCCGGCTGTTCTGGCAGGCGCTGGCGGAGATGGTCAGGACGGACAAGGTGAGGATTTTGATGGTCGTCATGGTGTTCATCATCGGCTCTCTTTCGGTGAAACGTTTGAAGTTGATTCTGGACTAATCGGTAAACAAGGCGCTGTGCATCAGGCCGATCACGGTCGGCCCGGCCAATACGATAAAGGTTGCGGGGAAGATGAAGAGGACGAGCGGGAAGCTCATCTTTACGGACGCTTTGGCCGCCATTTCCTCGGCGGCGTGCTGGCGCTGGGTGCGCATGCTGTCGGAATGGATGCGCAGGGCGGAGGCGATGGAAGTGCCGAAGCGGTCGGCCTGGATGAGCATGGACGCCAGCGACTGCAGGGGGGCCGACCCGGTGCGGACACCGAGGTTCTTGAGGGCCTCCATGCGCGACAGGCCGACGCGGGTTTCCATGTGGGCGATGTTAAATTCCTTGCTCAGCGAGGGATGGGCGATCATCAGCTCCGTGCCGACGCGCTGCATGGCGGCGTCAACGGTCAGGCCGGCCTCGACGCACACCACCATGAGGTCAAGGGCGTCGGGGAGCGCGTAGGCGAGCGCCCGCCGGTTGCTCTTGATGCGGGATTTGAGCCACATTTTGGGAGCGAAAACGCCGATCAGGCCACCGAGCGCCAGGCCGAGATACCAATTGCCCAGGCAGAGCCCCGCGGCATATCCGCCGCCGATGCCGATGCCGAGCAGGATCATTTTGACGCCCTGAATCACCTTGATGGCGCTGGGGGCATAGATGCCGGCATAGCCGAGATCGCGGCGCATGGCGCTTTGTTTCTCGCGGGTGGTGGGCATGAACGGCTTGGAAGCGGCCTGGCTGATGGTTTGAAGCATCTGCACGACGTTGAACCCGGATTGCGACTGGGTGAGTGTACCACCCAACCCTCCCCCGCCGCCGCCGGATGCGCCGGTATCGTTCAGGCGATTGCGCAGCTTGCCTTCGCCGTTGCCGGCGAACAGGCGCGACAGGAAGTATCCGCCGAGCGCGAACGCCCCGACGATGCTGGCCATGAGCAGAAGTTGATCGTTCATAAGATGCCCTCAGTCGTTAGTCGATTGTCACTTACACCCGGACGGTGGTGATCTTGCGAATGGCGAACAGTCCGAGCATCTGCAGTCCGAAGGCCAGGCCGAGCAGCATCAGGCCGGTGCTGTCTTTTAGCATGATGCCGGTGTGCTCGGGGTTCAGGATGTAGGACAACAGGAACATCACCGCGGGGAAAGCCACCAGGATGTATCCGGTGAAACGGCCTTCGGCGGTCTTGGCCCGCACGTGATTCTGCAGCCGCATGCGCTGGCGGACCATGCCGCTGATATTGGTCAGCACTTCCGAGAGATCGCCGCCGGTTTGGCGCTGGATCAGGATCGCGGTGATGAAAAACGCGAAGTCGGTGGACTCGATGCGCTTGGCCATGTCGGTGAGCGAATCTTCCAGGGCCTGGCCAAGGCTGTGCTGGTTGTAGCAGCGGGAGAATTCGGTGGCCAGCGGCTGGGGAAGCTCCTCGCCCATCATCTGCAGGCCGGTGCTCAAGCTGTGGCCGGCGCGGAGGATGCGGGAGAGGAAATCGAGAGCCTCGGGCAACTGCTTGGCGAGGGTCTGCTGGCGCTTGTTGCGCTTGGAGTTCATCATGAAGAACGGGATGTAGCCGCCGATGAGGGCGGAGGCTCCGCCGATCAGCAGCGAATTGCTGATTGCCGAGACCAGCAGCAGAAGCGTCACGAAGAGGAACACGACGATCGTGACGAAGCGGCCGAGGGTCATGTCGGGATAGGCCTGGACGATGCGGCGGTACAAGTCGCTGAAATAGCCGTACTTGACCAGCCTGCCGGAGAGGCCGGAGAGGTCATCGTTGTTGCTGATGAGCTGCAGCGAGGCCTGCTCGACCTGCTGGCCGCTTGTGCTCAGGCGCTGCTTGAGCCGGCGCTTGTCGACGGACAGCCCCGAAATCAGCGCCCGCGACGCTCCGAGGATCATCAGGATGACCGTGGAGGCAATCAGAATGGGAAGAACGATATTATCCATAACTTCATCTCGCTGGTGCTTACATCTCGATGACGCGCCGGGCGAACAGGTCGGTCGGCAGACGGATGCCGCGATGCTCGATTCGTTCGGCACAGCGGGGGCGGATGCCGGTGGCGATGAACTTGCCGGTGGCATAGCCGTCGCCGTCGACGCCATCCTGCTCGAAGGCAAACAGGTCGTGCATCTGAATGGCGTCGCCCTCCATGCCGCTGATCTCGCTGACCTTGGTGACCTTGCGCTTGCCGCCGGTGAGACGCTGGGATTGCACGATGATCTGCAGGGCGCTGGAGATCTGCGAGCGCAAGGCCCGCATGGGAATGTCGTAGCCGGCCATGGCGATCATCACTTCGAGACGTCCGATGGCGTCGCGGGTGTTATTGGCGTGAACGGTGGTCATCGAGCCGTCGTGGCCGGTATTCATGGCCTGGAGCATGTCCAGGGCTTCGGCGCCGCGGACTTCGCCGATGATGATGCGGTCCGGCCGCATTCGCAGACAGTTCTTGACCAGGTCGCGCTGGGTGACTTCGCCCTTGCCTTCGATGTTGGACGGGCGGGTTTCCAGGCGGACGCAGTGCGGCTGCTGGAGCTGCAGTTCGGCGGCGTCTTCGATGGTGATGACGCGCTCGTCGGTCGGGATGTAGCGCGAGAGGCAGTTCAAGAGGGTGGTTTTTCCCGAGCCGGTGCCGCCGCTGATGAGAATATTGCAGCGCGCCTGCACGGCGGCGGAGAGAAAATCCATTACGGCCGCGGGAAACGCGCCGTGGCGGATGAGGTCTTCCAACTGCAGCGGCTTGCTGCCGAAGCGGCGAACCGACATGGCCGGGCCATCGAGCGCCAGCGGCGGGATGATGGCATTGACGCGGCTGCCGTCAGCGAGGCGGGCGTCGACCATTGGGCTGGTTTCGTCGATGCGCCGGCCGACCAGGGCGACGATGCGGTCGATGATCTGCCGCAGGTGGGCGTTGTCGCGGAAGCGCACGTCAACGGCTTCGAGGCGGCCTTTTTTCTCGACGTAGATGCGATCGAAGCGGTTGACGAGAATATCGGTGATGGCCGGGTCCTTCAGCAATGTTTCCAGCGGGCCCAGGCCGAAGGTTTCATCCATGACCTCGTCCATGAGCTGCTCCTGCTCGGAGGCGTTGAGCAGGCCTTTTTCGGACTGGCAGAGGTCGCGGATGAGCATGCGGACCTCGCCGCGGACGGTGTCGGGCGGCAGGGTCTTGAGGTTCTGCACGTCGAGGCGCTCGACGAGCTGCTGGTGCATGCGCACCTTCATCTGGGTGAGATAGACCCGGCGCTCGGACTGCGGCGCCTGCACGAGGTTCGCGCGCGCTGGAGTGCTGGCGGCGCTGTGTACCGGCTTAAGGGCGGCCGGCTGCGAGGCGACCACTTCCGCGGGAAGCTTCTCGCCGGGCAAAGACTCGGCGGCCGGAGCGGTGCTGACGGCCGGCTTTTTCGTATTATCGCGTGTGAACAATCCCATGACTTAACACCTCGTTGGATAGTCGGCAGTCGGCAGTGGGCAGTGGGCAGTGAAGAGGTCTTACTGCTGACTGCCGACGGCCCACTGCAGACTGTTTCATGCTGCTTTGCTGTGAATCGCCTGGGCCAAGCCGCACAGGCTGGCGCTCATCTCCGACTTGGGCGCCCGGAGAACGACCGGCTCGCCGAAGTTGATCGCGCTGATCGCGTTCTTGAAGTCATTGGGCACCAGCCAGGAGATCTTCAGGCCTAAAGCCCGCTCGACCTCGGACGGCTCGATGTCCCACCCCTTCTTGACGAAGCGGTTGACGACGATGCGGATCTTGCTGGACTCGATGCCCATGCGCCGCAGGGCGCCGACGAAGCGTTCGGCGTTCTTGGCGCTGGGGACGTTCAGTTGCATCACCACCAGGTTGATGTCGGAAGCGTGGATGGCGGTGGCGTAGACCGGATCGATGCTCATCACCGAATCGAGCACCACGTAATCGAACATCCGGCCCAGCGTGCCCAGCAGGCGCTGCAGGCCGGGCTGATTGACGCGCTGGGTGTCCTCCGGCAGCTCCGGCCGGGCGAGGATCGACAGGGTGCTGTTCTTGTGAACCGAAAGGGCGTTGTCGAGAAGCTGGCGGTCGACCTTTTCGGCGGAGTCCATCACATCCGCGATGGTGTAGCGTGCCTTGGTGTCGAAATAACTGGCCACGCCGCCGCGGAGCAGGTCGAGGTCGAGCAACGCGCTCTTGCCGGCTCGCGCCAGGGCCGCCGCCACGTTGCAGGCGATGGTGGTCGAGCCGCAGCCGCCGACGGTGGGCACCACGTGGATGATCCTGGCCTTCTTGCCCATGCCGTGAATCGACGCGACGCGCTCGATGGCGCCGGTGAACTTTTCTTCGCCGATCGGCAGCGGGATGAATTCCTTCACGCCCAGGTCCATCGCCTCCATCAGGAGGGTGGCATCCACGTGCTGGGACATGGCAAAGAAGCTGACGTTGGAGAACTGCCGCGGCAGATGAGCGATCTTCTTGAGCGAATCCAATGGATTCGGATCAAGATTGACGATCACCAGTTGCGGCGCCTCCGGACGGGAGAGCAGGTTCGCCAGCCCGTCGGGGGTGGGGAACTGGCCGAGAACGTTCACGCCGCATTGGGCGAGAAAGTTCGCCAGTTCCTGCCGGTTGGCATTGTCAGCGTCGATGATGACTGAATTCAATTGCACGTACATAGTCGTATCCGTCGCTAAAGTTTCCTGCGCCGGGCTTTAGGCGGCTGCGTCGAACTCGGCCTCAGTCGGCCGCGGTGACGGTGGTGCTGGCCGGGGTGAATCCGTATTCACCGTGGAACCGGGGGGCCGGACCGGCATTGGCCGGACGCGTCGTCGGGGCGTGCTTGGTGTCCGTCGCCGGGCCGCCGAGATCGCGTTCCCAGAACAGCTCGCCCTCGCTGGGGTCACGCCACTTCTCGCCGGGCAGCAGCGGGACCTGGGCGGGATTCATTCCCTCCACGAGCCGCGGCGTGACCAGGACGACAAGCTCCGTCTCCTTACGCTGGTAGCGCACCGAGCGGAAGAGCGCGCCCACCACCGGCAGATCGCCGAGCAGCGGGGTGACATCCTTGCTGGCCGCGATGCTGCTGTTGAGCAGACCGGCGATGGCGAACGTCTGACCTTCATTGAGTTCGATGGTCGTGGAGACCTTGCGCTTGGACAGGCCGGGGATCTGGAATCCGTTGGCCCGCACGGCGGCGGAGAAGTCCAGGTCGCTGACTTCGGGCTCGCATTTCAGACGGATGCGCCCGTCGCCGAGCACGACCGGGATGAACTTCAACCGGACACCGAATTCACGGTATTCGACGGTAACGGCGCTGCCGCCGCTGCCGCCGCCCTGGGTGACGGGAATGGGAAATTCGCCGCCGGCAAGGAAGCTGGCTTCCTGGCCGCTGATGGCGATCAGGTTCGGCTCGGCCAGCACGCGCATCAGGTTGTTCTGGCGGAGGGCAGAGAGGAAGCCGACGAATGCCGTCGATCCAATCCGGCCGCTGCCGAAGATCGTCACCGCCGGGCTAGTCTGGGTGCCGATGTTGCCGCCTTCGAGCTGGCTGACCGGGCTGACCTGGCCAATATTGCTGCCGAAGGTGGAGAGGCCATCCGTGAAGCCGAAGTTGGCGCCCAGGGCGGTAGTCGCGTTGCGCGACACTTCGGCGAAACGGACCTGCAGCATCACCTGCTGGCCGCCGGACATCTCCAGGAAATTCAAGACCTTGCTCGAGTACGGCGTCGTCACCGCGACCGCCTGCTCGGCGATTTCGAGGCTGGGGACGCGGCCGCGCAGGGCGATGGCGCCGTTGACGCTGGTGGCCTCGATCTTCGAGCCGGGGAACATCTGCTTGAGCTGGCCTTGCAGCTCATCGATGTCGAAGCCGACCGAGACGTTGATCACCTGCGAATGGTTCTCATCATCCCACAGGATCAGTTGCGTTGCACCGGGCTTCTTGGCGGTCACCAGGATGGTGGACGGCCCGATCAGGTTAAGGTCAGCGATATCCGGCTGGGCGAGGTTGACCCGGCGATAGGGCTGGGTGGTCGTCAGCACGGTGCTCTTGTTGACGGTCAGACGCAGGGTTCCGTCGGCGATGCCGTCGGCAACCAGCGGCCTAGCGGGCCCTTTGGCCGGCTGCGTGGTCGGGCGGTTCTCCTGGGCGGTGGTAGCGACCACGGCGAGCAGGAGTGCCGTCGCCGCCGCCCCACCGATCAGGGCGATGCGCGACCGGCGCGACTTGCCAAGGCTGTTGAACCAAGTTGTCGTGTTTTTGTTTTCCATAACCAAGCCTCTTACTGGTGTATTCCGTTTGGGTCTGTTGAATTTAGTCCTGATGCGTTAGTCCTGGCCGACGCTGCTCATGGCGCTGCGGGGCATCTCGAAGGTCACGGTGGTTTCCTGGCCGGCCTTGATCACCTTCACCGAGCGGACGCGCATCGTCTCCGCCGTCGCCCTGGAAGGCTGGGTGCTCGGCTGGGTGGACGAATTGTGAGCCGCAAAGATGAACGGATCTCCGCCGGCGTTGGTGTTGTGCATGAGCTGCGCGGCGGTTACGCCGCGACCCTGCACTTTCAGGGTGTCCTTGCTGCTCCGCAGGGAAAGCCACGGGCGGCCGGTGGACGCGGCGAGCTGAATGGTCTCGGCCTCGACCGGCGATGCGATCAAGGTGACGCTGCGGAAGCCCTTGTTCTGCTCATCGGCTTCCTTGCTGACGCCCATGCGCTGGCCAACCGCGCTGACCTTGAGGTTCTCGACGATCGTGCGCGAGACATCTTCGTTGGTCTCGGTGTTGTGCAGCAGGGAAATGAGATCGACGCGGCAGCCGGGCACGAGCAGGCCGGCGACGCCGGTGAACTCATTCACCTCGATGGTGATCGCCCGCATGCCGTCGGGCACCAGGGCCTGCAGGCCGCTGCCGTTGCCCAACGGCGTCAGCAGCGCTTCCAGGACGGGTTGGCCTTTGTCGATCTGGGCCATCGCCACGCGTCCGGCCCAGTCGGCCGCGGCCGGCTTGGTGCCGGGGATCCCGTCACCGGCGACCTGGGTCGTTGTGAGGTTCTCGGCCTTCAGCTCCTGGCCAGGCGAGATGGACTCTTTGGCGACGACCACGCGGGTCATCTTGGTGTTGGAGTTCCCGTTGCCGCGATTGCGGGCGATCATGTCGCCTGCGAGCTTCGCGGCCACCAAGCCCAGAACAACTGCCACTGCGAGGGGTGCCCAAGTTTTCCAATTCATAATGATTCTCCGTCGGCGTTTTCCTACCTACACAATGTCGGCGTGAACGAATATGCGGTTTAGGATGCGATGAAATTAAATCGCGTCAATTTGATAGCAATGGCTGAGTGTTGGTCCGTTGTCCGTTGTGTGATCTGGCGCAAGGGATGCGGGGTTATTGGCCACCAATGAAAGAGGCGCCTGAGATGGCGCCTCGCGGAACTCAATCGCCGTGTGCAGGGCCCGGCGCTAGGTTGCCTCTTTCCGCATGATGGCGGTTCCGGTCACGAGTTTGCCGCTGCCGATGCCGCCGAGCGGGCCGCTTAGCGCGTGAACCCCCACCGTGCCCCAGCTTCCATACACTTTGACCAGAATCGCGGTGCCTTCGGCGACCGTGGTCACGTCCACGTCGGCCGTGTCGGCGCTGTTGCGGATCGTGAAGGTGAAGTTCACGGAATTCATCCCCGCCGCCGTCAGCACCGCCTTGGCCGCGTTGGTCACGGTGGTATTGGTCGAGGTGGGCGTGATCGCCTCGCGGGCGCCCTCGCGGGCGGCGCCGATCAGCGTGTTCTTGACATAGAAATAATAGCCGAATTCGACCGTGCCGAAGGAGAGCGACAACAGAATGGTCAGCACGATCGCCAACTCGATGACGGAGTTTCCGCGATGGTGGCCGAGCCGCCTGCGGTTCTCCAGAAGTTGTCGAATATTGCATCCCATGGCAAATCACCTTCCAGTCAGATACGCCAACAGCACGACCGCCACCGTCGCCAGCAGCACCGGCACCGCGTAAGGGAGAGGCCGTTCGACGCTCTGCGCCGATTGGCCGGTCTCCTGTACATGATCGGCACCTAGCTGGCTCACATGAATGAGATTGATGGCAATTACCGCACTATTTCTCAAAAGCGTCCTGACCCGATGCTGTTGCATCGATTGCACCAGGACGATGGCCATGCCAATCAGGGCTTCGAGGGCAAATACTTCGGCCACCAACAGCGGCCCTATCCAGGCCCCAACGCCGGCGAGCAGCTTCACATCACCGGCGCCGACTGCGCCGATCGCGAACAGCACGAACAGCAGTCCCAGGCCGCTCAGCCAGCCCAGGATCGATTGAAGAGGGGTGACGGTATGGCCGAGCATCCAGCTCTGCATGATGCCGCTGAGCCCGAGGGCAATGGTCAGCCAGTTGGGGATGCGGCGGGAGCGAATGTCCTCCGCGGCCGCCCAGACGAGCAGCGCCAGCATCGGAACGCACATCAACAGGGTGTGGGCTGTCATGTTCGCTTACATCGACGAATTGACCGAGGTCCAGCGCCCCAGCACCTTGGTGCCGACGGCGCCGACGATGGCGATGGCGGCGACCACGATCAGGCCCAGGATCAGGGCATATTCGATGACTTCGCCGCCGCGGTCCTGCGACCAGAGGCGGGCCAGGCAGTTCATGCATTTACGCATAGGTTCTCCGACGGAATGTCCAGTCGGCAGTCAGTCACCGGTCTCCAGGCGCCAGTCTCCAGCAATACACTGGAGGCTGGCGCCTGGAGACTGGTGAATCAACTTGCGCAACCATCCGGCCCCGCCGGGCTGCTCTTTCGCCCGGCAACGGGCCCCGAGGTCGGCAAACAACTTGTCTCCATCCCGATCCTCGAGACTCTCTCAACCTCGAGGCCTGCAGCGCAGGGATCGGAACTTAGATCGAGCTGTTCAGGGAGGTCCAACGGGCAACGACCTTGGTGCCCACCGAGCCGATGACGGCAATGGCAGCAACCACGATCAGACCCGCGATCAGGGCGTATTCGAGCACTTCGCCACCCTGCTCGTCCTTGACCAACTTCGACAACAGATTCTTGATCGCCTTCATAACGATCTCCTTGTAACAGGCGTCTACCTTCTCGCGTCGGCGATCAGCCGAATTCCAACCACACGGTTGGGATGCACGAGTGCAGGCGTTGTGCACGGACATGCGGCACACGCCGCCTGCCACCCGACTGCCCGTCCGACCTCGCCGACCGAAACATCCAATTGATCGGCCAACAAAGTCAAACAAACAAATCAGCCTGCATCCCTCTCATCGGATTCCCCCGTGAGTTGCTTAACATCTGTGGCGCTTTTTTGGGCGAAACAGGTTATCGGAACCGATTCGGGCCGATATCCGCGGTTTGGAGATGGGCGCGGGGGCACATTACTCTTGATTATCGGAAGAGTGTCAGTGTTGAATCGAGCGAATCCCGCCCTGCCCGCCTGCCCCCCCTGTCCGCCTACCGCTTCTTCCACTGCTTCGACGCCTTGACCAGGGCATCGGCCTGCTCCTGCGACTTTGCCCCGGTGAAGATCATCATGCCTTTGGGTCCTACCGCCTCAACCAGCGGCTGAACGCTTTCGATGGGAATGGCCAGGGCCTCGGCTCCCTTGCCCGCCCGCAAGATTCGGTCATAGATGCCGTACCAGTCCGGGCTGCCGGGATGGGGCTTGCCGGCCCCGGGCGTCCATTGGATGGCGTGAATCTCGCTGATCTGCAGCAGCGTGTTGAGGTGCTTCTCGGCATCGACGCCGTCGAGATGATACAGGGCGTGGTCCAGCCGCCGGCACTGGGTGACCAGATAGGGGGCGACGAACTCCTGAAACATCTCCACGCCGATCATCGCGGAAAAGTCGCACTGCACCTTGGCGGTGCGGCCCTGGCCCCAGATTTGAAAGGCGGAGAAACAGGTTCCGCCATCATCGTCGCGGATGATTGGCTCGAAGGCGTCGTAATAGTCGAAATAGCGGTCGACGATTACTTTCTGCAGGCGATGAATGTGCCGGGGTTGGTCCAGCAGGTCGGTGAGCAGGTCCATCCCGCCGCGGAGGGAGGCGAGGATGTCGATGTTTTCGATGAGGTCGGGAAATGTGACCAGCGCCTTGCCGGCGAAGTGCTTCATGGCCTTGCGGGCGATTTCCACGTTGATCTTCCAGTATTTCTCCTGCGGGTTGAACTTCGGCAATTCGGCTTTGGTGATGTCCTCGAACCCGGCCGCGGGGTGATACCAGACCGTGTCGTAGGCGCATTCGGCCGGGCTGCCGAGGTGCAGCGCCAGCGAGCCGGGGCCGAGATTGGTATCCATCATGGGAAAGGCATCGCCGGCGAAATAGGTGTTGTCGCACGACCAATCGGTCCAGGCGATGCGATAGTCGGCATTGAGCCACTGCTCTTCGGGAGATGACGCGGGGGGAGGCTTGGGAAGCCCGATGAGGGGCTTGTCGCGCGGGGCCCACACGCCCAGCAACGGGCCATCGAGCGCCTCCCCCTGCCACCAGGCGGTGAAGCGCTTCTGCGATTTTTCCCAATCGGGTTTGTATTCGAGATGCATTGTTCCTCGGCTATCGCTTTACCCGCGCCAGTCGATCCAGGCCTGCGACAATGTCATCCACATACTTTGTCGTAAGCGGCGCGGTGGCGTCGAGGAGTATGCAGAGGCCTTCCCACGGCAGTTCCTCGGCCAGCTTGATGACTTCTTCGGGCATGCAGACGGCCAGCATGCTTTTGCCCTTCTTCAGCACCTTTCGATACAGCTCGACCCACGGCAACCCCTGCGGGGCCTGCACGCCGGGGGTGAACTGGATGGCCTGCAATTCGGGAATTTCCAGCAGGGCATCAATATGCGGGGCAGCGCCAGGACCATCGAGATGAAAGACCGCCCGGCCCATGGTGGCGGCGATACGGGCGATGTCCGGCACGCAGACGCGGGCGAATTCCCTGGGGCCGAGCATGTAATTCAGATCACAGGTGGGAATGCAGTACGGTTCATTGGACCATGCGCCCAGCCAGTGAATCACCCCCGCGCCGCGGGAGGTGGCTACATCAAAAATGTGCGAGATCGCCCGCCGCCAGGCTGGATATTGGGCAGTCATGGCCGCTCGCACGACGTCCGGGCACTCGACAATGTCCATGCAAAGCTGGGTAGCTCCGCGCAGATTCAACAGCATGTCCGAAGCCCCACCGAGATCGGGGGCGCAGACGACGTAGCGGCCGGGGGCATCGGCGGCCACGCGCTCCAGTAGCGCGTTGGAACGCTTCCACCACGGGTTGTCTTCCTGCAATTCCCAATTCGGCTGGTTCGACCAGTCATCGTCGATCATCGAATGGGTCCAGGCGGTATCCGCGCTGAACTCGAGCTGGCCGCCGAGAAATGCCCCGAGAATGGCCGGCCCGAAATCGACGCGGATGCAGGGAACGGTGTCGCCCGCCCAATAGATCTGCCGCATGTCCTGGAACTTGGCGGCGAACCATTCATCCGGCTTACAGACCAGATCGAGGCGCTGGGTGATCCTGCGACCGGGATTGGGATTGATGGCGCCGAGGAAGAGCGGGCGGTCCAGCACCGAATGGTTCCACCAGGCCTCGTGGCGGCGGGCGCGCCCGGGAAAATCGGGACAGAACTCGAGCGGCTCGCTCGAAATCTTCCGCAGGACGTTCGCCCATTGCGGCCGATTCGGAAAGGGATCGATTTCCTGCCCGCGAACCGTTTTCTTGCCGCTTGCCACGGCCGCAGCCGATGCGCTCATTGCACTCCTCGCGATTGTTGTTCAGACGACTGCAGGCTGGGCGAATTGCTTCCACCCGTTGCGATAGACGAGGCGTACGCCGCGCAAGGCAGTGGGATCTTCGATCGGCGAGGCATCCAGCGCCACCAGGTTGGCGCGCTGGCCGACGGCGATGTTGGCCGGCGGGCAGCCCCACAATCGGCGCGGCACGGAAGTGGCGGATGCCAGCACCTTGTCCATGCTCATGCCGGCGCGGCGGAGAAACAGCAGTTCATCCACCAGCGCCTTGCCATGCGGGACGCCATAGCTGCCGGCATCCGAGCCGGCGACGATCGGCACGCCGATGTCGCTGGCGAAGGCAATGTTTTCGAAATGCCGCTCGAGGATGCCCCAAAGGCGGCCGACGGTCTCGGGATTCCATCCCGCCAGCTCCGGGCGCTCCCATTGGAAATAGACCGGTGAGAAGGTCGGCACCCACGCGATGGATTTGTCCGCCATCTCGCGGAGGATTTCCTTTTCCAGGAAGAAGCCGTGTTCGATGGAGTCGATGCCGGCGTCGACGGCGATGCGCAGGCCTTCCATGCCGCTGCAGTGGGCGTAGGTGCGCAGGCCATGCTGGCGGGCGGTGGTGACAATCAGGTTGGTCTCGGCGGCGTCGAACTGCACTCCGCCCTTCATCTCCCCTTTTTCAAAGTCGATGATGCCGGTGAGGAGAATCTTGAGATCGTCGGCGGTGGGCGCCAGGACCTCGATCATTTTGACGATGCTGGCATGGTCGGTCACTTCCTCGGCCATGAAGCTGCCGTAGCGCTTGGCCTTGCGGATGGCGCGGCCGGGGCTGCGGAGTTCCGGCGATGCGCCCGTGCGGCCTTTCAGTTCGGCCTTCAGCCGGCCGTTGACGCCGTAGATGTCGCCGGCATCGCGCACCATGGTCACGCCGGCGGCCAGCGAATCGGCCAGACTTCTGCGGCCGACATCCAGCATCTGCTCCAGCGGCGCTTTCAGGTAATCCTTGCGGACATTGACATCAAGCTCAGCGCCGTCCAGGAACAGGTGGGCATGTCCTTCGACCAGGCCGGGCAACACGAAGCCAACCCGCGTCGCCGATCCCCCCAGCGGCGAACCGTCGAGCGCGCGGTCACCGCGCTGGATGTCGCGGATGACGCCCAGGGCGATGTCGATGGAATAGGGGCCATCAACATGCAGGCGCTCCCCGTCAAAGTAGCCGCTGGTGACAATTCTCCGCGCGTCCATGGTATCTGACCTTTCTCCTGAGATTCGGAGGGCGGGGAAACCCCGCCCCTACAGAGGCAATTCGACACGAAGCCCACCAACGGGAACCTAGCTGCGATAGAGCTCCTGCACGCGCAGGAGCGAGTCATAGCCATCCATCACGATGGCCTCGCGGAAACCGGTGAAGACGAAATCCTGCTCGGGCAGGAGCTGATAGTTGCGCCCCGGTGTGCCGAGGATGGTGTCAAGCCCGTGCGGGGTGGTCATGGTGAGGAAGGATGATTCCACCCGCACGCCCAGCGGCCCGCCATCACAGGCGACCTTGGGAAGCATGATTCCGAGATTCGACAACCCAACCAGGGGGTGTACGCCGCGCATCGATGGATCAGCGCCGATCAGCGCGATGGCATCCACCGCGCGCTTGATTCGCCCTTCGGTATCAGTGGCCAGCGGACAAAGCGAGACGTCGATGAACAGGTCATCGGGGTTCAGGCCATGTCCATTGCTGCAGATTTTTGTGACCATGCGGCTGGCGGTTTGGGCAATTTCGGCGGCGGAGGTATTTGCAACCTCTTCGCCATTCTCCAGGCGCTCCGACGCCATCAGGACCACCTTGGCCGGCTGAATGGCGAGCACGTCCAGCATGTCCCAGCGCGTTTCCGCGACGGAGTTCACGATCGGCTTGCGGCCGCGCGCCTTGGCCGGGTCGTACGTCTTCAGGCACACTTCCTGCACCTGCTTTTTCGGATAATCGAAGGAGAGCGGCACGTCCACCACCGCCTGCAGGGCCACGATCAGCTCGGCCAGGAATTTCTGGTTGGTGGTGGCCTTCTCGCCGATGTTCAAGGTCAGGTATTGCGCCCCCTTGGCCACCTGCGACTTGGCCAGCTCCTGCAGGCCGGCAATATCTTCGTTTTCCAGCAGCACTTTTGAGCTGGCGAAGCCGGGGTTGATGCGTTCTCCGATGATGGTCAGATTGTCGATGGACATAGTTCCCTTTCTTGCTGCAAATGTGTCTGCGGAAATCCAATGCGCCGGCGGGGAAGATCGTCGATGACCTCCGGAAGCACGGCGTGATCCGGGCCGAAAAGCATTAAGTGAACGCCGGCCACGCCGGGAATTTCATAAAGTTGCCGGGCGATTTCTCCGGCGACGATGACCCCTTCCCGCTTCAGGTCGGCGGCGCCGCTCAGCCGGCGCATCATCGCGTCGGGAAGATAGACGCCGGGAATTTTCGGCAGCATCGCCAGCGCCTTGGCTGAGGTCACCACCGGCACGCCGGCGATGATGAACACATCGTGATCCACCTGTTCCTGGCGCACCAGTTCCATGAACTGCCCGAAGCGCGGCACGTCGAAGACGAGCTGCGACTGGATGAAATCGACGCCGGCCGCCACTTTCTGCTTGAGTCTGCGCACCGGCACGTTGGCCGGGTTGGTGAACGGGTTGATGGCGCCGCCGAGGAAGATGCGCGGGCGCGGCTCGAGCTTTTCGCCGGTGAAATGAACGATGCCGCGCTCGCGCAGATAGCGGGCCTCGTAGAGCATCAGCGAGGCATCCATGTCGAATACCTGCTTGATTTTGGGCACGCCGGCGTAGGAATCGCCGGTGAGGCACAGCGTATTGTGTACCCCGTTCATCTGATTTTGAATCAGCTCGGAGACGAACGATGTCTTGGTGTGGTCGCGGCAGGTGGATTGGCAGATCGAGTCGAAGCCAAGTTCGGCCAGCTTCGCGGCCACCACCGCCGACGGCAGCGACGGCTTGGCGTTGAGGTAGGCCGTGGCGTTGACGGCGTCGAAGCCGTCGCCGATGTCTTTGGTCTGATGGCGAAGCGTGTCCAGCTTGGCGCTGCGCGGGGCGCGGACCTCGCAGGTACGGACGAAGAAGCCGGCCTTGAGCCGGGCTTCGAGGCGCGACGCGGTTTCCAGGGGGCGGATGGTGCGATTGACGCCGAGGTCGAGATATTCCAGCGGCGTGCGCCCGGCCTTGTCGTCGCCGGTCCAATAATTTGCGTAGGAGGAGGTATGAAACAGCCGGGCATCGGGGGAAGGCAGGAGATTGGGCGTGGCCAGCGACTCCTTGCCGGTGCGGTTATGAATCCGCACCCAGACGCACGGCTTATCCGGATAGACTTCGCATTCGCCGTTGAGGGTTCCGCCGCACGGGCCGTTACGCAAGCCTTTGGGACAGGTCATGGGGCAGATCAAGCCGGTCTGGCGGAGAACGCACTGGCCGCAGGAACGGCAGTCGAAGACCATTCCTTTCACGAGCGCTTCGAAGCGTGCGGCAGTTTTTTCGAACATCGAAGTCTCCGGTGGCTGGCGGACTGTGTAGAGTCTAGTACCGATTTAATAGGATATCAAGGTCTTTTTGTCTAGTGGAATCGCCGGTGAATATTGCACGTTATGATTATCGGAGTAAAATCGGCTTATTGTGGAGCGAAATGCGTAGGAACTTGACGGCGGCGACACCAAGTCCTACCGTATAAGAAGATAATACTCTCTTATTCTGTCGCCAGGAAGTCAAGAGAGTTTTCGAGGTTGCGTGCGTCATCACCCCCTGCCAGCCCCCGCAGGCACAATCCCCGGCCCCGCGCCCGTGGTCGCGCCGGCGCCGACGGAAGCTGAAGATCAGCCCATCAACCGCATAAATCTGGTGCGAATTGCATTCGTGGCCATCGTGGCGCTGGCAGTCTGGGCGGGGGCGTGGTCGCCGTGGAAGCACATCAATATCCTGGCGATCGCCGCGACGTTGGTGGCCGGCTACCCCATCTTTCGCGAGGCGCTGGCCAACCTGGCGGCGCGGCGGATGACCATGGAGCTTTCCATGACCATCGCCCTGCTGGCCGCCTTGAGCATCCAGGAATATCTCACCGTCCTGATCATCCTGTTTTTCGTGCTGATCGCCGAGGTGCTGGAGGAGCTGACCGTCAGCCGCGGCCGCACCGCCATCAAGACTCTGCTGGATTTTCTTCCCAGCCATGCCACCGTGCGTCGCGGCGAAGAGAGTTTGGAGGTGCTGCTGGAAGAAATTCGCCCCGGCGACGTGGTGATCGTGAAACCGGGCGGGCGCATCGCGGTGGATGGCATTGTCGCCGGCGGCGGATCGGCGGTGGATCAGTCGGCGATCACCGGCGAATCCATGCCGGTGGAAAAGGCTGCCGGCGATGTCGTCTATGCCGGCACGGTGAATCAATCGGGGGCGCTGGAAATCCGCGCCACCGAGGTCGGGCATGACACGGCTTTTGGGAAGATCGTCAATGCCGTCGAGTGCGCGGACAAGGCGCGGGCGCCGATCGAGAAGATTGCCGACCGGCTGGCCGGTTATCTGGTCTATTTTTCATTCGCCTGTGCGGCGCTGACCTATCTGTTCACCCGCGACATTCATTCGACCATCAGCGTGGTGATCGTGGCCGGGGCGTGCGGGGTGGCGGCCGGCACGCCGCTGGCGATCCTGGGCGCCATTGGCCGGGCCGCCCGCAACGGCGCGATCATCAAAGGCGGCATTTTTCTGGAAACCCTGGGGACGGTGAAGACGGTGGTGTTCGACAAGACCGGGACGCTGACGCTGGGCGAGCCGCAAGTCGCCTGCGTCCATCCGCTCGATGGGATGACCCGCGAACACATCATCGAGACGGCGGCCATTGCCGAACGCAAGAGCGAGCACCCTCTGGCGCAGGCCGTGCTTGAGGAAGCAGATCATCTGGCGCTGCCGCAGGTCGATCCGGAGGAGTTCAGCTACACGCCGGGCAAGGGGATCGTCTGCCGCGCCGGCCGGGAGCGCATTGTCGTGGGGAACATCGCGCTGATGGCGGATCAGGAAGTTGCGGTGCCCGAGGCGCTGCGTACCCCCTGCCCCCCCTGCCACGAGCGCACGCGATTCCTGGTGGCGCGGGGCGGGAAAATGCTCGGGGCCATCGGCATCGCCGATGTGCTGCGTCCGGAGGCGGCCAAAGCGGTCGCCGAATTGCACAAGCTGCACATCACCACCGTGCTGCTGACCGGCGACACCCCGGCCATCGCGCAGGCCATCGCCAAGGAGGTCGGGATCGAGCAGGTGGAGGCGGGGCTGCTGCCGGATGAAAAAGTGGCGCGGGTTCGCGAGCTGGCGGCCGACGGGCGGCGGGTGGCGATGGTGGGTGACGGCATCAACGATGCCCCGGCGCTGACGGCCGCCAGCGTCGGCATCGCCATGGGCTCGGGGACGGATGTGGCCCGCGAGAGCGCTGACATCGTGCTGCTGGGCAACGATCTGCTGAAGTTCGTGGAGACTGTCAAGCTGGCGCACTGGTGCCGGCGCATCATTATGACAAATTTTGTCGGAACCCTGGCGGTCGATGCCGCGGGGATGGGACTGGCGGCGATGGGATTGCTCAATCCCCTGCTGGCGGCGCTGATCCACGTGGGATCGGAGCTGATATTCATCTTGAACTCGGCGCGGCTGCTGCCGAGGCCCGGCCGAAAGGTTGCACCATGAAGGAAATGACGCCGCGGGAACGCTGGATGGCGATGTTCAACCGGCAGGAGACCGATCGCGTGCCGACCGACTACTGGTGGACGCCGGAACTGCACGCGCGGCTGCTGCGCGATTTGAATTGCACTGACTTCGAGAGCCTCTGGCGCAAGCTGCACATCGACCGCGCCGCCGGCGTCGGCGCGGCGTGGAAGCCCAAGACCCATCCGCTCAATCCCAAGGGGGACATGTGGGGCATCGAGTATGAAACCATCGACTACGGCACCGGCGCCTATACCGAAACGGCGGTTCACCCGCTGGCCAACGTGCAGACGGTTGAGGAGGTGCATCGCTATCCGTGGCCAAGCGCGGACGATTTCGAGTTTGGCGGGATCACCGATTTCGTCGCCACCTATGACCGCTACCGGCCGGTATCCTGCGGCGGCTATGAGCCGTTTTTGCTGTACGCCGCGATGCGCGGACTGGAGCAGGCGTATGAGGACCTGCTGGTGAATCAGGAGATCGCAGCGGCGAGCCTCGGGCACATCTTCGATTTCAATTACGAGCTCAATCGCCGCAGTTGGGAAGCCGGCAAGGGGAAGATTGATTACATGTACCTGGCCGAAGACCTGGGAAGCCAAACCGGGCCGCTGATGAGCGTCGAGCTCTATCGCAAGTTTCTGCTGCCCAATCAGAAGAAGATGGCGGACCTGGCACATTCGTATGACATCAAGGTGTTCTATCACACCGATGGCGCCGCCCAGGATTTTCTTCCGGACCTGATCGACGTGGTAAAGATCGACCTGCTGAACCCGATCCAGTGGCGCTGCCCCGGGATGGAGAGGGAGACACTGGTGAAGAACTGGGGAGACCGGGTGATTTTCCACGGCGCGATGGACAACCAGCAGACCTTGCCGTTTGGCACCGTCGAGGATGTGAAGCGGGAGGTGCGTGAGAACCTGGAGATATTCAAGGACAGCCGCTGGATCTGCGCCCCCTGCCACAACATCCAGCCGCTGACGCCGACGGCCAACGTGCTGGCGCTGTATGAGACGATTCGTGAGCTGGGAAAGCACGGCGGGTAACAGAGGCGTTTCCGACGGTGCGTGTCAGGATTGCCGGCTTCCGGGTTGACTCGATGGGACGGACATTTCCTCTGGTGGGGCGGACATTCCCTCTGGTGGGGCGGACATTTCCTCTGGTGGGGCGGACATTCCCTCTGGTGGGGCGGACATTCCTGTCTGCCGTGGCTGGAGGAGCGGTGGATGTACTCATCCGCCCGAGTCCGGCCACATTTGGCGCGGTCGCAGAAATATGGCTGGATTCGAGCAGGTGAGTACACCTGCCG
>DAIOHQ010000064.1:0-20826 GCA_036744635.1 Tepidisphaeraceae bacterium | reverse complement strand
TCACAGGCCTTGGCTGCCGTCACTTGAGTGCTGCCCGGATTATTGGGCGCACCCCTCTTGTAGGGGCGGGGTCTCCCCGCCCTCTTCCACATCCGCCAGAAGGGCGGGGAAACCCCGCCCCTACAAGAACGCATCAGCCGTCCCCTATCACAACTTCGGCTCCTCCAGCGGCACCGGGCAGATATCCTTGCGTTTACAACTATCGCATTGATGGCCCTCCCACAGCGAATTGAACTGCTCCAGCACGCCATCGATGAGCGATGCCGATTCCGTCCAGATTCCCCACTCGAAATTCCGCCGGCCATCCGCCTTCGCCCCCAGGCCGGCCCCGGTGAGGTTGGCGCTGCCCAGATACATCGCCCGGCAATCGACGATCACCGTCTTGGCGTGCAGCCGCGGACAGCGCCGAATGGTCAGCCCGCGTGGCAGAGCCGCCCGCAATTCCCGCAACGCCGGCTCGCTGGGAACCCCGGCGTGCAGCAGGCGGATCTCCACCCCCTTCTCCGCCAGCTTGCGCATGGCGCTGACAATCGAAATCGCCCGGCGGGTGAAACCATCCGGCAGCAGCATCGCCTTGAAGTCGGCCGTGGCGATGTCGAGGCTGACCTTCGCCCGCAGCAGCCCATCGCGGATGATCCGGTGATAGTGCTCGCCATCGACGACGAGCTCGCCTTGGCCGGCGGGAGAGAGGGCGGGCATCATTTGGCTGTTATCGGCGAAAGAACTGCGCGGCGTGGATCAATTGTGATGGGCATTTCGTAGGGGCGGGGTCTCCCCGCCCGCATTTCTGAGCGAATAAAGTGGGTGGGGAGACGCCGCCCCTACGAATCCACTGCTCTGGCATAGAATTCGCATGATAGCCAGAACATCAGGAAGCGGCCGGGTGACGCGACCCAGTATCCCGGCCCGTCGTACAATCATTACGGAGTAAATCATGATCATGACTGTACTGGCTGGAATTGTGATAGCAGTGGCCGCGGCAGCGGGGGTGGCGATTCGACAGAAGGCCGAGAAGGGGTTGGTGCGGATTCCGGTCAGTTCGGCCGGTCGTCGGAAAACCGCGGTATAAAGTCATCGACAATCTTTGTCACGGCACGGGTGCATCGCCCGTGCTTTTTTGTGCGCTCCAGAGTGCGCGCCGGCAGCTATCTCTGTTTTGCGGCCGATACCTTCCTCGTCTTCGACCGCAGCACCTGCCCGGTCCAGATGATTTTCCAGGTGAGTGGGCTGAACAGGCTGGCCAGCGCTCGGCCGGAGGGGAGCAGCACCGACAGCGCCCGCCATGTTGACGATGCCGCCTGGCCGATGCGCGCCTTGCCGGCAGCGCACAGGCCGTCGTGCAGGTGCATGCGCACCGCCTCGAGGCGCACGTATGCCGGCAGGCCTGGCGCGCCGTGGCGCCGAACCATCGCTTCAATCTCGTCGAACCGGCGTTGGCCGCCGACGGCGGTCTTGTTGCCGCCGAACCAGCGGAAATTGGCCAGCACCCGCGGCAGATACGCCATCTTGAAGCGCCCACCGATCTTCAGCCACAGGTCGTAATCCATGCAAAAGTGCAGCGATGCGTCGATTCCTCCGACGGCCTCGAAGGCGCTGCGACGGAAGAACGCGGCCGGCTGGACGATGAAGTCGGAATAGTACAAGAGGCGATGCAGGTTGAACGGCTCGACGTGGGCGCAGCGGCCGATGCGCCCGCCGGTGGCGTCGATGTAATCGGCATCGCCGTAGACCATCGCCACATCCGGATGGGTGGCGAAATATTCCGCGGCCGCGGCGATGGCGCCGGGGGAGTAGGTGTCATCCGAATTCAGCCAGCCGAGAATCTCCCCGCGGGTGCGGCCAAATCCCTTGTTCAGTGCATCGGACTGGCCGTCGTCACGCTCCGAGACCCACGCAATGCGCTCGCCATACCCCTTGAGAATTTCCACCGTCTGGTCGGTCGAACCGCCATCCATCACGACGTACTCGACATTGGGATAATTCTGATTCAGCACGCTGTCGATCGTCGCCGCAATGAACCGCCCCTGGTTGTAGGAAGGGGTGACGATCGAAACCGAGGGGAGGGAAAGGGCCATATGCGTCGCCGGATCGCGCGTTCTCGAAGCGGTTTCACGCGGATGCGCCCCGGCAGGGTCGCCCGCGCGGCGGAATATATCGGATCGGATCCCTTCCAGCCACTTTCCGTGCCGAATTGCGACCGGATATCACGCTAGGGCGGCATACGCCCTCTCCCAACATGCCGGCAATTCCATGGTATAGAGAGGATAGAAACCCAGCTCTCGAAATGGATTGTCGCATCTGTAGTTAAGAATTATGGGCTGCTCGTTGTTCGATCCCGCGCCCCGAATCGCACGGGCGGGGGCTTTTGGGTACACTGACCTTGGCCGTATGAAGCTTGCCTCCAGCGAACAATTCGACCGCGAACTGCCCGAGCAGCCCCGTTGCCTGGCGATTATTCCGGCATTCAACGAGAGCGCCTCCGTTGGCGAGGTGGTGCGCCGGCTGAAACGCTCGCTGCCGAATTTCGACGTTCTGGTGATCGACGACGGCTCGACCGATGACACCTGCCAGCAAGTGCCGGCCGGAACTGCAGTTGTGAGCCTGCCGTTCAACCTCGGCATCGGGGCGGCGATGCAGACGGGTTATCGCTATGCCGCGTTGAACAACTATGACGTGGCCGTGCAGGTGGACGGTGACGGGCAGCACCGGCCATCGCAGGTGCGCCGGCTGGTGCATCATCTGGTGAACGGGGATCTGGATCTGGTGGTCGGTTCGCGCTTTCTGGAGCAGACCAGCTATCGCCAGACCTTCATCAGGAAAACCGGAAGCTGGGTGTTGCGGGCGTTTATCAAAATGTTGACCGGCCTGACCATCACCGATTGCACCAGCGGCTTTCGCGCCGCCAGCCGGCGGGTAATTCATGCCTTTGCACACTGGTATCCCGAGGACTATCCTGAGCCGGAAGTCATTTTGCTGCTGCACCGCGCCGGCTTTCGCGTCAGCGAATTGCCCGTGCGCATGCGGCAGCGCAAGACCGGCCAAAGCAGCATTCGCCTGCTGAGCGGCCTGTTTTACGTGACCAAGGTCATCACGTGCCTGATGCTCGATCTGGTGCGCGAGCCCTGGCCGACCGGAAAGGTGAGCCCGCCATGATCCGCAGCCTCATCCTGGTGCTCTTCGGCGGAACGCTGCTGATGCTGGCGATCAAACGCCTGCGCGTCTACAAACTCAAAGAGCGCTACACCCTTTTGTTTCTCCTGCTTGGCCTGCCATTTCTGGTGCTGGCGATCTGGCCGGCGCTGATCGAAAAAATTTCCAATGCCCTGGGGATCAACTACCAGACGGTCATGTTGCTGGCCGTGTCGGTCTTCTTCATCCTGACAGTGTTCGAACTGCTGACGATCGTGAGCGTGCAGGACCGCAAGATTTCAACCTTGGCGCAGATGGTCGCCATCCTGACCGAAAAACAGAAATCCCTGGACCGCCAGCTCCAGCAGCAGCGCCAGCAGGAGCAGCCGGAAATCTCCGCGCCCCTCCCGGCCGCCCCCGAGCGCCCCGCCGTCACCGTAACCCTCCCCGCCCGCACCCCCCCGGCCAGACCAGAGCGCGCGCCGGTCCGCGTGCAGGGGTAGCATCCGTTTTCAATCATCTTGTGGCGTTCAATGGCTTGCGCGTTTGGTTTGCCCGATTGGTGGAACGAATTGCACATGAAGGCTTCTGGTAGGGTGGGCGTGTACGCCCCACCCTACTCGGCCGAATCGATCTATGGGACTTCGTGATAGGCCGAGAAGTGGAGTCGATGCGGAGATGCGACGGCGCGATTGACGGTCACATGGATCTCATACGATGTCAGTCGGGGAAGGCTTTCCTCATCATTCTGTCTGAAGAAGCGGCCTCCGACTCCCCCTCCATTGGCGATATCTCCCAAGCGGTAAGTGCGCACGAAAATAACTTGCTCTCCCACAGGAGCAATCGCAAAGGTGACAACGGCATCTCTCCATGCCGTCTGTGATTTTCTGGCCGGGCCGAACTCTTCGTAGACCTCGGGAAAATCGCCAAAGGTATCGGGGTAGAACGGCGTCGGCAGCGCGCGGACCTTAAAAATGCTCGTGCCGGTTTCCCGCAGATCAACCGGAGGCAACTTGAGATTGTAGTGCCCAACGGTAGAGAACGTTGGGTGGAAATAGATCAGCTTCGCATCGCCATGGTGCGTGGTGGTGGTGCAGCCGCCGCAGTTGCATATCAGGAGCATAGTGACGAAACGTGCGGCGCGGAGCGATCTGTCGCAAAAGAGCACCATGGGGTGATTATCGCAAAGGAAAAGCAGCTTGGCAATTACGAAATGGCTTTCGAAATTCAGTGCAATGAATCGTACCCTACGGCCCTTTGCGGGTGACTAACCAAGTTGCGACGAGGAGGACGATGGCACTGAACAGCGTAATCGCCGCCCCGGTGTACAGCGAAGTCGGCCGGTAGAAGAATCGGACGGTGTTTTCTCCCGACGGCACGAACACGCCTCGTAGCGCGTAGTCGGTCTGGTAGACGTCGGCCGATTTCCCATTCACCGTGGCGTGCCAGCCGCGGAAATTAACATCTGACAGGTTGAGAAACGCGTGCGTTCTCGTGCGGGTTTTCAGCTCAATCGAAGACTGCTCATCCCGCACCACCTCCACGGATGCACCCGCATCCTCCTCCCCCGTGTTCCCTTTGATCGGACTTTCCACCAGGGAAATTTTCTTCGGATCAAACGGCGAGCCATCCGGGAACCCGCCATCGTGGATCGCGTCGAGAATCTGCTGCGGCTCGAGCTTTGCGACGTGATACGTCAGCCACGCCCGCGGGAAGGCGCGGAGGTTTTCGTACACCGTCGTCGATTGCAGATCCGCGTGTTTCTTCCAGTGGCCGGGATCTCCGACGGCCTGGTTGAGAAACGTGACAAGATAATTTCCCCGTGCCGCCGACTCGCGCTCATCGCGCAGCGTGATATGCGTGATGAACGTCCCCACCTGCAGCGGGCCCACCCATTTCAGCGAAATATGTCGGATGCTCCGAGTTTCGCCGAACGGAAGCACCGCGAGATAGCGATGCGAGTCGAACCCGCCCGCTCCTCCCTCCGGCCGCGCGCTGTCAAAGATGAACGCGCGGCGGTGCTTGATCAGCCCGGCCAGCATCGGCTTATCCCACGACCATTCCGAAGTGTGCTCCCCGGCCAGCAGCTCGCGCCCAATCGTTTCGCCGGCCGTCGTCGTCACCGTCACCCGCACCAGCGGCGTGCCATCGGTCACGTCGATCGAATTTCCCAGCGTGCTGACGAAACAAATCTCACTGGCGGCGATGTCGGGGATGGTGAAGTCAACGTCGGCCAGCGGCTTGGATGGATCGCGCTGGGTGAACTCGATGCCCAGCTCCTGCCTTGACCATTCCCGGCCGTGCATCGGGAACGACTCGCGCTCGCTGGGTCGGTTGTTCGGACCGAGCACATATTTGATGGCCAGCAAGTCGATGGAGAGATCCTTGCCGGCCAGCGCCGATGGATCAGGCCCGCCGGCGCGGTCCAGCTTCAGCATCCGCGCATAGCGGGTGATGATCAGCGGATTCAGCCCGCTGGCATTGGGCAGGCCCCAGATGCTGCACAAATTCGGTTTGGCCTCCTCGATGTCGCCGTTGTAGCCGCGAAAGGTGAGCAGCCGCTGGTGCGAAGTCATCAACTCATCGCGGTACGGCGCCAGCACGGAGGGAATCTCAAGCTGCGCTGTCGCCGGGGCAAGGATGCGCCACTCGCAGAACCAGCCGAAGCTGCCGAGATCGATCAGCAGTAACGCCAACAGGGCGATGGCCGGCCAACGTCGCGGCGTCCGTGGCCACAAGAGCAGCAGAGACGCCATGAGAACAAAAAGCGCGACTGGAACGCCGAGCGCGGCATTGGTAAGCGGAGAGGCCGTCCAGCCGATGTAGCCGGCGAGGCGGAATTTCTCCCCGATGGCGCGGTGGGTGAAGGCGAGCGCGGCCACCCCAATTGCAGCGATGGCCATCAGAGCAAAAAGTGGCATGGGCAACCTGCCCATGCCCCCGCGGCCTTCGCCGCCTGCGCACGGGCTGGTAGCCCGTGCCACGTTTCCTTGTAGAACGATCACGCCAAACGCCGCGAGAATCGCCACGGCAAAATCAAACTCCAGCAGATGCCGCGCCGGGGCGCGAAAGCTGCGAAAACCGGGAATGTGATACATCAGCCCCGCCAGCGGCGTGACATCGCCCAAACTCAGCAGCAGCGCGACGACAGCCACGCCCGCCCAAAACAAAACCTGCGCCCGCGCCTCGGCGATTTCGTTCGTAGGGGCGGGGTCTCCCCGCCCTGTCCTTTCATCCGGCGCGGGAGGGCGGGGAAACCCCGCCCCTACGAAGGTTTTTTGCGCCGGCCCTGCCGCCCACATGATCGCCACCATCGCCAGCACGATCGGCAGGATGCCGACATATCCCGCCACCTCCGTATAATTCCACACGCTCACATACGGCATGAACCGATAGACCGGCGTCTGCGCACCGCCGAGAAAATAGGGAAAAATCAGGGTGATGAGATGCTGCAGCGTCGTCGCCGGCCGGACAAATTCGGCAAACGTGAGCGCATCGCGCAACGAGCGGTTGGCCAGCTCCTTTGACGGCAGAATCTGGATCGCCGACAGCCCCACCGCGAAGAGCGCGATAAAAATTCCCCACCCGTAATACCGCCACCACGCCGCCCGCGACTGCAGCCCGAACACGGCCATGTACGCCGCCACCAGCGCCAAACAAAACAGCGCAATCGGCGGATGCCCGGCCAAGATCGACATCGCCGCGCTCAGGCAGGCGATGATGAACCAGCCCCTCGAAAATCCACTTCGCAGCTTCTGGGCGCACAGCAGCATCAGCGGCAGCCACGCCACCGCGTGGATCATGGTCGTGTGCCCCAGGTGGGCGATCATGAACCCGCTCAGGCCAAAGATGATTCCCGCCGCCAGTGCCGCCAGCGTCGAGCGGGCGATTGCGCGCACAAAAAAATACATCCCCGTGCTGGCCAGCACATACGCGAACACCACGAAGACGTTCCAACTATGCGGCAGCAGCGCCAAAATTCGCGCCGGCGGATACCACGTCATCGCCTGCGGATCGGCCGCCAGCGGAAACCCGGAAAACGTCAGGTCGCTCCAGGTGGTCTTGGCAATCTGATAAGTCGGCAGGTAATACGCCAGCCCATCCCCCGGCGCCAGCAGCCGATGGGTGAAGAGCACCGGCGCAAAAAACAGCACGTACAGTCCCACAAAAAACGCCATCACCAGCAATACATGCCGCAGCCCGCCTATGCCCTGCCGGCCGGACGTGTCGTGAATGCATTGCGGATGTGTTGCCATATTCCTGCAGGGCCGGGGTCTCCCCGCCCTCCCATTTTGCACAACACCACGGCCATGGAAACCCCGCCCCTACAATCTCGCTAGCGCAACCTTAGCGCCGCTTCATGCTACCTTCACACACAGGCATTATCCTGATAATGGCTTAACGAGGAACTCATGGAACTGCTGATCATCCGACACGGCCTCGCCGAAGAGCGCGGCGAAACCGGCAAGCGCGATGCCTCGCGCCGCCTGACCAAGCGCGGCATCAAGCGCACCAAACGCGCCGCCAAAGGCCTGCACAAGATGCTCGCCGGCGAAATCGACGTGCTGGCCACCAGCCCCCTCATCCGCGCCGTCCAGACCGCCGACCTTTTCGCCGCCGCCTTCGACGCCCGCCCCTGCCGCCGCGGCGAACTCGCCCCCGGCAAACGCGTGGCCGCCGTGCTGGAATGGCTGAAGCTGCAGGATGGCAAGCGCCGCGTCGCCATTGTCGGCCACGAGCCGCAACTGGGCATCCTGACAAGCTGGCTGATCAGCGGCCTGCAGGAATCCTTCGTGCAACTGAAAAAGTCCGCCATCGCCTGCGTAGACTTCCCCGACGCCATCAAACCCGGCGGCGGAAAGCTCAAATGGCTGATGTCGGCCAGCCAACTCGCGGCGCAGGCAACATAGCCTGCCTCTGCAGCAATTCCCCGTCCGGCGCGCGAAAATTCTGATCTTTTCCCCGCCTTCGCACCGGACATCGCGTACACTATTGCCGGCTGGATCGCCGATATGACTGCCATCTCTCGACTCATTCGCCGGTAACACCTGAACGGCCATACAATGCGTGAAGCGCCATCTCGACGGAAACGGTTATGAGCATTGCATTTCGCTGCGGCGGCTGTCAGAAAAAATACGCTGTCGACGACAAGTTCGCCGGCAAGAAGGTGCGCTGCAAGCAGTGCGGCCAGATCATGGCCGTCCCCGGCGAGGCGGCGGTGGTGCTGGATGAGGCGATGGAAGTCGGGCGCGGCCGGCCCGAACCAGAGACCGACGAGCCGGACATCGAACCGGTCGTTTCCGTCAGATCGCCCCAGCGCTCCAAGCAGAAGGGGGCCGTCGCCGACCACGCCTTCGCCCCCAGCCGGCCGCTCAACGAATCCCGCGCCGGCACGCGCGTTGGCTCCAGCGCCGGCTCGGTGGCGGGAGGATCGGGGGCTTATCCCGCGGCTGGCGGCCAGCCCTACAAAGCCAGCTCGTTTCCCACCGGCGGCGGCGTAAAAATCCGCCGGCCCGCCGACGCCTACGTCCGCATCGGCAACGAGCTGGCCCTCGACGCGATTTTTCCCATCGTCACCGTCGCCGGGTATCTGCTCTGGGCGCTCATCGGCGCCTTGGTGACGATGAGCAACGCCGGCCTGGGGCGCAGCGTCGGCATGATGTGGATTTCCGTCCTGATTCGGCTGGCCATCACCTTCGGCGTGATGGCGCCGCTGGTCATGGCCGGCTTCATGATCGGCGCTAAAATTTTCAACTTCGACCTGCCCGGCCGCAACTATCTCCGCGCCGCCGCGGCCGTCGCCACCGGAAATCTGTGCCTGCGGCTCTTTCCCGGTATGTCCATCGCGGCATTCTCCACCGCCACCGACCTGCTGGTGCAGGCGCTGGCGATAGAAGTGGTCGGCATGTTGATCGGCATGTGGCTGATGTTCCGCCTGCGCGTGCTGGAATTCACCGTGTCAGCGCTGATCGCCCTGGTCCTGTCGATCGTCGGCGGAATTGTCGCCGCCAACATCGTCGGAAACGCCCTGAGTGCCGTGATGCGTTAAATGACCGTGGCAATCCAGCGCCACGTGCCATCGTGCTGGTGCGAAGATGCCCGCCATCCGTTATTCTTGCCGGCAATGAATTGCACCCATCGAAAAACCAGCGGTTCCGGCTCATCGATCGAACCTCTTGAGATGCGCCAGTTGCTCTCGGCCGCTGCTGTCGGCCCCGCCGGCGCGCTGCGCGTCAGCGGCGATCCAGACATCGGCACGCAGATCGTCGTTGGGCTCTCGGCCGACCGGAAATCGATCCTCGTGACCTTCGACGCCGGCAGTGCTCAATCATTCCCGGCCTCAAGCGTGAAAAAGCTCCAGATTGACGGCGGCGCCGGCGATGACGTCATCCGCATCGATGAAAGCTTCGCCCCTTTCGGGCGCGATGTGCTGATCGACGCCAGGGCGGGCAATGACTCGATCGTCAGCGGCGGCGAGCGCGATGCGATCTTCGCCGGCGCCGGCGATGACACGATCCTCGATTCCGGCGGCGCCAACCGCATCTTCGGCGGGGCCGGCAATGACTCCATCACCTGCAACGGAAAAGGCCGCGACATCCTCTTCGGCGGCGAGGGCAACGATGTCATCCTGGCCGGCCCGGGAAGAGACATCGTCTTCGATCTGTCAGGCCAGGACATGGTGTTCGGCGGCGATCAGCGCGATACGCTGCTCGTCGGCCCCGACGCCACCGCCTTCGGCGAGGGGGGAGAAGATTCCCTCATCACCGTCCGCGGCGGCAACGCCCAGCTCAACGGCGGCGGCGACAAAGGCGACGCCGAAAAACGCACTTCGCTCAAGCTGATCGAGCAGTCGATGCAGGGATTTATTCACCGAATGAATCTGCCACCGGAACTCCGCGCGGAAATCTGAGCTCTTTGATCTGATCTTCCGAAAAATTACCCCGCGCAGAAATTGTCATTCTGAACCGTACTCGGTGAAGAATCTGGCATGGAAGTCTCACGCAGATCCTTCACCGAGTACGGTTCAGGATGACACCAAAGGATTGTCAGATTGCCTTGAGTGGGAATACTTTCGGCGCCCCATCAGCTTCCGCTCGGCGCCAACCTGCTGCCGAGCGTGAACCACCCCTTTGACGGGTCATAGATCAACTGCAGGTTGCGGCGGTCGAATTCCTGAAACCAGCGCCACCATTCGATCGGCTCCAGCTCTTCGCCGAGGTTGGCCGAATCATCGCCCCCCAGCCGGATGCGGTCGGGCGATCCGGCCACGCTCGCCGGCCAAAGCCCGCGCGACGTCGCCCAGTGGTAGATGGTGTTGTGGTTGGTGGTTTCGTAAACGGTCATCGCGGCGGGAGTATAGGGAATCGCCCGCGCCCACGCCAGAACAGCGCGATGGCGGCACCCAAACCAGCCAACTCGGTCCGCAACCGGTTACTTGTGCCGGCGCGCCCCCAGGGCGAGCATGGCAAGTGCCCCCAGCGCCACCGACGGCTCCGGCAGCGCCTGGATGTTGTCGATGCCGCCCTGGCCACTGATGGAATCGCCGATCATGGTTGTTGGAGGATTGCCGGCGGAGGACAAGATTCGGACATCGCCGACGCTGGTCATGAACGTGGAGAAAGCGGCAGGGCTATTCACGGCCGTCATGCTGGCGGCGGTGAGTGGAAAGGAAACGTGCTGCCATCCGGTGCCGGGATTGATGACGGCGCCAGCAGTGGAAATATATCCCGGCACGGTTGAACCACCGGACGAGCTCCGCAAGGCGATGCGCAAGGTCAGGGCGCTGGCGTTGACGTCGAGGTTTTCGACATCCATGTCAATCCGCCCCACGCCGGCGGCGAGGTAATTCCCGATCCATTGCGTTTGGTTGAAGACCACGAATCGCGAGCCGCCGCCGTAGGTTCCCGATGAAACCTGCATAAAGCCATCGGTCGGCCCATCAGCGCCGTTGGTGGAGATATAGGCCGGGTCGGGCACCCCGCCATTCGTCCAGTTGGCGACGTCTGCCGTGAACGTATCTTTTTGTCCAACGACCGGTGTTGCCAGCGCAACTCCGCCGGTCGACAGCACCGCCGCCGCAACGATTCCCATCCGCACGATTCCACAAAGCCGCTTTGTCATGATGCCTCTCCAATCCGTCAGCGCCCGATTTGTACTACCTGATTCCTCGGCCACCACCAGCGCCCATTGGGTGACAACCCGCTCTCGCCCGTGCCTTGCACAGAACTCGTGTCATAGACTCACGACCCCCGTTAGCGTCCTCAATCGACAACTCTGGATCGACTTTCCTTATTCCAGAAAAATTCCGTTGCCCGAGTCCAGAACGTACGGAATGTAACAGCCGCCGGGCGAATTTGCACGATACTTGTCCCCGAGTATTGCGCCCAATGCTCTTTGTGCCTAATTTACGTTAACAGCATGATTTATGTCGCGGAAGTGGGCGGGGACCATTTTCCAGTCTCGCACGGCTCCGCCTCCCCGTTCGCTGTACAACCCGCCACAGCACCGATATTCTCCATCGCCATCGAAAGGACGTTATGGAATCGGTCATCACCGGCAAGGTCTACGTGTTGGGGGATAACATCGACACCGACCAGATCATTCCCGCGCAATATCTCTCCTTTAACCCATCCGATCCTGAAGAGCGCAAGTTTTTCGGCATGTACGCCAACAGCAGCGTTCCCGCGGCCGGCGCCGGCCTGCCCAACGGCAATATCCGCTTCGTTCCGGAGAACCAGTTCAAAAGCGAATACAGCATCATCGTGGCCGGCAAAAACTTCGGCTGCGGCTCCAGCCGCGAGCACGCCCCGCTGGCCCTCGCCGAGGCCGGCGTGAAGCTGGTGATCGCCCAGTTCTACGCCCGCATCTTCTTCCGCAACAGCGTCAATGGCGGCTATCTGGTACCCTTTGAGTCGGCCGAGCGCCTGGTGGAAAAGGTCCGCACCGGCGACATCCTTGAAGTCCATCTCACCGACGGCTTCGTGATCAACAAGACAAAGAATGAGCGCTACGGCCTCAAGCCCCTCGGCGACGTCCTCCCCATCATCGAGGCCGGCGGCATCTTCGACTATGCCAAGCAGGCGGGGATGCTGAAGTAAGAAAGGGCAGCACGGGGAGTGGACCGTGCCGCCCCTCGGGGGGGAAATCAGAGAATCGTTCAACCGATGCGGTGCAGCAGCACTGCCGCGAGGGCCGCGGCGAACAGCGCCACCTGCGCTATCAGGAGAATGAGCATGCGCTGTTCCCGCCGCGCGAACCGGCTGGCCTGCCGCAAGTGCAGCATCCGCGCGCTACAGGCGCGATAAAGCTCTTCCAGCACCGTGATGCGGCGGTCGGCCGCCCGCAGCCGCTGCGATACTTCCGTCTGTTCCAGCAAGTCGGCAACCAGCCGGCGCGCCGGCGCGGGCAGCGTCAGCGCCGGCGACTGCAGGTGGCGCTCGAGCCTGGCGAAGCGCATCCGCCGCAGCGTGGCGTGCCTGGTCATTTCGCTGACATGAAATTGCTGCTGCAGGGCATAGCCGTCGAGATCATACGTCAGCGGGATGTCCGCCTCCGCGGTGCGCCATTCGTTTTGCACCTCGCGCTCCAGCTTGCGCAATTCACCTTCGTGAAACGCAAAATCGATCAGCGCGGCCAGGTTCTCCTCGACATGCTCAGGGCTGCCGCACATCCATGCCCGCCCCGGCCGCCAGCGCAGCGTGTCGCCGCGGCTCATCGTCTCGACGGTCGGCTCGGCATCGTCGGCCGGGCGCGCCACCCAGCGCCGCGCCCGCGCCAACTCCTGCTCGGGAGAGGACGATTCAGAGCAGACCAGCCAGTAGAATTCCTCCGCCCATTCCGGGCCGCTCGACTGGCCGAGCAGATCCTCCACCGCCATCGGCTCCACGATCGCGAAGCGCCGCTGCGGGTCGTCGAACTCGCGCACCACCACCGCGCCGGCCGGCGCCGTCTCCACGAAACGCACGCGGGTGGCGCGCATCGTCGAGATTGCCGCCGCCGATGGTTCGGCGAGAGTCTGTAACGCGGTTCGTGTCATCGCTGAAATGGTTTATCCCCGCCGGGGTGGGGGTCGAAACGACCTGCGATGCGTCGCTCCAAACGTTCGCGCCGCTCAACCCCCAGCCCGTTGGGGAATCTGAATTTCAAAAGAAGCGGCGGCGCCCATGGCCGGAGACGCAAGCGTCCGCTTGGGAAAGACGCGAGCCACGCAACTCCGCCGCTCTTGTGCGATACGGTAGGGGGCCGCCCTGACAGGCGAGTGACGCGTCAATTACACTTTTGTCATATTCTCCGGGAAACGCAGGCGCACCGTCGTTCCCTTCCCCAACTCGCTGCTGATCGACACGCTGCCGCGATGCAGCAAGGCAATGCTGCGCACGATCGCCAGCCCCAGCCCGACACCCCCCGCGCCCGCGCTGCGCGCCTGGTCCACCCGGTAAAACCGGTCCCACACGTGCGGCAGGTGCTCGGGAGCAATCCCCCGGCCGCTGTCGGTGATCTCGACGTGTACGGAATGGTCTTCGCGCCCCGCCGCGATGGTCACGCTGCCGCCCGCCGGCGTGTGCGCCAAGGCGTTGGCCACCAGGTTCCCCACCGCGCGCTGAAACAGCGTCCGGTCCAATTCCACCTCGATCGGCGCCTCGCAGCGCACGCTCAGGCGGATGTCGGCCTCCGCCGCGGCCGGCTCGTAAAACTCGCTCACCGCCAGCAGCTCGCGCCCGACATCCAGCCGCTCGGTGACGATCTGGTCGTGCGGATCCTCCGCCCGCGCCAAAAACAGCAGGCTCTCGATGATCCGCGCGATCCGCCCGCATTCTTCCAGGCACGAGCCCAGCGTCTCGCGATATTCCTGCGGCGAACGCGCCTTGCTCAGCGCCACCTCCGCCTCGCCGCGCAGATTGTTGACCGGCGTGCGCAGTTCATGGGCGATGTCGGCCGAAAATCGCGACAGCCGGTCGAACGCCTCGTCCAGCCGGTTCAGCATCTCGTTGAATGTCGCCGTCAGCTCGAACAGCTCGGCCGGCAAACCCCGCTCTTCGATGCGCTCGGCGTGCAGGGTCGAGGAGCGGATGCGGCGCACCGTTCGGGAGATTTCCGAAAGCGGCCGCATCCCGCGCCGGGCAATGGCATATCCGGCCACGGCGCACGCCAGCAGCGCCAATCCCAGCACCAGATACGCCCGCCGCCGAAAACTGCTCAGCAGCTCCTTCTCCGGTTGCGTGTCCAGCGCCACCTGCACGATCCGCCACCCGATACCCTGCCCAAGCTGCAGCCGGGTCGCCACCACCCAAAACGATTTGCGGCTGGAATTCACCAGGTCCGCCCCCTCCATCGGCGCCTCAGCGCTCTGGCGCGGCGCTGGAAACGACCCGGCCGGCAACTTGACATCCATCGTCGGCGACTCGGCCACCAGCTTCCCCTGCTCGTCGAGAATCCGCACGTAGACGCGGGCATACTGCCGCGGCGCCCAGGTCTCCTCGACTTCTTCGCGCAGCTCCGAAGCGTTCTGTGGCCGGTTGCGCATCAGCTCGCGGAGCACCTGCACCTTGTCGTTCAAAAATAAATCATGCTCGTGCCGCAGGCTGCTTTTGAGCGTCCAATACAACAGCAGCGTCGCGATCAGCACCACCATGAACGCCGACAGCGCCGCCCACGCCGTCAGGCGCATCGCCAGCGACCATCCCGCCCCGGCCGTTCCGGTCGCCAGCGCCGCGGCCTGCGCACGTGACGCCGCGGGCCCGAGCGCTGCCGCGGGCGCTGCCGTGGGCGCTGCCGAATCAGCGGCTTTGCGGATCTTCCAGAACATAGCCCACTCCGCGCACGGTATGAATCAGCTTGGTCTCAAACGGATCATCCACCTTCGCCCGCAGCCGGCGCACGTGAACATCCACCACGTTGGTGTCGCTGTCGAAATTCATGTCCCACACCTGCTCGGCGATCAGCGTGCGCGACAGCACCTCCCCCGACCGCCGCGTCAACAGCAGCAGCAGCGCGAACTCCTTGGGCGTCAGATCCAGCCGCTTGCCCCCGCGGCTGACCTTGTGGCGCAGCAGGTCGATTTCCAGGTCTGCGATGCGCTGGGTCTCCGGCTGGCGGGCCGGCCCGCGCCGCAAAATCGACCGCACCCGCGCCAACAGTTCCGAAAACGCGAACGGCTTGACCAGATAATCATCCGCCCCCAACTCCAATCCCTTCACACGGTCCTGGATTGAATCCCGCGCCGTCAAAAACAGCACCGGCGTCTGCTTTCCCGCCCGCCGCAGCGCCCCCAGCACCGACCACCCATCCCGCTGCGGCAGCATGATGTCCAGGATCACCAGGTCATACTCCCCCGTCAGCGCCAGGTGCAGCCCCTCGTCCCCCTGCTCGGCCACGTCCACGGTGAAGCTGTTTTCCCGCAGTCCCTTCTGCAGATACGCCGCCGACTTCTTCTCGTCTTCGACAATCAGGATACGCACGGCGGCATTCTACCACGCGCCGATGCCTGCGCGCCCTGCCGTCGCCAACATGACTGATTTGTAATCCGCACGTCACCTGTTCTGTCATCACTGCCAACTCATTCATTGCATTCCCTCACACCGACATTTATCTTCCTCCCATCACCATGACCAACGTCCACATCCTCGATCATCCCGTCATCCAGACCAAGCTCACCGAGCTGCGCGACTTCACCGCCGACCACCGCAAATTCCGCGCCCTGCTCGACGAGATCGCCTCGCTGATGGTCTATGAAGTCACCCGCGACTGGCCGACCCGCCCGCAGATGGTGCAGACGCCCATGGAGCGCACCACCGGCAAAGTTCTCGCCCGCCAGGTGACCCTCGTCCCCATCCTCCGCGCCGGCCTGGGCATGGCCGACGGCGTCCTGCGCCTCCTTCCCGACGCCCGCCTCGGCCATCTCGGCGTCTATCGCGATGAGCGCACCCTCGAACCGGTTCCCTATTATCAGAAACTTCCCCCCGACATCGCCAACACCGAGGTGCTGCTGATCGACCCGATGCTCGCCACCGGCGGCAGCGGCTCGGCCGCCGTCGCCTATCTCAAAAAAGCCGGCGTCACCAGCATGAAATTCGTCTGCCTGGTGGCCGCCCCCGAAGGCATCGAAACCTTCCACCGCCAACACCCCGAAGTCCCCATCTACACCGCCGCCATCGACCGCCAGCTCAACGAAAAAGGCTACATCCTCCCCGGCCTCGGCGACGCGGGGGACCGTATCTTCGGAACGTGAAAATATTTGTGGTATAGCGCTCGAACGTGGATACCAAATTGTGGCACGCGGCTACCAGCCCGTGCGCCGGAAGCGCAGCGCTCCGCCGTAGCACGGGCGTCTCGCCCGTGTCTTCGTGCCAAGACACGGGCGAGACGCTGCGAGACGCCCGTGCTACGCAAGAGCAGAGCGCTGCGCTTCGATCGCATGGGCTGGTAGCCCATGCCACGTTGAAAGCGATCGCGCTTCATCCTCGATAAACAAACGATACAACTTCCCCCGTTTGACCCCTCCCCTCCCCCCCGTCATCATTGTTCCCGGCCACCATCGAGCCGCGCCATGACCTCATTTTTCCACCAAACCTTCGAGCCCCACGACCTGCTCATCGTCGCCCTGCTGATCGTTCTCGAAGGCGTCCTCTCCATCGACAACGCCCTGGTGCTCGGCCTGCTCGCCAAGCGCCTGCCCAAATCGCTGCAGCGCAAGGCCCTCACCTATGGCCTGATCGGCGCATTCGTCTTCCGCTTCCTGGCCATCGCCACCGCCGCCTGGCTGCTGCAATGGCGCATCGTCAAACTCCTCGGCGGCGGATATCTGCTTTACGTCGCGATCAAACACTTCATCTTCGGCGGAAATGATGAATCGCACGCCCGCCTGGAAGTGGATGAATCCGGCCATCCCGCAATCATTGAAGCCGAAACCCGAGCCACGCCCGCGGAACCCGCGGGGTCCGCTTCCGCGGGCGCAATCCCCGCCGCCAGACTCTCGCCGGTCGAACTCAAGCGCGCCCGCGGCCGCGCCTTCTGGTCGGCCGTCATCGTCATCGAACTCACCGACATCGCTTTCGCCGTCGATTCCATCGTCGCCGCCCTCGGTCTGGTCGCCACCGCCCCGGCCGACCACCCCGCCGACGCCCCCCATCCCAAGCTGTGGGTCATCCTGCTCGGCGGCATGGCCGGCGTTATCCTCATGCGCTTCGCCGCCATCCTCTTCATCAAGTTGCTGGAAAAATTCCCCCGCTTCGAAACCTCCGCCTACCTGCTGGTCATCGTCATCGGCGGCAAATTGGTCATCGACTGGATGTTCAACTCCAAAGAAAACCCTCACCGCATGGACTTCCACAACTACGTCGACCCCGCCTTCTGGGTCTTCTGGATCCTCATGCTCCTCTGCTTCGTCGTCGGTTTCGTTCCTCGCAAATCGGCCGACGCCCGCGGCTAAGGGTTTCTCCCGACAATTTGCGGTTGGGAAACAAAAAGGGCCGCCGAAAAGTCGGCAGCCCTTTGATTCAAAATGCTCCTGCAGTTCACGGCCGCTGCCGGCGGCGAAGCAGCAGCAATCCCCCCAGCCCGAGCACGCCGATGGATGCCGGTTCGGGCACCGACGCTGGCGCATAGACCAATACCTGGTTCACCAGCGTATATCCGTTTTCGTTGGTGGCGTTGGTGATGCGGACGTAGCGGGCATTCACCGCGTCAAAATTGAACTCGTGCGCATCCGGCTCACCCGAGCCGGCGGCATCGTTCACCAGGGTTTGATTGCTCACCGGCGTAAATAACGTGCCATCCGTCGAAGTGCTGATGGTTGCGCCGCCGATGCCATAAGAGCCCTCATCCAGAATGATGAGTTTGGCGATGCTCGTGGTAACGTTGGCGGCATTGGTCAAGTCCAACTGCATGTAGTCGCCGGCGACATAGTTGCCATCCGAGCCAACGATGCGCCTGCTGTCGTAAATGCCCGCATCGTTCCAGGTTGTGCCGGTTACGGCGTAACCGTGAGAAGCGGCAAAATTGCTGCTGGCGACGGTGTTGAAGAGCGTTTTATTCGCACGGTTTACCTCCGAGTCCGCCGCCGTGCCGCTGCCGATCGGGGCGATGGTTGTGAACCCCGGACCGCCGTAGGCACCACCCCCCGTGGTCGTGTAGTCGCCAGCGGCCACGCGAATGCGGATCGCCTGATATGAGGCAGAGTTCACCGGCACGGTCACGAGGGCGCCGCTGTTGGTGACCGCCAGGCCGGTGGTGGTGATGTCATTGGTCCAGGTGCTGGTGTTGGGATCGAAACCGTCAATGTGAAATTTCGTAAGCGTCGTGTGGCCGGCTTCGACGTAAGGTTCCACCAGCACCGAACTGACGTTTCGCGCGGCCGCGGTGAACTGCACCGCTGCGGTGTAATCAACGCCCGTGCGTACGGTAGTGGTGTCCGTGCCAGTGCCTTTGGTACCGGTCAGATCCCAACTGGGGATCCAGGTGCGGGCGGCCCAGCGGAAATCAACCGGCACACCATACCCATTGGTATTCGCGGTCGCGGCCCCTGTGACCGCGACCGTGATTTGGCTATTGGGTAACTGCAGCCAATTATAATTCGTGACCGCCACGCTCGCCCAGGCGCCGCTCGCCCCACAAAGCAGCGCCGCAGCGGCGCCCATGACAGGGAATCGTCGGATCATTCTACTCTCCTCAATCGGTTTCAGACGGGAACTACAGAAACAGACCTCGCTAGCTCTCCATCAGACATGCTCGCGCCAAAGCGCTGAACCTGCAAAGTGTATCACACTGTCGCACGAAATCAAAGATAATCTGAGCTTTTTCGCCGACGCTGTTAACTCCCTTATCTTGAGTAACTTACGCTCCTAAGGTTCCTAAATGTATGAACGATTGCGAATCGGGTTCGCAGCATCACTCCGCCTCATACATCGCCGTCAGCGTCAGCGGGCCTTTCAACTTCAGCGAATGATCCATTTTCTTGTTGTCGGACCACTTGACGAACCGATACGTCACCCCATCCAGCACCTGCGTCGCCGGCGCTGACACGTCCCGGCTCATGCCCAGCACGCCGATGGTGGAAATCCCCGAGCTCGAAGGCTGCCCGTCCAGGCTCACCGACAATCCCGCCACGTTCGCCTGCACCACCAGCGCCGCCGTCAACGGGTGGATATCGACAAACGTCGTATTGGCAACGCCGGCAGAGTCGGTCACCGTGAAGAGAATGCGGAAATAGACGTTGGCCGATGTCTCCCCATCGGTCGGAATCTTGAACGACCCTCCCGTCTTGCCGCGCGTGGCCGGGATGAACGGATGAATGTGATCGGCATGGTGAAATTCCACCTGCCAGGTAAACGAACCCGGCTTCAGCTTCCCATCCTCGGCATCGGCCCCCGCGCCCTTGAATTTGAACTTCTGTCCGGCGTGATAGAACAACCCCGCCTTGGGCGCGGTAATCGTCGCCACCGGCGGCGCATCCTGAATCACCGTAAGCGGCGCATCGTTGCTGGCCGCCGTGCCCGCGTCATTGCTGACCACCACCCGGAACACCGCCCCGTCGTCGGCCGCGCTCACGGCATCCAGCGAATACGATGCCCCGTTTGCTCCCGCAATGTCCACCCCGTCGCGCTGCCACTGATAGCTCAGCGGCTGATCGCCAAACGCTTCGATCGTAAACGCCGCCGGCTGGCCATTCGCCGCCCGCACCGCCGTCGGCTGGATCGCGATAATCGGCCCCGGCGAATTCACATACTGAATCTTGCGAATCGACCCTTCGTGATAGGATGCGTAATACAGGTCTCCGTTGGCCGTCACCTCAATGTCCGTGGCCGGCGGAATGTCGTCGGCGAAAACCGTCTCCGTTCGCGTCTCCGGGTCGAAACGCCGGATGCGGAAGTTGCAGATGTCCGTGAAGAAATAATCCCCTTCGTACTCCGCCGGAAACTGCGCTGTCGTGGGATTGTAAAACGCACCGCCGGTAATGGCGCACCCCTGATTGGTAGCTTCGCCGTGCGGATACGCGTAAATCGGGCCGACAAATGCCGGATCGCTGGTCGGCCCCTCATTCAGCGGCCAGCCATAGTTCGCCCCCGCCGTCCCCTCATTAATCTCCTCGAATTTGGATGACCCCACGTCATTGATGAAGATCCGCCCCGTCCCCGGCTGAATGTTGAAGCGGAACGGATTGCGCAATCCCAGCGCCCAGATCGCCTGGTTGATGCCGGTGGTCTGGCCGATGAAGGGGTTGTCCTGCGGGATCGTCCCATCGGAGTTGATGCGCAGGATCTTTCCCAGCGGCGACGCCAGCGACTGCGCATCGGCCTCCACGCTATTCTCCCCCACCGAAACATACAGCTTGCCGTCAATGCCGAAGTGCAGGTCCCCGGCATTGTGTATGGTCGCCTTCAACGCCGGCAGGTCGAGCAAAACCACCTCGCTGGCCGGATCGGCCACGTCCCCGGTCATCGTGAAGCGCGACACGCGGTTGTGGATCACCGGCTTGCTGGCCGTGTAATAGACGTACAGGAAATGGTTGTCCGCAAAGTCCGGATCCAGCACCACCCCCAGCAACCCGCGCTCCCCGGCCGAGCTCACATCCAGCCGAATCGCCGGCGTCGGCAGCGTCACCCCCGCCTCAATCACCCGCAGCGCCCCGGTCTGGCGCACGAGGCGCTGCAGCCCACTGCGTTGATACATCCGCAGTCCGATACCCGCGGCATCGAGCAG
>DAIOHQ010000063.1:0-21035 GCA_036744635.1 Tepidisphaeraceae bacterium | reverse complement strand
AAACCCTGCTGCATGCGGTGCGGCAGGTCGCATAAGTGCGAAAGTCGAACTAAGTCTAAGCGATAATGCCCTACTACTTTTCATCAGACGGTTTGCATTGCCTCGTGAACAGCGGATGATTGACTGTATACGGAATAGAAGATTGATGCAACGTTTGTACGTGCTGACTTGGGAAAAAGAAAAGGTGGCGTACGAGGCCATTTATAATCGGTTCCAAACGTACCGCATGGCAGGGAACCTGCGTGAGATCGAAAACCTGCGCATACACTGCGAAAATCAAATAAAAGACGAGATTCGACAAGCGCTGACTGAAGAATTCAAAGAGAAGCCGGAAGAGATAGCGCGCGTCATGAAGCCAATATTGGACGCGGATCCACTACTCTTGGTCGATATCCCCATAAAATCTGTATCGACGTCCATTGGGACGGAGCACATTTGGTTCATATCCGAGGACGCAACGGAAATGAAGGGAGCGTTCTTTTCGGCTCCGCAGGCCTTGGATGATGCACCGTTTGACAAAGCTGTTGGGAAAATACGTGTATTTGTGCCCCCAGAGCTCACCTCGTTGCTATTACGCCATTTACCAGATCACCACGCGCGTATTACAGAAATTCTTCGAAGTTAGACGCTGCTAGGCCCCGCGGAGTTTCAAGTGGCGGAGACGTTCTTGTGGCAACTCTGCAAGAATTCAAAGGAGAACGCAAAGGGGTCCGGTACATTTCGCCAGACTTTCGCGCAGCAACTCGGAGCGACGCCTTGTCCGCGTACCCGCGGTAGTGCCCACCGCAGGTGCGGAAGTGCCCACCGCAGGTGTGCCCACCGCATCGTTGCTTCATGCTGGGACCATTACTGGTCGAGCTTCCGCAGGCGTTCGCGGCGATAGGCGATGACTGCGATGGCCGCCAGGGCGATCACGCAGGCGGCTTTCCACAGCAGCAGCCACCAGGGATGCCACCACTCGTTGTCGGTCCTGGCCTCGAACCAGTCGCTGGCGCCGAAGAGCACCAGCACGCCGGCGGCCAGAAAGCAGTCGCGCCGGACTGCCCAGCGCCTCCCGCGCCGCATCCATCCGTAGACAAACAGCACCGCCCCCAGCGCCGGCCAGAGCGCCACCTCGACGTAGTTATAGAGTTCGGCAAGTCTGCCCAGCTTCAGCCACATGCCGCGATTGTGACATGGCCGGGGCGAAAGTCCCAGGGCATTTAGCCCGGAAAATTCAGAGCTCACCGCAGAGGCGCAGAGGACGCAGAGAAAGCACCGGAGAAATTCTATTGTGAGCTGCGCAACGTGCGCTGACTATGATGAGAGAGAAAAAATAGATAACTTGATTCTCGGTATGGTCTTCTCTGCGGTCTCTGCGTCTCGGCGGTGAATAATCCGGGTTAGGGGGGCGCGGGCGGGGGTGTAGCGCTGGGCTGTGGCGATTGTGGGAGGACCCCCACCCCAACCCTCCCCCGGGGTACCGGGAGAGGGGGGAAAAGGTGGGGCGGCCACAAACAAGAGTTACACCCCGCTGATAGGGTGTAGCGCTCGACTGTGGCGATTGTGGAAAGGCCCCCACCCCAACCCTCCCCCGGGTACCGGGAGAGGGGGTAAAAGGCGGGGCGGCGGGATTCTAATGCCTTCGGCTACGGCTGCACTCATCCAGCCGTGGCAGACAAAAATGTCCGCCCCACCAAAACGGTGGGCGGGTACGCCTACCCGACAAGATGCCGTGGCAGACAGGAATGATCTGCCCCACCAATCAAAGGCAATGCCGCCGGAAGTGTCACGCACCCGCGGCGCTGATGACCAATCCTTTGCGCATTCACTCCAGCCCGCATCCGGCATAAGATGCGTGCTCTATGCCACGCACCGGAAATGAAACGCTGGACCTTGTTCTTTATGCCGCCGCCGCGGTGGTGCTGCTGCTGGCCGGCTTTCGCATTGGGCGCTGGATCGGAAATCTCGCCGCCGCCAGGCTGCTGGCCGCCAAGGAGCAGGATCTGTTCACCACCCAGAAGGGGTTCAAGAATCTTTACGAGCAGGAAGTCGCCGCGCTCAAGAGCCGCAACGAGCAGCTTGCCGAGCAGGTGAAACTCCTCACCGACCGGGTGGAGGAATATCGCAAGAAGGCGGCCGGGTTCGGCGGACTGTTCAGCTCCGGCGGCCGGCGCGCGGATGCGATGTATGCTCTGCTGCTGGAGAACGAGGCGCTGGAAGAGGCGCTGTATGCCCAGAACGAAAAGCTCAAGCAGGAGCGCACGGATGCCCTCAAGGAACAGATGCGCAACACCGGCTATCGCCGCGTGCTGATGAGCCAACTGCTCAACGACGAGCGCATCAAGGGATACGTCGCCGAAGTGCTGGCCGACGACAAGTTGCTCCCGCCCGCCCCGGCCACGCCGCAAATCAGCTCATCGGTCCCCGCCGGCGGCGCCGCGGCGGGGGATGGGCAATAGCGCGACATCCTCTCACCGTGACGATTACTTCAGCGCGAACTTGGCGCTCACGATCGCGGTGATTTCCTTCTCGAAGCTGGTGGTGTCGTTGACGCCCGAACCGCTGGCTTCGTTCTCGTGCAACGCGTTGATCTGCATCACGCCCATGCGGGCATCCAGAATATTTCCCAGCTTGCCCTGCGAATTCGCGGCGATCTGCTGCGCCCGCGTGGTGGCATCCTTGGTCGCCTCGGCCAGCATGGTGATCTTGAGGTCCGCCATCCTGGTGTAGTGATATTCCGGCGCTTCGGAGTCCACCTGCACCCCCTGCTCCAGCAGCTCGGTGATCTTCCGCGCCACCTCAGCCACGTGCTGCACGTTGACCGATGTCACCTCCACCGTCTGAATCATGTCGTAGCTGCTGATCTTGTCGGTGTCGTTGCCCTTGTCGTTCTTGACGTAGTTCTTCTTCAGCCAGACCGATGAGACCGTCAGCTCCTTTTCAGAAATTCCCTTGGATTTGAGATACGTCAACGTCTTCTCGACTCCCTGCTCCAGGCGCTTATAGGCGGCGACGAGCTCCGCATCGTTCACGAAGACTTTCGTCCGCCAGACGATCAGGTCCGACTGAATGAGTTTCTTGGCCGAGCCGGTGACGGAAATGCTCTTGCTTTCGCTGCGCACGTGCATCCAGGCCCACGAGAAGATCAGCACGCAGATGACGTTGGCGATCGCCAGAACGGCGCCGGCGCGCAGCGACACGACCACGCGCGCTGGCAGATGAATTTCTTTTCTCGGGGAATTATCAGACGTCAGGGGTTCGCTCATGACAGGCCTCCTTGCCAATGCGGCATCATAGCGGACACAACGCCCGATAACACCATGGCGTTCCCCAGGGAACATTCTTTGCAACAGGTCATACATGGAAGTCGATAGTGACGGGATGCTTGACCTGGACGTGATCGTGCAGGAGATGAAGGAACGCTTCGACCTGCGCATCCGCAAGTGGCGCAAGACGATGAGCGGCTGCGCCTGGCGCGTCTACTACCCGGATGGCACGGCGGTGAACTGGGTCGAAGCCCCCTATCCCAAGACGCCCATCAGCCTGGCGATTTTCCTGCACGAAGTCGGCCACCACGCCATCGGATTTCACCGCTACAAGAAGCGCTGCGAAGAGGAATACCACGCCTGGCAATGGGCGATCGCGGAGATGGGCCGGCTGGGCGTGGCGATCGACAACAAAGTGCAGGATCGTTTCGAGCGCTCCATGCAATACGCCGTCGGCAAAGCCCTGCGCCGCGGCATCAAGACCCTTCCCGAACCGCTGCTGCAATTCACGCAGGCGGCCTGAAATTGAAATTTTCGAGGCCAGGTTGACGCATCGCCGCCGGGCCGATATTTCATCCTGCGATGCATCCGCACGACGCCCAGCTTCTGGCCCGCGAACTGATGCAGGCGCACAACCTGGCCGGATGGTCTTTTTCCTTCGACCATGCCCGCCGTCGCTTCGGCAGTTGCCGGCTCAAGAGCAAGATCATCACCCTTTCGCGGCCGCTGACGATTCTCAACACCCCCGAGCAGGTGCGCGACACGCTGCTGCACGAAATCGCCCACGCGCTGACTCCCGGCGACGGTCATGGCCAACTCTGGCGCGATGCCTGCCGGCGGATTGGCGCCAAGCCGCAGCGCTGCTACCAGGAACACGAGGTGATGTCGCCCGCCCGGCCGCGGGCGCGCTATCGCATCGGCTGCCAGCGCTGCGACTGGTGGGCCGACCGCCGCCGCAGGACCCGGCGCAAGTACCTCTGCGCCAAGTGCCAGGGACCGATAATCTGGCTGGAATGGGTGCCGAATATCGCATCGCCCGCATAGTCGTCACCGCTTGCCACCCGCCTCCAGAATCCCCAGGTTTCCGCAAGCTTCGCCCCAGTTTCCCATTGCATCGTCTACCCGCGTATTTGATCTCCTGTGAAGAAGAAGGAGAAGCAGATGATTCGCTCGGCACAGGGGAATATTGGAGCTCTTGACGGTTGGCTGAGCGTCGCGCAGCACGTGCAGGAAGCGCGATTGCCGGCGACGAATATCGCCCCCACCGCGCTGCCGCCAGCGCCGCAAAGTGAGCCCGCGCCAGCAGCGCCGGCGCAGGCAAAAACGTACAACCGCACCGGCCACGTGGTGAGGTCTGCCGACGCGGTGCTTGGCCTGTTGTTGAACGTGCTGGATTCGGCGCGATAGTTGCTCCCATCATCGTGGTAGCGGATGGCGGTCGCCCTCCACACCGGCGCCGTCATCCGACTACCCACGGGCACACTCGCGCCTGTGAGCTCAGCAACCAACGGGTGCAGAGGCGCATTCCCCCCGTTGCCTAAACATGCGGCTTTGGATAAGCATGAGAGCATGGACACCAACTCTCTGCGGCAGCAGCTTATTGCGACGGGACAGCAGGGCGCGCTGCGGTTTTTCGAGCAGATCGACGCGGCCGGCCAGCAGCGCCTGCTCGAGCAACTCGGGGCGCTCGATCTGCCGCATATCCAGCAGCTCGTCGAGACCTGCGTCACCCACAAGCCCCACATCGCCCTGCCGAAAAATATTCAGCCGGTGGAGGCGTATCCGCGCCAGCCCGGCGAGAAGCATCGCAAGCTCTACGCCGATGCCGAAGCCCGCGGCCGCCAGCTCCTAAGAGAAGGAAGAGTGGCCGCCTTCCTGGTCGCCGGCGGGCAAGGCACGCGACTGGGATATGATGGGCCCAAGGGCGAGTATCCGATCACGCCGATCAAGAGCAAGCCGCTCTTTGCGGTCTTCGCCGAGCAGTTGCTGGCCTATTCGCGCGACTATAAGAAGATCATCCCCTGGTACATCATGACCAGCGACGTCAACGACGCCGCCACCCGCGACTTCTTCAAGAACAGCGTCTATTTCGGGTACGACCCCTCATCGATCTTTTTCTTCCAGCAGGGCATGATGCCGGCCTTCGCCATGGATGGCCAGATGCTGCTGGCCGACAAGAGCTCGTTGGCGCTCAGCCCCGACGGCCACGGCGGCAGCCTCCGCGCCCTGCACCGCTCGGGCGCGCTGGCCGACATGCGCCGGCGCGGCGTCGAACACCTGTCCTATTTCCAGGTGGACAATCCGCTGGTGCATTGCGTCGATCCGCTGTTCCTGGGCCTGCATGAGCTGACCGGCAGCGAGATGTCCAGCAAGACGATCCCCAAGGCCGGGCCGCTGGAGAAAGTCGGCAACTTTGTGCTGGCCGACGGCGTGCTGCAGGTGATCGAATACAGCGACCTGCCCGACGATCTGGCCAAGCAGACGAATCCGGACGGCGCGCTGCGCTTCAACGCCGGATCGATCGCGATTCACGCCCTGCGGGTTGAGTTCATCGAGCGGCTCAACGCCGGCGGCCGGCTGGAACTGCCGTGGCACCGCGCCGAGAAGAAGGTGACCTCCATCGACGAGCAGGGCAAGCCGATCAAGCCGGACAAGCCAAACGCCATCAAGCTCGAGCAGTTCGTCTTCGACGCGATCCCGCTGGCCAGAAACGCCATCGTCTACACCACCGACCGCGGCGAGGAATTTTCCCCGGTGAAAAATGCCGACGGCACCGATTCCCCCGTCACCAGCCGGCGCGACCAGATCCGCCGGGCGGCGCGCTGGCTGCAGGAAGCCGGCGTGCAGGTTGCGCAGAAGGACGGCGAGCCCGATTGCGTGCTGGAAATCTCCCCCCTCTACGCGACCACGGCCGAGCAGTTCGCCAGCCGCGCCCTCAGCATCAAAGCCGTCACTCCCGGCGGCATCCTCTATTTCGATCCCGGCGGATTGGAAACCGAAGCGGGGGATCGGGAGACCTGATTGAAACGCGATGCGCTGGATTCTTGCTATAATGCCATGATCAAAGGTGAAATCATGACTGCGATTTTGGAATCTGAATCCGTGCCGCCTGAAGTCGAGCACCTCCTCCTTGAGGACGTCAGTTGGGAGTATTACGAGCAGACGCTGCGCGAACTCGAGCACCGCCGGCTGCGCATCACGTTCGATGATGGAAGGATGGAGATCATGTCGCCGTCGGCAACGCACGAGTGGATCAAAAAAATCATCGCACGCGTCCTGGAGGCGTACGCACTTGCAACCGGCCTGCGCATTCAAGGCTTTGGCTCATTCACCTGCAAGCGCAGGGATCTGAAGAAGGGCCTGGAGCCAGATGAGTGTTACTACGTCACCCACTCGCCGCGTAAACGTGGCCATGTCGACTTGAAAACTGATCCGCCGCCAGATATTGCCATCGAAGTGGACATGGCAAGTTCGTCGATCCCCCGCCAGCCGATCTATGCCGCACTGGGCGTCCCCGAGCTATGGCGGTATGGCAAGAACGGGCTGACGGTGCTGCACCGTCAGCCAGACGGGACATATATCGTCGCCGATCACAGCCTGGCGCTGCCGGCCCTCCCGATGGATGTGTTTGCCCGATTTGTGGAGCAGGCGATTCACGAGGACGAATACGATGCCATCCAAGCGATGCTCCGCTGGCTCAAGGAACGCTAACCGCTACGACAGCAACAACTCCAGGTCTTCCCGGCCCAATCCAGAAATCAGGCTGTTGTCGGCATTGATCACCGCGTCCGCCAGGTCGCGCTTGGTCTGCTGCAGCTGCAGCACCTTCTCCTCGACAGTGTCGCGGGCAATGATGCGATAGGCGAAAACCCGCCGCGTCTGGCCGATGCGGTGGGCGCGGTCGATGGCCTGCGCCTCGACGGCCGGGTTCCACCACGGATCCAGCAAAAACACATATTCCGCGCGGGTCAGGTTCAGCCCAAGCCCGCCCGCCTTCAGGCTGATCAGAAATAGCCGGCAATCCTCATCGTTCTGAAAGCGCTCGACGTTCTGCTGGCGATTGACGGTCTTGCCATCGAGGTATTCATACACCACGCCCTGCTCGTCGAGGCGCTTGCGCACGATCGCCAGCAGGCTGGTGAACTGCGAGAACACCAGCGTCTTGTGCCCTTCTTCCGACACTTCCGCCAGGTGTTCCATCAACACATCCAGCTTGGCGCTGCGCTCATCGCTCCGCGTCTTGTCGATCAGCCCCGGGTGACACGCCGCCTGCCGCAGCCGCAACAGTGCCTCGAGGATCTGAATCTTCGCCTTGTTCATCCCCTCCGCCGCTACCGTATCCAGCAGTTTGCGGCGGTAATATTCCCGCAATTCGTCGTACTGCTTGCGCTGCTGCGGCTCCAGATCGCAGAAGATCGTCTGCTCCAGCCGCTCGGGCAGGTCCCTGGCCACCTGCGATTTCGTCCGCCGCAGAATAAATGGCCGCAGCGCCCGGCTGAGCAGCCGCCGCCCCTGCTCGTCGATGCTCTTGCCGCTGCCGGTGGTCTTCTTGAAAACGGTGGCGGTGCCCAGCATTCCCGGATTGAGAAAATCGAACATGCTCCACAGCTCGCCCAGATGGTTTTCAATCGGCGTTCCGCTCAGCGCCAGACGATGATCGCCGCGCAGCAGGCGCACCGCCTTGGCTGACTCGGTGGTAGCATTCTTCACCGCCTGCGCCTCATCCAGAATCACGTAGTCGAAGCGCACATCCTTGAAATAACCCGCATCCCGGCGCAGCGTGCCATAGGTGGTCAGAACCAGGTCGTAGTCGCTGAAATGCTCGATGCCGCGCTGCCGCTCGATACCCGTCTGGTCGAGCACGCGCAGCTCCGGCGCGAAACGCTCCGCCTCCTGCTTCCAGTTGAACACCAGCGACCGCGGCACCACCACCAGCGACGGCTTGCCGATCTTCTGCCGCCGCCTGTCTTCCAGCAGCGCCAGCACCTGCACCGTCTTGCCCAGCCCCATGTCATCCGCCAGGCAGCCGCCGAAGCCGAAGCGGCGGAGGAAATCGAACCATCCAATCGCCTCGCGCTGATACGGCCGAAGCTCGCCACGGAAGGTATCCGGCGGATCGACGGCGGCGACGCCGGCAAATTCGCGCAGCTCGCGCCGGGTGCGCTCGAACACCTCATCGCAGCACGCCTCCGGCTGCTCCAGCAACAGCGCGTCCAGAAAGCCCGTCTGCGCGCGGGTAAAGCGCAGCGCATCTCCCTCGGCCGTCCCCACCCCCGCCAATGAGCCATATTTTTTCAGCCATTCCTCTGGCAGGATGCCGAAGGTGCCATCGCCAAGCTGCACCATGCTCTCGCCGCGCTTCAGTGCCGCCAGTAACTGCGGCAGTGCCACCGTCTCCGTCCCGTAGGAAACCTTGCCAGACAGATCGAACCAGTCGATGCCGGAAGTGACCTCGATGTGAATTTCTCCGGCGGGGTGATACAGCTTCCCTTCCGCCTCAACCAGCCATTCTTCCCTGATCAGCGCCGAGACCAGCTTCGGCAGTTGCTTGGCCGCGATCGACAACTCCACGGGCTCCCGCCAGCGCATGCCCAGCGCCAGCAGCCTTGCCGCCGCCACGTTTTCGGCGTTGCGATCGCGCCGGATGAACTGTCTGGCGCCGGCGTCATAGACCCCGGCGGCGCTATCGAGATATTTGATCTCGCGCTCGCCATAGCGGAAGCCGAGCACCCCCGTCATTTGATCCGCCGCTTCCCAATATCCCCGCCGCTCGGCCTTCTTGATCTGCAAACGCGGCCGCGGCGCAACCGTCACCTCTTCGTACTGCAACTCCGCCGGCAAGTCGACCGGCGGCAGGCGCGGCACGCGCGCCATCTGCTCGACCAGCTCCTCGCCCCGCTCCAGCGGCACCACGAGCTGCCGAGTCGCTCGCAGCATCGCGATCCACTGGAATGCCCCGGCATCATCCAGCGGCGCGGCGGCATCGCGCGTGAAGACCGCTCCGCCCGCCGTCAGCATCACCGGTTCGCTCAGCGCCATCCGCTGCTCGCCGCGATGCAGTGATCCCTCCAGCAGATAGCGGCCGCTTTCCTCCTGGCGCATCACGTTCAATCGAAACTGCCACGCGCCTCCCTCATCCCACTGCAGCGGAATCAGCTCATCGTTCCCGTGCGATTGGCGCAGGTAACACCGACCGGTCTTGCAGGCCAGCGGCAGCACCGCTGCCTGCAGCGCCTCCGACAGCAGCACCCGGGCGCTGAGGATCGTTTCCTGGTAATAGCCGTACTCCTGAGCCGTCTGCGCGCCGCGCAGCATGGACAGGAGCGCTCGGTCTTCCTCCCGCGGCAGGGCGGGGATTGTCGAGCGCTCCATGCTGACACGCTGCGGTTTGCTCCAATTTCCGTCCCTTTTCCTGCTCCGCCAGCAGATTTCCAGCAGGGTTCCTTTGCCCTGCATCGTCGCCGCCTGGTCGATGATGTAGAGAACCTCGCGATCGGCCGGCCACAAATGGGCTGTTTCCGAGCGATCGACCACCTGCGACAGCCGCGACAGCGCCTGCTTCCATTGCGCGTGCTGCGCCTGGCGCAGCGATTCCACGGCCGGGTTGCTCGCCGCGAGGCGATCGATATCCGGTCTCCATGGCAGCTCGCTGTCCCGGGCAAAATCCACTCCCATCGACGAAGGTTTCTGGGCGGCATGAACCGTGGCCACGACATGCCGGCACAATTTGCCCTCTTTGATGAAGGGATCGCAGGTGCAGGAATAGATCAGCTCGTTCCAGCCCTGTTCCAACGTCGTCTGAAATATCTTCGTTTTTGAGGATTTCCACCGGCCGACAATTCGGGTCGGTGACTCTTCCGTCACTTCAACACGGCCGGCGTAATGGTCCTGCATTCCCAGATACTGAACTTGTCTCAGATCTTTTTGACTGCCGGTGGATGTGTCGATCACGCTTTACTCCGTTGGCAAATAATCAGGGGCGCCTCCCTGCGCAGGGTTGTTGTATTTTATGTGACGCGGCGCTGCATCGCAAACGCCCGCGCTGGCCGCGCCATCGGATTTCTCGCCGCCTTCAGGGAACTTCCCGATGTCGGCACCGTAATTTTCCTTTTCCGCGCCGGAACGCCGAAAAAGAGATAGGCGCGCCAGCAAACATTGACCTGCCGGCCGAGTGTGCTATGGTGCTTCCGAGGCATGGATGCCTGATCTGGCGGACGAAACACTCTCCGGCGATTTGGGAAGGGAAGTCCCGATGCTGCTTCACGATCTCCTCAAGCAATTCGATCCGAAACTCTCTCGAACCGGCCTCCCCAACGTCGAAATCACCGGCGTAAAGGAGGATTCCCGGCGCGTTGTTCCCGGCAGCCTCTTCATCGCCCGCCCCGGCGCGCAAGCCGATGGCGCCAGTTTCATCGCCGATGCCCACGCCCGAGGCGCGGCCGCCGTGGTTGTCGACCACAAGCTGCCCACCTCTCCCCTGCCGCAGATTGTGGTGAAAGATGCCGCATCCGCCGCCTGCGGGCTGGCTCATCTGTTTCACGGCGACCCAACCCGCACCGTTCGGGTCATTGGCGTCACCGGCACCAACGGCAAGACCACCACCGCCTACCTCATCCGCCACCTGCTGCGAAAGGTCGGCCAGAAGTGCGGAATGATCGGCACGGTACAAATCGACGACGGCCGGCGCACTTCCGAAGCCACCATGACCACGCCCGGAGTGACCGATCTCGCGGAATTGCTGGCCAGCATGCGCGACAACGGTTGCAGAATCTGCGCGATGGAAGTCTCTTCACACGCCCTGCACCAAAAGCGCGTGCAAGGCATCCGCTTCGTCGCCGCCGGCTTCACCAACCTGACCGGCGACCATCTGGACTACCACGGCACGATGGATGACTACGCTGCTGCCAAAGCTTTGCTGTTCAAGGATTTAAACGACGTCGGGGTCGCGGTGATTAATGCCGACGATAAAGCATCCGATCACATGATCGACGAGTGCAGCGCCCGCATCATGAAGTTCGGCTTCAACAAAAAAGCGGATTACTTCGCCAAGGATATCCTGGTGACGGCGGGCGGAAGCAAGTTTGTGCTGGTCACGCCCGATGGCGAATCGCCCGTGAACATGGAGCTTATCGGCAAGCATAATATCGAAAACGCCCTGACCGCAGCCGCATTGGTCGGCGAGACGTTCGGCCTGTCGGTCCATCAAATAGCGGCCGGCTTGAATGATGCCCAGGGAGCACCGGGCCGACTGCAATCCGTGCGCGCTGGCCAATCTTTCGCCGTGCTGGTGGATTATGCCCATACTGACGATGCGTTGGAAAATGTCCTGTCAGCCCTGCGGCCGCTGACGCGCGGAAAGCTCCGCGTCCTCTTCGGCTGCGGCGGCGATCGCGACCGAACCAAGCGCCCGCGAATGGCCCGAACCGCCCAGAAATTTGCCGATGTAATCTACGTTACCAGCGACAATCCGCGCGGCGAGCATCCGAATTCGATCATCGAGCAGATCCTGGCAGGGTTCTCCAGCAATTCGACCAAGCCGGTTCGGGTGGAACCCGACCGTCGGGCCGCCATTGCGATGGCCTTGCAGGAAGCCAATCCCGGTGACATCGTGCTGCTGGCGGGCAAGGGGCACGAAAATTACCAGATTATCGGCCAGGAAAAGCGGCACTTCGACGACGTCGAAGAAGCCGCCCGCATCCTGCAATCCCGCGAAGTCGCGGCGTAGCAGGTTCTTGCAAAACGACGTGCCTTCATGATCCCATTATCTCTCGAGCAGATTTGCCAAACGGTTGGAGGCGTTCACCTCTCGCCTTCTCCAGCCGCGCAAATGACGCTGCGATCCATCTTCACCGACACCCGCCAGAAAGCCCCTGCCGGCCTCTTCATAGCCCTGCGCGGGGATAAATTTGACGGCCACCAGTTTCTAGCCGCCGCCGCTGCCAACGGCGCCATCGCCGCGCTTGTTGAGGCCACGTCTACAACACCGATTCCCGGACTTCAGCTCATCCAGGTTCACAATAGCCGCATCGCCATGGGCCGGCTCGCGCAATTTGTACGCCAGGGGTTGCACGGAAAAGTCATCGCCGTCGCCGGCAGCAACGGCAAGACCAGCACTAAGCATCTCATCGATGCCGCGCTCGAATCAGCGCTCAAGGGCACAATCTCCCCAAAAAGCTTCAACAACGATATCGGCGTGCCCCTGTCGATCTTCGCGGCCGACCCTGCGCACGACTACCTCGTGCTCGAGATCGGCACCAATCATCCCGGCGAAATCAAGACGCTCGCCGATATCGCTCTCCCCGACATCGCCGTCATCACCAACTGCGGCGAGGAACATCTCGAAGGACTCGGCGACCTCGCCGGTGTCCGCCGTGAAAACGCCCAGATCATCGCCGGACTTCGCCCCGATGGCCTGCTGGTCGTCAATGGCGATGATCCGGACCTATTGGCTGCGGTTTCCGCCTTTCCCGGCCAGCGAGTCACCTTCGGCTTTGGCGTATCCAACGATCTGTTCGCAACTCAAATCATCTGCGATGAAAGCGGTGTCCGTTTCACCCTCAACGACACCGGCCGAACCGTCTTCGTTCCCCTGCTCGGAAAGCACACCGCCGCCAACGCGCTGGCGGCCATTGCGGTGGCGCGAAAGATGGGCGTGCCGGAAGATGCGATCATTGCAGGCCTCTCCCACGCCCGCGGCCCGGACATGCGCCTGCAGCTCAAAAAAATCCGCGGCATCACGCTGCTGAACGATGCCTACAACGCCAACCCCGCGTCGATGCGGGCGGCGCTGGCAACGCTGGCAGCGCTGCCGACGCAGGGTAATCGCATCGCGATCCTCGGCGACATGCGCGAGCTCGGCGAAAGCGCCGGGCGCTATCACCGCGAGATCGGCGAACTGGCCGCTACGTCCAAGCTCGATCGCCTGGTCTGCGTCGGCGCCGAAGCGCAAAATATTGCCGACGCCGCCGAAGCCAACGGCATGCGCGGCGCTGTCCAATGCTTTGCAGACGCAAAATCAGCCGCCTCCACCGTGCCGGCCATGCTGCGAAAAGATGATCTGGTGCTCCTCAAGGCGTCGCGCAGCATCGGGCTGGAAGCGGTCGCCAAGGCGATCGGGGCGTAAGACTGCGGACGCCATGATCTATCTCCTCTATCAACGATTCGGATCCTGGCTGGAAGCCCACGGCATGGGCTTTCTGCGTGTCTTCACCTTCACTTCCTTCCAGGCCACCGTCGCCACCGTCCTCAGTTTTGTCCTGTGCCTCGCCTTCGGTTCCAGCGTCATTGCATGGCTGCGCCGGCAGAAAATCGGTGACCTCGCAACATTCGATCAAATCGAAGTTGACAAGCTGATGGAAGGCAAAAAGGGCACGCCGACCATGGGCGGCATCCTCATCATTTGCGCCATCGCGATTGTCATCTTCCTGCTGGCCGACATCCGTAACTTCTACATAAAAATGGCGCTGGTCTGCCTGATCTGGCTGGGCGCTGTCGGCGCCACCGACGACTGGCTGAAGCTCACCGCCGGCCGGCGTTCCGGCTCCCGCCAAGGTCTCACCAGCCTGGAAAAACTTCTCTTCCAGATCGGCCTCGGAGTGGTGCTGGGCATTTTCACCTACAACTACGGCCGATTGAGCCCACCCAACCACACCCTCTATTTCCCGTTCTTCAAGAATCTCCATCTCGAACTGAACATGCTCTGGTTCGTGGTCATCACGACGCTGGTCATCACCGGCACCTCCAATGCCGTGAACCTGACCGACGGCCTCGATGGCCTCGCGGCCGGATGCATGGCCATCGTCTCCTTCACCTTTCTCGTCCTCGCCCTGATCGCCGGGACCGAAGACCTCAACATCGGCGGCCGCCCGCTGGCCGTCTATCTGTATCTCCCGCCGATTCTGGCCTCCGGGCAAATGGCCGTCGTCGCCGGCGCCATGTCGGGCGCGTGCCTCGGTTTCCTCTGGTTCAACTGCAACCCCGCCCGCGTGTTCATGGGCGACACCGGCTCATTGGCCCTGGGCGGCTTGATCAGCTACGTCGCCATCGTCATCCGCCAGGAGCTGATTCTCCTGCTCGTCGGCGGAATTTTCGTCATCGAGGCGCTATCGGTGATTCTGCAGGTGAGCTACTTCAAATACACCAGAAGAAAATACGGCGAAGGCCGGCGCATCTTCCTCATGGCTCCGCTCCACCACCATTTTCAGCGCAAAGGCTGGAGCGAAAACCAGGTTGTAGTCCGCTTCTGGCTGATCGGCGCCATGCTGGCCGCGATGGCGCTGGCGACGGTGAAATTGCGGTGAAGTTTCAGCGCATCGGGCGGGGGATTGTGCTATTATTCTGGTATGGCAACCGCTACGGCGCAATCTCCATCCCGCACGATTTCCCGCGGTCGAAAACCCATGCGCATGACCGAAGCCGAATTCGTCGACTGGTGCGACGAAGACACCTGGGCCGAATGGGTGGACGGAGAAGTTATCATTATGTCCCCAGTTAACGTTCCTCACGGTCAAATCACGTCATTTCTAGTCCACCTCCTTCGCGCTTTCGTCGAAGAACATGACCTCGGTCAAATCCTCCTGGAGCCGGTGCAATTGCGATTTGAGCAACAACGCAGCCGCCGCTCTCCAGACATTTTCTTCCTCAGTCACGAGCGCGAGCATCAAATTCGCGATGTTCATATCGAAGGCGCGCCCGATCTCATTGTGGAGATCATCTCCCCCAATAGTCAGTCCCGCGACCGCCGGGAAAAATTCCTGGAATATCAATCCGCCGGTGTCCGCGAATATTGGATCGTCGATCCCCTCTCCAGCACAATTGAAGCCTACACCCTCGCCAAGAACAAAAAACTCCAGCCGATTCTCCCGCAGGCTGACCGCATCGCCTCCCTCGTCCTCTCCGGCTTCTATCTGAAGCCCGCCTGGCTCTTTGGCGCCAAGTTCCCCAGAGTCTCCGCCCTTCTCCGCGAAATGGCCCGCAAGCGCTGATAGGCAATTCGCCTCATCATCCACTGAAGTCTTCCCGCCCCCACGTCCGATAACCTCTTCATGGACGACTCGATTTATCGCCTGCGATGGCGCGACCTGCTGATTCTCTGCGTGCTGGCGTTGGTCTTTCTCGGCGTGGTGATGGTGCAATCGGCCTCGATGCGCATCACCGGCGACACCCGCTGGCAATGGTCCGAAACCGGCATCAAGCACCTGAAATTCGCGGCCATCGCGATCTTCACGTTCCTCGCCGTCGGCCACATCGACTACGCCCGCCTCGGCCGGCGCACGCGCTTTCTCTGGCTGCACCCGATCATGCTGATGACCGCCGTCGCCGTCTTCACCTGCCTGCTCGTGCTCGTGCCCCACGTGGGCTTGGAAGTCAACGGCGCCCGCCGCTGGCTGCCGCTCGGGTTCGTGCAGCTTCAACCGTCGGAATTGGGAAAATGGGCGGTCGTGCTCTTCCTGGCGTGGTGGCTCACCAGCGGCCGGGCGGATATGAGCAAATTCACCCGCGGCTTTCTGCCAGCGCTGATTCCGGTCGGCATGATCTGCCTGCTGATCGTCATCCAGGATTTCGGCACCGCCGCGCTGATCGGCCTGTGTGCCGTGACCATGCTCATCGCCGGCCGGGTGAAATGGTGGCATTTGGTGATCGTCCTCGTCCCCGCTCTCGCCGCGGCCATGTGGTTCGTCATGCACAAGGAATATCGCTGGAAGCGGATCGTCGCCTTCATGCACCCGCACGATGCCCCGCAGAAGGAAGGCTATCACATGATTCAAAGCCTCCTCTCCTTCGCCACCGGCGGCTTCTTCGGCAAAGGGCTGGGTAACGGCATTCAAAAACTCGGATATCTTCCCGAAGACACCACCGACTTCATCTTCTCGGTGATTTGTGAAGAACTCGGCTTCTTCGGGGCCCTGCTCACGGTGGCGCTCTATCTCGGCATCCTCTACGTCGCCTGGCAGACCGTAAAGCAAAAACGCGACAGCTTCGGCCGCATGCTCGCCTTCGGCATCGGGTCGATGATCGGCCTGCAAGCACTGATCAACATCGCCGTCGCCACCGTCAGCGTACCGACGAAAGGATTGTCCCTGCCACTGGTGAGCGCGGGAGGATCGGGTTTGGTCATCACCTGCGGGGCCTTAGGATTGCTGTATTCTGTGACGCGCTACCAGCACCGTCCGGAGGGGTTGCTTGAGCCAGCGGAGGACGCAAACGTTGGCGATGCAAGTGGCGTAAGACTGGGTATTGCAAATTGAAAAATGAAAATTTCAAATTTAAAATTGGTCAAACGAGCACACTGACAGCCGAACAATTGGCCGACAGGCTGCTGACTTTTGGCGCACGCGTTGGAACGTTGGTGGATGCTCTGCCCGACACGAGGCTGGGAAGACACATTGCCGGGCAACTCGTTCGCAGCGGCACGTCTCCAGCGCCCAATTATGAGGAGGGCCGCGCCGCGGAAAGTCGGCAGGACTTCATTCACAAACTGAACATCTGTCTCAAGGAACTCCGCGAATCACACGTGTGGCTCCGGCTGATCCTGAAGGCAAAACTGCTGCGTGAACAGCGCCTTTCCAAACTCATTGATGAGTGCCGACAATTATCCAATATTCTCGGCAAGTCAGTCGTCACCGCCAAGCGTAACAAACTCAAGGACCGGCGAAGCGTAAGCCCCCCCTCTTCAACTTGAAATTTGCATTTTTCAATTTGCAATTTGCAATAGTCTTTCCTGAATGACTTCTCCCCCAACCATCCTCCTCGCCGGCGGCGGCACCGGCGGGCATCTCTACCCCGGCATTTCGGTAGCCGAGAGCCTGCGCCAACTCCTCCCGGGCGCCCGCCCGCTTTTCCTCTGCACCACCCGCGAAATTGACCGCACCATCCTCCAGCCCACCGGCTTCGAGTTCATCCCCCAGCCCATCATCCCCCCCAAGCGCAGCATCGCCGGCCTGCTGAGCTTCTGGCGCGCCTGGCGCGAAACCAAGGACCTCATCCGCAAGATACTGACCGAACGCCAGCCGGTCGCCATCCTGGGCCTGGGCGGCTACGCGGCCGGCGCCGCCGTCAAGCTCGCCGCACTCGCCAAAATCCCGGCCGCCATCCTCAATCCCGACGTCATCCCCGGAAAAGCCAATCAGTATCTGATGCAATACGTGCAGGCCGTCTGCTGCCAGTTTGACGCTACTTCCGAACACATCTCGCCTGCCCACCGCGAAAAGCTGCGAACCACCGGCTGCCCGATTCGCCACGATATTCTGCACCTCCCCGCCCGCGCAGACACCGCCGCCCGCCTTGGCCTCAACCCGCTGCTTCGCACCCTGACCATCACGGGCGCATCCCAGGGCGCGCAGACCGTCAACGAGGCCATAATCGAGACCTTGAAATCAGTGCGATTGAACGGCTGGCAGGTCCTGCACCTCGCCGGAAAAGAACACGCCGACGCCGTCCGCGCCGGCTACCGCGAAATCAATCTTCCCGCCCGTGTGATCGACTTCACCCCGGCTATGGCCGATATCTGGGCCATCACCGATCTGGCCATCTCCCGCTCGGGGGCAAGTTCCTGCGCTGAGCTGACCGCCTGTGGCATACCCTCCCTGCTCATGCCTTACCCGTTCCACAAGGACCTGCACCAGCGCGCCAACGCCCGCGAATTGGAAAAGGCCGGCGCCGCCGTGATCGTTGATGATGAAAAAGACCGCCGCAAGAACGCCGCCAAACTCACGCCGCTGATCGAGTCACTGCTTTACGACGGCGCCAAGCGCCAAGCCATGGCCGCCGCCGCCAAATCCCTCGCCGCCCCAGCCGCCGCCGATGAAGTGGCGCGCGTAATCATCCAGATGATCGCCAATCGCCGATGAAAATCGTAGAGACAGGGTCTTCCCGACCTCCTCTATTGCGCCTTGTAGGGGCGGGGTCTCCCCGCCCTCCTGCACCGTGACAAAGAGGGCGGGGAGACCCCGCCCCTACGAAGAGGCGGAGTACCGGCGCCTCGCCCCTCTTCCAAAAACCCCCTGGAGCGTTACCATGTCTGTTGGAATGGAATCCATGCTCAATGAATTGCGAACGGAGTCGCGATCCCCCAGCCGTTTCACCGGCCGGCGCGTTCACTTTATCGGCATCGGCGGCTGCGGGATGTCCGGCCTCGCCCACATGCTCGTCGACAGCGGCGCTGTCGTCACCGGCTCGGAACCCAATCCCAACCCGCAAACTTTCGATCTTTCCCAGCGCGGAGCGAAAATCTCCAGAGATCAGCTCGGCCAGCTCCTCTCCCGCGACATCGACCTGGTCGTCCGCACCGCGGCCATCCCCGAATCCAACACCGAATATCAGGCCGCCCGCGCTCTGGGCCTCAAGCAGATCAAGTACGCAGAACTGCTCGGCGAGGTGATGCAGGAACGTTTCGGCGTGGCCGTCTCCGGCACCCACGGAAAATCCACCACCACCGCCATGATCGCCCACGCCCTGCTGCAGTGCGGGGCCGACCCCTCCTTCGTCGTAGGCGGCACCGTCCCCCAGCTCGGCGGCGGGTCGCGCTCCGGATCAGGCAAGGCCTTCATCGTCGAGGCCTGCGAATTCGCCCGCAGCTTCCACCACCTGTTCCCGCGCGTCGCCCTCATCACCAACATCGAGGAAGACCACCTCGACTGCTACAAGAACATCGATGAGATCGTCGAATCCTTCCGCGTCTTCGCCGGCCGCGTGCCGGCCGATGGGTTGATCATCGCCAACGGCGACGACCCGCGCGTGATCGAGGCCCTCGCCGGCATCACCACGCCGATCCAGTTCATAAGGATGCAGGCGGCCGAAGCTGGTACACCGGCGTCCGGAGGTGCGTTTTCTTCCGCTTGGACGGCGCTCGACCGAGCCACCCGCGGCGGCTGCCACGGCGGCATCATTTATCATAACGGCAATCCAGTCGCGGAGTTACAGCTTTCCGTCCCCGGCCTGCACAACCTTTTCAACGCCACCATGGCCATCGCTGCCTGCGCTGCCTGCGGGATCGATCCCCAGCCCGCCGCCAGCGCCATCGGTTCCTTCAGCGGCGTGGATCGCCGCACCACCGAAGTCGGCCGGCGAAACGGCGCCATCGTGGTCGATGACTACGGCCACCACCCCACCGAAATCCGCGCCACCCTCAAAGCCCTCCGCGAAAAATACCAACCGAAGCGCCTGATCTGTGTCTTCCAGCCGCATCAGCACAGCCGCACCCGCTTTCTGCTGGAGGATTTTGCCAGGAGCTTCGAGGGCGCTGACGAAACCATCGTCCCGGACATTTATTTCGTGCGCGACAGTGAATCCGAACGCTCCCGCGTCAGCGCAATCGACCTGGTTGAGCGGGTGATCGGCCATGGCCAGCGCGCCCTGCACCTGCCGGACTTTCGCTCGATCGTCGAGTACCTGCGCCGGGAGTTGCGCGAAGGGGATGTGGTCGTCACCATGGGTGCTGGCAACGTATGGGAAATCGGCCGCGATCTGGTCGCATAATCTCGGATGGAAATTGCCGTGCGGAGGCTGAGTTCCAAGCTGCAGCAGTTGTCATTCTGAGACTCTTGTAGGGTGGGCGTACTCGCCCACCGTTTGAGATAGTGGGCGAGTACGCCCACCCTACAAAAAACCACGAAGCCAGATCCTTCGTGTACCCGAATGAAACGCGCCGTGTGTCGACCATCGTCTGCTCGATGCGGTGCTTGTCGCAAAAAAGTTTTTTTCCGCGTCGCATCTCCGTTTCGCTTCCGACGAATCTGGTTATCTTCTGCGACAGCCAACTGCCAAAGAATTCGCCATGTCCATGCAAATCGCCAAAACCAATCCTTTTGCCGGCCTCGATGAAATCATCACCGAGAACCACCCGCTGGCGCCCCATACCTGGTACAAAATCGGCGGGCCGGCGCGCTGGTACATTCAGCCGCGCACCGTCGAGGAACTGCAGGAAGCGGCCCAGCGCTGCGTTGAAAACGACATTCCCATCTATGTCCTTGGCCTCGGAGCGAACCTGCTGGTCTCGGATGATGGCGTAGACGGCGCGGTTTTTCGCCTCGATCACGAACATTGGCGGCGCGTCAAATTCGACAAGACCACTTTGGAAGTCGGCGCCGGCGTCGATATTCAGAAGCTCCTGCTCCGCACCGTCCGCCAGGGGCTGGCCGGAATCGAATGCCTCGCCGGCATCCCCGGCACCATCGGCGGCGGCGTGCGCATGAACGCCGGCGGCAAGTTCGGCGACATCGGTGCTGTCGTCACCCGCGTACAGGTCATGGATACCCTGGGAACGCTGTACGAGCGCACCAAGGATGACCTGGTCTTCGACTATCGGTCCACCAATATCAGCGCCAAGTTCATTCTGGGCGCCACCCTGGAACTCGACGAGGAGGACCCCGAGCGCCTGATGCGCAAGACCAAGGAAATCTGGATGTACAAGCGCAACAGTCAGCCCCTCAACACCAAGAATGCCGGCTGCATCTTCAAGAATCCCCGCGGCCTCAGCGCCGGCGCGATCATCGATCAGGCCGGCCTCAAAGGCTTCCGCGTCGGCGGCGCCGAAGTCTCCGAGAAGCACGCGAACTTCGTCATCGCCCATACCGGCTGCCGGGCGGACGACATCCTCAAGCTCATCAAGATCATCAAGGAAAAAGTCTACGACAAGAGCCAGGTACACCTGGAAAGCGAAGTGCAGATCTGGCCGTGAAGAGGGAAGATGACAAGGTGACAAGGTGAGGGGGTGACAAGGTGAAGGAATTTGAATTGACCTTCCCCACAAATGGTGGGCGCGCCGGAAGGAGAGCATAATGCTCTTCA
>DAIOHQ010000062.1:0-21177 GCA_036744635.1 Tepidisphaeraceae bacterium | reverse complement strand
CCTGCGGCTACGATCTTCGCGCCACGCCCCTGCATTGCCCGGAGTGCGGGACGGTGGTTCCCGCGCCGCCTGCTCCGGCGGGATGACGGATGCAGGGTGACAAGGTTTGCGCCGGTTCGCTTCTGGTAGAGTGAGAGCCCATGCGGCGAACAGTGTTCACGATTCTCGCGGCGGTGTCGGCGGTGCTGCTTTTAGGTGTGATGGTTGAGGCAATGCGAAGTTTCGCGACTGGAGAGAGGATCGTGTATGCGTGGCAGGAGGCCCCAGGCGCCTGGTACTGGCAGGATAATTCCATCCAGCTTGATGTAGGCAATGGCGGAGTGCAGATTTCCCTCTTCCAGCGCATCGCCACGACGCCAGCACAGGCGATGCGCTTCGCCAGCCCCGCGCTTCCGCCTGGGCTTACGCATTCCAGAGTGACGTTGGATACCGGCCTGAAATACCCGGCCGCTCCAAACAACTGGCTGGGCTTTGAATTCGGGCACGGGGGACAGGACTTCAGGAGATCCCATACATCATCACCCAGTTGGGACCGCTATTCCGCTACCGTGCCGGCATGGGTGCTGATGATTCCGCTGGCCATCCTCCCGGCCCTCTGGCTGCGGCGGCGAATGATCGAACGCAAGCGCAACCGCGTCGGGTTCTGCCAGACCTGCGGCTACGATCTTCGCGCCACGCCCAACCGGTGCCCGGAATGCGGCACGGTGGTTGCCTCTTCATCCCCCCTCAGCAATTCGGCAAATACGTCCCCACCCCCTTCAACTCCCGCTGCCCATTCTTGACTTCCATTACATTTCTCCTATCGTCCGCCTTATCCCGCCGGGCGACGTCCGGAGGGCTCTACAATTACCAGCGAGGACATCGAAAGGAGCTGCACATGGCGGCCATTAAAGTTGGAATTAACGGCTTCGGACGCATCGGACGCCTGGTCTTCCAGGCCCTCTGCGACCAGGGCCTGCTCGGCAAAACTATCGACGTCGTCGGCGTGGTCGACATCTCCACCGATGCCGACTACTTCGCCTACCAGTTGCGTTATGACTCGGTCCACGGCAAGTTCAAGCATAAAGTCGAGACCCGCAAGAGCGACCCCTCCGACGCCTCCAAGGAAGAGGCCGACACGCTGGTCGTCAACGGCGACGCAATCAAGTGCGTCATGGCCACCCGCAATCCCAGCGAGCTGCCCTGGAAGCAGCTTGGCGTCGACTACGTCATCGAATCAACCGGCCTGTTCACCGACAGCGAGAAAGCCAAAGGCCACCTCGACGCGGGGGCAAAGAGAGTGATCATTTCCGCCCCCGCCAAGGGCGAGGTGAAAACGCTGGTGATGGGCGTCAACGAAAACGAGTACGACCCCGCCAAGCACCTGATCGTCTCCAACGCCTCCTGCACCACCAATTGCCTCGCTCCCCTGGTTCACGTGCTGCTCAAGGAAGGCATCGGCATCGAAACCGGCCTGATGACCACGATTCACTCCTACACCGCCACCCAGAAGACGGTGGATGGCCCCAGCAAGAAGGATTGGCGCGGCGGCCGCGCTGCCGCCATCAACATCATCCCCAGCACCACCGGCGCCGCCAAGGCGGTCGGCGAAGTGCTCCCCGCCACCAAGGGCAAGCTCACCGGCATGTCCTTCCGCGTGCCGACGGCCGATGTGTCGGTGGTTGACCTTACCTTCCGCTCGGTGAAGGACACCAGCATCGAAGAGATCGACTCCCTGCTGAAAAAGGCCGCCGGAAGCTACCTGAAGGGATATCTGGGCGTGACCGATGAGGAGCTGGTCTCGACCGACTTCATTCACGACAGCCGCAGCTCAATCTACGACAGCCTCGCCACCCTGCAGAACAATCTGAAGGGCGAGAAGCGTTTCTTCAAGATTGTAAGCTGGTACGATAACGAATGGGGCTACAGCAACCGCGTCGTCGATCTCCTCAAGCACATGGCCAGGAAAGATGGCGTGCTGAAATAGGGTGTATAATGGAGAGCGATGAAAAGTCCCTTTCCAGGCATGGATCCGTATCTTGAGCAGCGCTGGTCGGATGTGCATGCGACGCTGATTGCGCTGATCAAGGAGGCGTTGCAGCCTTCGCTTCCGCGCTCCTTGCGCGCCCGGTCTGAGGAGCGGGTCCTGCTCGAATCGGACGAGGAAGAGCGCGTCCAGACCTATCGGTCGGATATCGCGGTAATCGATGCGGGATCGGAGCGGCGCGTGCCGCGCCGGCATGCATCGGCTGGCGGATCGACGGCGACCATCGAACCGGTGATCGTCGAACTGGACTACGCTCCGCTGATAGATCGTTACATTTACATCTGCGACATCACCAATGGAAACCGCGTGGTGACGGCCATTGAAATCTTGAGCCATTGGAACAAAGCGGCAGGAAATCTGAATAAGCATTACGTGAAGAAGCTGGAGGACTATCGCCGGGGACAGGTGAGTGTTGTGGAGATCGACCTGCTCCGCGAGCCGCCGCGGACTTGGCTGCCGGTGAAACCGCAGAGCATTCCGTCCGAGCGGCACGCGGAATATGTGGTTTGCATTCAGCGGGCGTGGGCAAACAGCCAGTGGGACGCCTATCCGATTTCAATCCGCCAGCCGCTGCCGCGCATTCCAATTCCGTTGCGGCAGACCGATGCGGAGATCGGTCTGGAGCTACAGCCCTTGATCGAGCACGTCTACGTGGCCGGCGGGCATGACGACATTGACTACGGCAAACCGTGCATTCCGCCGCTGGAAGGGGACAATGCCGCATGGGCGAAGGAGTTGCTGCAGGCGGCGGGCGAACGTGCTTCATGAATCATGCGTGAGATACGCACTGGCTATGTCGCTACTTGGTCTGAGTTGTGAAGACGGATGGTTGCGATAAGCGGAATAGCTACCAGCGCGAACAGCGCGCCTATGGCGAATGCGGTCATCACTTGGTCGTTGAAGATGCGGAAATGCCACAGGACGCCGGCGAGCAGGCTGGCGATGAGCTGGCCGAGGCCGCTGGCGGTGTAATAGAGGCCGATGGCGCCGGCGCGCTGGTGGGAGGGGACGACGTCGCTCACGAACGCCTTGCTGACGCCTTCAGTGAAGGCCTGGTACAGGCCATAGACGCCCAGCAGCACCCACGGCGCAACCGGCGATTTTGTGACGGCGAATCCTGCATAGACCGCGGCATATGTCAGCCAGCCGGCGATGATCACCGGCTTGCGGCCGATCTTGTCGGACAGGTGCCCCAGCGGCAGGGCGGCGAGGGCGTAGACGACGTTGTAGACCGCAAAGGCCAGCACGATGCCGCCGAAGGTCAGGCCGACCTCGCCCGATCGCAGCAGCAAAAAAGAGTCGCTTGAATTGCCCAGTGAGAAGATGGCGTTGGCGATCAGCAGATGCCAGAAGGCGGGCGGGTAGCTTTGAAAAATGGAGGGCGGGCCGGCGGCTTCCCCGGCCGACTTCGGCGGAACCTCGCGCACGGCCATCAGCACCATCAGGGCACTGAGCAGGCCGGGGATCAGCGCGAAGTAAAAAAGCTGCGTGAGGGGAAGGTTTTGGATGATGTTGGCGCTGTGAACCACCTCAGATTTGTCGGTGGCCCACTTGGCGTTGAATGTGGTTGATGGCCCGACGATGGCCATGATGATGGCCAGGGTGAGCAGGGGGCCGAGCACCGCGCCCATCGTGTCCATGGCGCGGTGCAGGCCGAAGGCAATGCCGCGATATTCCGGCGCTGTCGAGTCGGCGATGAGGGCATCGCGGGCGCTGGTGCGGATTGATTTGCCCAGGCGGTCAGCGCAGCGGCCGATGAGGAACAGCGGCCAGCCAATCGCAACGGCGGCCAGCCCCATGATCGGCTTGCTGAGAGCGGAGGTGGCATAGCCCGCGAAGACAAACGGCTTGCGGCGGCGATAGCGGTCGGAGAGGGCGCCGCCCAGCCAGCGCAGCCCGGAACTGATCCCTTCGGCCAGACCGTCGACGACGCCGAGCAGGGCGGGCGACTGGCCGAGCACGCCGACGAGGAACAGTGGCATCACCGGGTAGAGCATTTCCGAGGCGACGTCGGTGAAGAAGCTCACAATGCCCAGCACGACGACGTTGCGAGTGATGCCGCGGAGGCGCATAGGGGAATTGTAAGGCCGAGCGGAGGAAAATTGGGAATGATGAATGCGTGCGCCGGGGTCTATAATCGGACAGGAGAAGTGCCGTTTGGCGCGGAAGTTGCGGATTCTTGGGGCCATTGCGGTTGCTGTACGGGGGGGTGCGTGAGATTTTAGGCGGATTGGGGAAAATATGGCTGGATTCGGGCAGGTGAGTACACCTACCGCTCATCCAGCCATGACAGACAAGAATGTCTGCCCCACCAAAGCAAGGTAAAGCCGCCTAAAGTGTCACGCCCCCTGTACGGGGCGATGCCATGCAAAGGCATGCCATGCAAAGGCATTGAAGGCAAGGGGAAACGTCACTACACTGCCCCGGCTGTCTTTTTGGAGTTGATCATGGCGGTTGCCAATGAAGTGGAGCGGCGAAGTGTAACGCGGAAAGAACCGGCCGAGGCCAACGTCGCCCGCGAGCGGCTGCGCATGATGATGCTGATTCGCCGCTTCGAGGAGCGCACAGCCCAGGTCTACCAGAACCCCAAGAAGCTGCCGAATGGCGAAAAGGAGATGCTGATTGGGGGGTTCTGCCACCTCTATAGCGGGCAGGAGGCGGTGGCGGTCGGCATTGCCTCGATCTTTCAGAAGGGCAAGGATTACCTGATCAACGGCTATCGCGATCACGGCCACTCGTTGGCGCTGGGAATGGACCCCAAGGCGGGGATGGCGGAGATGTTTGGCCGGGCGACCGGCTGCTCGAAGGGGAAGGGCGGCTCGATGCACTTTTTCCAGGCCTCGGTGGGGAATCTGGGAGGCCATGGAATTGTCGGCGGGCACGTACCGCTGGGCGCTGGGGCGGCATTGTCGTGCATGTATAAGAAAACTGGCGGAGTATGTTTCACGCTTTTTGGCGATGGGGCGATCAATCAGGGAACCTTTAACGAAACAATGAATTTGGCAAGCCTGTGGAAGTTGCCCTGCATTTTCATTGTCGAGAACAACGGCATGGCGATGGGCACACAGGTGGAGCGATCCAGCGCGGAAAAGGACCTGGCCAAGCGCGGAATGGGTTTCAACATGCCGTGCGAAAACCTGGATGGAAATGATATCGACGTGGTGCGGGAAGTGGTGGGGGGCGCGGCCGAGCGGGCGCGGGCGGGGCGCGGGCCGAGCTATCTGGTGGCCAACACCTACCGATTCCGCGGGCACTCGATGTCAGATGCTATGGCCTATCGCAGCAAGGAAGAGCTGGAGCGGGCGCGGCAGCGCGATCCCATCCTGATCTATCAGACCCGCCTGCGCGATCACAACATCATCGACGATGGCTGGATTGAGCAGACCGAAGAGCAGGTGCGGGCGACTGTGAATGAGGCGGTGGAGTTCGCGGAGAACAGCCCGCACCCGTCACTGGATGAGATGTACAAGGACGCAGTGAGCGAGAAGTACCCGCTGAAAAAGTAGGGAATGGAGTAGGGTCCGCTTTAGCGGACGGAACGGATCTGTGCGGTGGGTGCGGGGCGAGAAAGATTGCGTCCGCTAAAGCGGACCCTACATAAGGTTGAACGATGCCCGAGATTCAATACCGAGAGGCCCTCCGCCAGGCGATGGTGGAGGAGATGGAACGGGATGAGACCGTCTTCCTCATGGGAGAGGAAGTTGCCGAATACAACGGCGCGTACAAAGTCAGCAAGGGGATGCTGGAGAAATTCGGGGCGGAGCGCGTGCGCGACACGCCGATCAGCGAGGCGGCCTTCGCCGGCATCGGCGTGGGGGCGGCGATGTGCGGGCTGCGGCCGATTGTCGAGTTCATGTCGTGGAGTTTTTCGCTGGTCGCGTTCGACCAGCTCTATAACAACGCGGCCAACGTGCGCTACATGAGCGGCGGGCAGTTCAAGGTGCCGATCGTGTTTCGCGGCGGCAACGGGATTGCCCACCAGTTGGCCGCCACCCACAGCCACCGCGTGGATGCGCTGTACAGCCGTGTGCCGGGGCTGATCGTGATGGCGCCGGCCACGCCGTATGACGCCAAGGGATTACTGAAGAGCGCCATTCGCTGCGATGATCCGGTGATTTTTCTGGAGTCGGAGCTGATGCTCAACGATATGGGCGAGGTGCCGGCCGAGGAGTACACGATTCCCATCGGCAAGGCGGAGGTGAAGAAGCCGGGGTCGGATGTGACGATCATCTGCTGGTCGAAGATGGTGAAGCTGTGCCTGAAGGCAGCGCACGAGCTGGCCGAACAGGATATCGACGCGGAGGTGATCGACCTGCGCACGCTGCGGCCGCTGGATATTCAGACGCTGGTGCAGTCGATTCACAAGACCAGCCGCTGCGTGATCGTGGATGAGGATTGGCCTTACTGCGGGATGGGCGCCGGCGTGATGGAGCGGATTTACGAAGCGGTGTTCGACGATCTGGATGCGCCGATCCGGCGGGTGTGCAGCGAGGATGTGCCGGTGCCGTATAACCACTATCTTGAGGTGGCGATGCAGCCGACGGTGGATCGCGTGGTGGCGGCGGTGCGCGAAGTGACCTATCAGGATGAAGAGGCGTGATTCCGGCAATCCTCGCTTCATGTAGGGTCCGCTTCAGCGGACGGGATGAAGATTGCGTCCGCTGAAGCGGACCCTACGCGCGAGCGTTGCCGCATGACGGACCCAGGACTGTCGGTTTTGGCCATAATCGATCGAAGAAGAACGGAGTTGCATTCATGCCCGGCGAAATCACGATGCCTCAGCTCAGTGACACCATGGCCGAGGGAACGCTGTTGAAGTGGATGAAGAAGGAAGGGGACAAAGTGAAGGAAGGCGAGGTCTGCGCCGAGGTCGAGACCGACAAGGCCAACATGGAAATGGAATCACAGGTCACTGGCACCATCGCGCTGCTGACGGCCAAAGAAGGCGATAAATTGAAGGTGCGCGAGCGTATGGCGGTCGTCGCATTCGCCAGCGAGAACCTGGAAGAAGTGAAGAAGAACGCGAGGGCCGGCGGGGAAGGGGCGGGTAAGACCGAGGGGAAGAAGCCCAATGCGCCGCCATCCCGGCCTTCTGGCGGCGGTCCGGCAGAGGGGGAAAAAGCTCCCGAAGCAAAGAAGGCGGCCGAACCGGCGCGCGTGCCTCCGCCGGCGCCGCAGGCGATCGAAGGGGCGCCGCAGGGAGCATCGACCCACGATGTGCTGGCCCGCGAGCCATTTGAGGCGGGGCGGAGCATGTCACGGCGGGAATCGGTGAAGGTGGGGCCGGAACATACCGCCGAGCGGCTGATGCACGATGCGGCCGACATGATCGCGCTGAAGCGCCCCGAACCAGACCAGCGCGAGGGGCGGGTGTTGTCGTCGCCTTTGGCGCGGCGGATCGCGGCCGAGAAAGGGCTGGATCTGGCGGAGATCACCGGCAGCGGGCCGGGCGGACGGATTTTGCAGCGGGATGTGATGGTGGCGCTGGAGCAGCGCGGGGCGCGGCCGCACCCGCCGGCGGGAGCGGTGGGGGGCGTGGTGGGGCCAGCGCGGGTGGCGCGCGGGCAGAAGCAGGTGATTCCGCTGACGAAAATCCGCGGCGTGATCGCACAGCGCCTGCAGCTTTCCAAGCAGACGATCCCGCATTTCTACGAGACCATCGATGTGGACGCGGAAAACCTGGTTTCGTTGCGCACGCGGCTGAACAAGCAGCTCGAGGCGCACAACGTGCGGCTGTCACTGGGCGACCTGGTGGCCAAGGGCGTGGCGGTGGCGCTGACGATGCACCCGGCGCTGAACGCCACGTTCGACGGCAAGGAGATCACGCGGCATGGGGATGTAAACCTCGGCATGGCGGTGGCGTTGCCCGATGGCCTGATCGTGCCGGTGCTGCGCGGCATCAGCAACATGGGCCTGCGGGAGATTCGCGAGAAGAGCGCTGACCTGGTGGATCGGGCGCGGGCGCAGAAGCTCAAGCAGGATGAACTGACCGGGGCCACGTTCACGGTGAGCAACCTGGGCACCTACGGCGTGCGCGATTTTGCCGCCATCGTCAACCCGCCGGAGGTGGGCATCCTGGCGATCGGCGGCGCCGAAAAGCGCGCGGTGGTGCGCAACGACCAGATCGTGGCCCGCACCACCATGGCGATCACCCTGTCGGCCGACCATCGCGTGGTGGATGGGGCGACGGCCGCGGAATTTCTGCGCACGCTGAAGGGATTGCTGGAGGAGCCGGGGATGATGCTGGTGTAGGAATTGTGCATTGTGGACGCGGATTTTGGATTGACGCCAAAGAAAGGCTCAGATGGGGCCGAGCAATGGGCGGCGTGCTTCGCGGATCACCCTGGCGGTGGCGCTGCTCGCGGTGGGGATTACCTTATTGGTTGGATGCTTGTATATTCCCACCCCGGAGAAACTGTACAGCGGGCCGGATTTTCGCAAGCAGGTCGGAAAAGAGAATTCCAACAAGCCGATCCGTGTTGGAGTCAGTCGAGACGATATCGAACGATTATTGGGTAAGCCACCTTACTCCAGGGAACAGGGAAGAGTCGTCGGCTACGTGATGGAAACCATCAATGGCTACTCGATATGGCCGCTATGCGCGATGGCGATGCCGGAATATAAACTTCGGATGCTTCGATTGGAGTACGACGAACACGGGTTCGTGCAGAGCGCTGACGTCCTCAAGGGTCAGGCGTATTCGACGGAACACGATGAGTTTGTAAAGGCCGATCGCCTCCCATCGCCGGCGACTCGGGTTGGTGTTCCGACCACTGCGCCGTGGAGAGACTGATTCGTCGTAGCACGGTTTTCACAGTGTGCCGAGGGAGTGAAAACGCAACGCTCGCGGTATCGTCAAGCGCCCAGGCACGGGTTGGAAACCCGTGCTACCGGGGAGGATTTCGCATTACATATCGGAATCGTCTGAAGGCGATTCGAGGGGTTCTTCCGACAGGGGGGTGATGGGTTCGGGGGTGTCTTCTTTGAAGAGCTGTTGTTGTTGGAGGCGGCGGGTGCGCTTGGAGCCGGCGCCGACGAGTTGGGCGGCGCCGCTGCCGAGCAGGCGCTCGATCTCCTCAACCAGCTCGGCCGATGGTTTGACCGCGAGGTCGCCGTTCACCTTCATCGTGACCTTCTGCTCGGCGGTGAGGATCTCGAACCAGATGGGCAGGCGGCCGTGGTGCTGGCGGAAGAGGGGTTTGAGCTGGGGGAGGATGTCGGGCGAATGGCGGTCGCTTTCCAGTTTGACCAACAGGCCGGTGGTGAGGCGGTTGATGGCATCCTCGATGGGGATGACCTCATTGACGAGGATGCTGGGGGTCTCGCGCTTGCGGTCAACTTTTCCTTTGACGAAGACGATCGACTCATTGGCGACGGCGTTGGGATATTTCTGCAGCACTTCCGCGTAGGTTTCGGCGAACATCGTGCCGTCGATCTGGCCTTCGAGGTCTTCCAGGGTGATGATGGCCATGGGCATGCCGGCGGAGCGGCCGTTCTTGGTGATGACCTTCTTGATCCGCGAGATCATGCCGCCGATGGTGACTTCGGTGCCTTCGCTGAGGCTGTTGGCCTCGCGCGTGGAGAAGGTGGTGTAGCGCTCCAGGGCGCTCTGGTGGCTGGTGAGCGGATGGCTGGTGATGTAGAAGCCGAGGAGCTCTTTTTCCAGCTTGAGGAGCTCGGCGTTTTCGAATTCGTCGATGTCGGGGAGGGTGTCGCCGGAGGTGCGCATCGTCGTGGCGCTGGCGGCGCCGAACATGTTGAGCTGGCCGGAACGTTTGTCGTTCTGCGACTGCTGGCCCATCTCGAAGGCTTTTTCCACGACGTTGAGAAGCTGGGAGCGGCGGGCATTGGGCGAGGAGAAGGCGCCGCACTTGATGAGCGCTTCGATGGTGCTGCGCTGGACAGCGCGGAGGTCGACGCGCTCGCAGAAGGAGTAGAGGCTGGTGAATTCGCCGGCTTTTCCCCGCTCTTCGGTGATGGTCTGCACCGCCTTCTCGCCGACGCCGCGCACGGCGGCGAGGCCGAAGCGGATGACGCCATCGGTTTTGGTCTGGGCTTTCTTGCGCTTGCCGCCGCCGGTGGATAGGGGGGGCTCGGTGACGTAGGTGGGAGTGAAGTCCTTGTCGGAGAAGTTGATGTCCGGCGGCAGCACCTTGATGCCCTTGGAACCGTCCGGCATGGTCAGCTTCCGGCATTCCTCGATGTATTCGACGACTTTTTCGGTCGAGCCCATTTCAAAAGTCAGCACGGCCGACATGTATTCGACCGGGTGATAGCATTTCAGGTAGGCGGTCTGGTAGGCGACGATGGCGTAACGGGTCGAATGTGATTTGTTGAAACCATAACCGCCGAACTTGAGAATCAGGTCGAAGATTTCCTGGGCTTTTTCCTTGCTGACGCCGCGCTGCATGGCGCCTTTGAGGAAGTCGGGCTGGAACTTGGCGATGACATCCACCGTTTTCTTGCTGATGGCTTTGATCAGCTTATAGGCGTTGGAGAGCTCGATGCCGCCAAGCTGGTTGAAGATTTTCATGACGTCTTCCTGGTACGTCATGATCCCGTAGGTCTCGCGCAGGATTGCATCCATGATCGGATGCACCTGCGGCACCGGCTCGCGGCCATGCTTGCGGGCGCAGTAGGTGGGGATGAGCTCCATCGGGCCGGGGCGATAGAGGGCGTTGGCGGCGATCAGGTCTTCGATGCGGTCGGGCTGCATCTTCATCAGCAGGTCCTGCATGCCGCCGGATTCAAACTGAAAGACGCCTTTGCTTTCGCCGCGGCGGAAGAGGTCGAAGACCTTCTGATCGGTGAAGTCGAGCTGCTCGATGTCGACATCGATATTCTTGGTTTTCTTCACCAGCGCGACGGCGCGGGTGAGTGTCGTGAGTGTGCGCAGGCCGAGGAAGTCCATCTTCAGCAGGCCGCATTTTTCAGCGATGGGGCCTTCGAATTGGGTGAGGATGTTGTCATCCTTGTCCTTGTAGAGGGGGACGACGTTATCGAGCGGCTGATCGGCGATGATGATGCCGGCGGCGTGGCAGCCGGCGTTGCGGCACATGCCTTCGAGCTTCTGCGCGAGATCGATCACTTGCTTGGCGGTTGGGTTTTCTTCGTATAGCCGCGCTAACTCTGTGGTAACTCGCTTGTCTTTTCCATTTGGGTCCGGCTCACCCTCTAAAGCCCGCTTCAATGTCATGCCCGGAATGCCGGGAATCAGCTTGGTGAGCTTGTCGATCTCCGCCAGCGGCACGCCGAGCACCCGGCCGACGTCCTTGCAGGCGGCTTTGGCCGCCAGCGTGCCGAAGGTGATGATCTGGGCGACGTGGCCGTATTTGTTGCGGACGTATTCGATGACTTTCTGGCGGCCTTCCTGGCAGATGTCGATGTCGATATCGGGCATCTCGTTGCGGCTGGGGTCCATGAAACGCTCGAAGAGCAGGCCGTATTTGATGGGATCGACGTTGCACAGGCCGAGGAGGTAGCCGACCATGGTGCCGACGCCCGAGCCTCTGGCCCCCACGGGAATGCCGTTGTCGCGGGCGTAGTTGCAGAAATCCCAGACGATCAGGAAGTAGGAGCAGAAGTTTTTCTTGGCGATGACGAAGAGCTCGTAGTCGAGGCGCTGGCGGATGTCGGCCGACACGTCGGCGGTGCCGTAGCGCCAGACTAAACCTTCGTCGCAGAGCTGGCGGAGATAGCGTTCATCGTCGGGCGTAGCAGGGGCGTCTCGCCCGTGATCTTCCGCGCCGGCCACGGGCGAGACGCCCGAGCTACTGGGTTTCAGCTTTTCCTTCGGCACCCGATAGACCGGGGCGTACTTTTTCGAGAAGTCCAGCTCGACGTTGCACTGTTTGGCGATGCGGACGGTGTTGGCCAGCGCCTCGGGGAAGTCGCTCAGGCCTTCCTGCATCTCCTGCGGGCTTTTGAGATAGAGCTGGGTGGGATATTTGAGGCGATTCTCATCGGCCACCAGGCGGCCCATGGAGATGCAGCAGAGCACATCGTGGGCGAAGTGATCTTCCTTGTTGAGGAAGTGGACGTCATTGGTGGCGACCAGGCCACAGCCGAGGCGCTTGGCCAAATCCGCCAGCTCGGGGTTGACCATGTCCTGCTCTTTGATGCCCTGGCGCTGCACCTCGATGAAAAAGCGGTCGGGGCCAAGGATGTCGAGATAGGTTTCCGCGATGACTTTGGCGTGCTTGGCATCCCGCTTCATGAAGGCGCTGGGGATTTCGCCGCCGAGACAGGCGCTGGTGGCGAAGAGGCCGGCCTTGTGGGCGCGAAGCACCTCCTTGTCGATGCGCGGCTTGTAATAAAATCCTTCGCGATAGGCGGTGCTGCCGAGCTTGAGCAGGTTCTTGTAACCTTCGAGATTCTCGGCCAGCAGGAGCAGGTGATAGGCGGCATCGCCGCCGCCGCCGCTGGCGGTGGTGCGCTCGCGCCGGTCGCCGGGGGCCATGTAGGCTTCCATGCCAATGATCGGCTTGATGCCTTCTTTCTTGCACTCGTTGTAAAACTCGATGACGCCGAAGAGGCAGCCATGGTCGGTGATGGCGATGGAATCCATTCCCAGCGCCTTCACGCGCTTTACCAAATCCCCAACCCGACAGGCGCCGTCGAGCAGGGAATAATGGGTATGAACGTGGAGGTGGACGAACGACATTTGTTCCCTTCAAGAAATCCTAGCACTGTATCGCGATATTCGCCGCCACGACGCCTCCGGTTCGGTCGCGACAGTTTATTCACCCTTGCAGGGGAAGGGAAATGATGAGCGTGCCCACGCTCACGCTTCAGCAGCAAAGATCTTTCGTCCTCGCCGACATCACCGATTTCATAAATGATCGGAGTCGACCGAAGTTAGGATTAGATTCTGGAAGGTGACAGATGAATTATTCAGCACCGCATTCAGAACCGTGATGGGAATCAGATAGCTCCGATACGCGTCTGACTTCATGTCTGAATGTTTTATTCGGATCCTTGCGTCGCAGCGGCTGAGCGGCCTGCGTCGTTGCCGATAGTGGCCAGTTTACCGCGCAAGGCGGGGGCGACCGTGAAATCATTAAAGGCCAGCCGCCCGCCGTCCGGCCTTGTCAGGATGAACAGCTTGCCCTCATGTACCAGCTTGTCCTCCATGTCTTGCTTGGCTGTATATGCGCCTTTGACGAAATGGAAAAAGCGGTTATCCCCGTCGCCCAGGAAGATGGCGATGTCGCGTCCATCGCCATCCGCTTCGAGATGAGGCTGTTGCCCGCGGCCGGGGGGCTTCTGCGGATAGGTGATGTCAACTGTGTCCTTGTCATCGACCGTCCGCGTACGGTATTGAACGCCATCGGTCGCGGTGAAGAGTTCGGGGGGCAATTTGGTCCCCGAGCGCCGGGCAGCGGCGTAACGCTTCAATAGAAAATCTGGCAAGCCATGGTATGAGTCGAGGTTCGGCATATCGCCGATAAGCTTGAACTGCTCATCGGCGGTTTGCCATTGGCCGCAATCGCAGGCGATTCGCGCATACAAACTGCGCGCTCCCTTGTCATCGGGATAGAGCCGCAGGTAGGTGGCGTACACGCTGTTGACGTCGCGCCAAGCCTGCGGTTCGTCGCGCCAATAGCCCGTGGCGTTGCCGGTGCGCTTCGCCAGCCAGTTGTGTGCCATAACCAGATCGAATGGATCGCCAGCGCGCCAGTTGCCCGCTTCCAGGCATTCGCGTCCGAAGGCCAGCATCGCCTCAGCGCCCTCCCCGCTATTGAACAGGCAATCCGACATGCGTCGGCAAATGCCATGGTTGTCAGGTTGCGCTGCCTTCGCGCGCTGGTACCAAGTCCGAATTTCCGGCAGGTCCTGTGCAAGGCCGGCCTTGGCTTCGAACATGAGTTCCGCGGTCAACGGGTCGTCTTTCCGCATCGTCCACGCTTTCTCCAACGCTTGCACGGCCTTGGTCATGTGCTGGGCGAACTGCTCCTCGGAATCAGGCGCTCCCGATAGCGGGATGCGGACATCGCGGTAGATGTCCGCCCGATAAATCTCAGCAAAGGCGAAATAGCACAACGGTCCCGGATCGTTCGGCCAGGCCTTTTCGTAGATGGGCTGGATGAAGCCGAACGCCGTCTCAGGGTTGGAATTGGGCATCAGCACGTTGTTCATGCGCATCACATAGCTGTAGGCAATGGACGAGGTCATGGGATCGGGCTTGTGCGCCTGGCGGTCGAGGATGTCGGGCAGCCACTGTTTGACCCGCGACAGGAGGGTGGGTTCTGTGGTCTTGCTCCACGAGGCATAGTCCAGCACCAGCCAGCCCCGGCAATCGACGGGATAAGCGCTGTCAGCGATTTTCTGCACGTCCTTTCGCAGCTGCTGCAGCTGCGCCGGCCTCCCGGGGACGTCGAGCGCGCACAGATCGGCGAGGTACACAAGAATCGCATCGTCGCAGCCGGCATCGACGGCCTTGTCGGTGGCCCGCTTCAACGCAGCCCGTTGATCGATCCACTCGTCCCACCCCGTGATGGTGCATTGCACATACTGGCGGAGGGCCTCCCTTACCGGTTCATTCCAACGCGAGTCGGTGCGCCCCGCTTGTTCGTAGCCCGCCAGAAAGGCCTTCTCCAGCCAATTCCCCGCCGGCTTGGCCCGCTGAAGGCGCTCCCAGCGGGCGCGAACCAGAGGCGTTGCGGCCTCTAGCCGCCCTTGGGCTTCGGGACTGAGGTTGGGTGCGGCCAGCGCGCGCTGGATCAACGGAAACTGGTCGCCGTTGAAATTGTTGACCATCTCGGCGGCCCGCTGGCGCACATCCGCTTCGTCATCATCCACCAGGGCAATCAGCCGCTGAGCGTCTGCCAGCGAGCACCGCGCCGGCGGGGGCGGGATCGCTGGCAACTTGCATGCCGGCACACTGGTGGCGGCGAGGGTCATGCCGCACAGCCACAGTACCCCACATGCTCCGGTGATCCCGTTCCTCATCATCGAAGCCATGGCTTTCCTCAAGAAGGTGATACGGACAATCAAAGGTGCGGGGAACAATATACGAGCACGCAACTGAGGTTGTCTATCCCGGCCGGCGGCCATTACTGGAGCAATCGACCGCCCTCGGAGAAAAGTCAAAGGGTTCGCTTACAATTTCGGCGATCCGCTGGCACTTGTCGCCAGCAGCCGCCTCCCCTAGCATCTTTTGACCGCGTTGAGGAGCAACCGCATGACACAAACGATCGAGTCCACTTCCCCGCGGCCGCGAATTATCAGCCCGGACACCCAGCGCGGCGGCCCGGCCGAGCGCACGCCGCCGGGGCAGGTTTTGACGGCCAAGTGGCCGGTGCTGCATTATGGCAATGTTCCGAAAATCAACCCATTCGCGCCGGACTGGAGCTTTCAGATTTTCGGGCTGTGCGAGAATCCGTATGAGTTGACCTATGCGGAAATCCGCGCCATGCCCGCCATCGACGTCGTCTGCGACATGCATTGCGTCACGCACTGGAGCCGGCTGGATAACACTTTCACCGGCGTGCCGCTGAAGACGATTGTCGAGCGGGCCAAGCCCAAGCCCAACGCCCGTTTCGTCATGTGCCACAGCGAGGCGGGGTTTTCGGTGAACGTGCCGCTCAACGAGTTCATTGGGGATGATTGCATTCTGGCCTATCAGTGGGAAGGGGAGGACCTGACGCCGGAGCACGGCTATCCGCTGCGCGGGCTGGTGCCGCGGCTGTATTTGTGGAAGAGCGCCAAATGGATTCGCGGCATCGAGCTCCGCGCCACCGACGCCCCCGGCTTCTGGGAGCAAAACGGCTATCACATGCACGGCGATCCGTGGACCGAAGAGCGGTTCGGGTGGTGAGCGGGATTACTCCAGCGAGGGGTGGGTGGCGATTGAAAAAGGGCTGCTCGGGGAGTGCGGTCAAACGACGGCGCCAGTCACGGGCAGATCAGCGGTGCAGTGGGCGCATTTTGTCGCCCGCAACGGGATCAGCGAGAGACATTTGGGACATTCCCTGGTCGTCGGTTCGCTGGGCGGCGGGGCCGCAAGCGCCTTCTTCATCACGGTTCCCAGAACTTTCACGATGACGATGAACACGGCCAGGGCAATGATGAGAAAGTTCGGCACATCGCCCAGGAACGCGCCGATCATCAACTTGCCGATGTGCCACTCCGTGTAGGTCATGTTCGGCGTCACGTAACTGATCAGCGGCATGATGATGTTCTTGACGATGGAGTTGATCACGCCGCCGAATGCCCCGCCGATCACCACGGCGACGGCCAGATCGATCATGTTGCCCTTGAAGGCGAACGCTTTGAATTCCTGCCAGAGATTGCGAATCATTTGCCAACTCCCAAAAAATGTGCGGCAAGACCGGGGCGATTGTACGTCGCATGAATTCGCAACCGAAATTAGACTGCGCTGCGTGACATGTTGGGGGCGGCGCTTTACCAGAGGTCCAATCATGGCGGCACAAGTGACGAAGGTGGATGTATGGGCGGGCGAGATGCGCGATGAGCCCGGCGGCCTGGCGCGCATTCTCGATGGGCTGGCGCAGGCCGGGGCGAATATTGAATGCGTGATTGCCCGGCGGCAACCGGAGAAGCCGGGCACCGGCGTGGCCTTTATCTCGCCGATCAAGGGGAAGAAAATTCAGGATGCAGCCCGGGATGTCGGTCTTCGGCCGGCCGCGAACATCGGGACGCTGCGAATCGAAGGGCCCAATCGCGCCGGAACCGGCGCGAGGATGATGGACGCGGTGCGCGATGCCGGGGTAAGCATGCGCGGCGTGTCGGCGATGGTGCTGGGGAACAAATACGTTGTGTATATCGGCTTTGATTCATCGGAAGATGCAACCAAGGCGGCCAAGGCGATCAAGGCGGCGGAGAAGTCTGGTGTGAAGTCGCGCTGAATTGAATTTACCGGATCAAAATTAAGACCTACGCGGCTTGGGCCTGGACTTCCAGCGACGGGTCGACGGCGCTGCGCAGGCGGTTGATGCCATCGAGGGCGGCCACTTTGTAGCATTCGGCGAGGGTTGGATAGTTGAAAACCGACTCGACGAAATAGTCGATGGACATCCCGGCCGACATGACTACCTGGCCGATGTGAATCAGCTCGGTTGCCCCGGTGCCGATGGCGTGAACGCCCAGCAGGCGGCGGCTCTGGGGATGGAAAAGAAGCTTGAGCAGCCCGTGCGGGTCTGAAATCAGTTGCCCGCGGGCAATTTCGCGATAGCGCGCCAGGCCGACTTCGTAAGGTATTTTCGCTTCTGTCAGCGCCTGCTCAGTCTGGCCGATCATGCTGATTTCGGGAATCGTGTAGATGCCGTAGGGAAACAGCGGCGAAGGGGCTTCGGCGAGCTGATGAAACATGTGGCAGGCCGCCAGCCGCCCCTGTTCCATGCTGGTGGCGGCGAGGGCGGGGAATCCGATGACATCGCCGGCGGCGTAGATGTGCTCGACTTCGGTCTGATAGCACTCGTTGACCTTCAGCCGGCCACGATTGTCGGCCTTCAAGCCTGCCGACGCGAGATTCAGTTTTTCGGTCGCCCCTTGCCGGCCGATCGCATAGAGCAGCGTCTCGGCGTGGAGCTGCTTGTTGCTCGCCAGCGTCGCCTCGACTTCGTTTCCCTGCAGGGTGATGTTCGCAACCGACTCGCCGAGGCGCAGGCGCATCCCCATCTCGCGCATGCGAAACTGCAGCGACTCGGCCAGCTCATCGTCTATGAATTCCAGCAGTTTGTTGCGTGACTCCACCAGCGTGATGCGCACGCCGACGGCCGCCAACATGCAGGCGTATTCCGCCCCGATTACGCCGCCGCCCACGATGATCATGCTGCGCGGCAGGCCCTTGAGCGCGAGCAGTTCGGTGCTGTCGATCACCCGGCCGGGGGTGAACGGGACGTTGGCCGGGCGCGCCGGCTCGGTGCCCACGGCGATCAGAACATGCTCGCCTTTCACTTCCGTGATATCCCCGCCGCCTTCGACAACCCGGACCGTGTGGGGATCGAGGAAAGAGGCATCGCCAAACAGCATGTTGATGCCGTTGCGCGCCATCTGGCTGCGGATGACGTCCACTTCGGTGCGGATCACCTGCTGGCAGCGATAGAGCAGGTCATCCATGGTGATGTTGGCCTTGACGGCATAGCTGTTGCCATAGAGCGAGCGCTCGCGCAGGCCGGTGAGATGGAGCACCGCTTCGCGCATCGCCTTGGATGGGATGGTGCCGGTGTGAATGCAGACGCCGCCGATGAGGTTTTGCCGCTCGATCAGGGCGACGCGCTTGGAGAGCTTGGCGGCGTTCAGCGCCGCCTTCTGCCCGGCCGGGCCGGAGCCGATAATCACCAGGTCATAGGAAGTCTGCGCCATTACCGAATCTATCGGCCAGCGCGGATTGCGGGTTTATGACGAATATGCCGGCGAGAGATTTCGTCGAATGTTTCCCGTAGGGACGGGTTTTCCCCGCCCCTCTGGGTGGATGTAGCGATTGTTGGCGGCCAATGGAGCGGCATCGCTTTCAATGTGGCATGGGCAACCTTGCCCATGCGCTCGAAGCGCAGCGCTCTTCTCTGTTTGCAGCACGGGCGTCTCGCCCGTGTTCTGCGTCAGAAACGCGGGCGAGACGCCCGTGCTACAAGAGAGCGCTGGCGCTTCTTGCGCACGGGCTGGGTAGCCCGTGCCACAATTGGGACGCCACGTTCAAGCACCTACTCCCCTCTGGCCTTGACGAAACATGCGGGCGGGGAGACCCCGTCCCTACAGTTCCGGGCCGATGACGACGCGGTTTCACGGGTGAAGTCGGCTCGTTTATCGGCCGATCTTTCCAATATGAGACTGCAGGCGGAGGATCCGCGAAATTCGACAGTGCGCGCCCCTCGAGCGAGGCGCTTGCCGCCTGCGCTGATGGTTCTGGTTATCGGTCTGCCGGCATCCGTGCTGGCCGCGGCCGGAATCGGCGGGATGCTGCTGCGGCAGATGCCGGTCGAGCTGGCCATGCCATGGGTGGTGGCGGCACTGGTGACGATGCTGGCCGGAGTCGGCGCCTCGGCGGTGGCAGCGCATCAATTCTTCCACTGGCGGATTCCGGTTCGCCGGCTCAACGTCATCCTCAAGGACCTTCACGCACGGACCGCGCCGGTCGAGGAGTTGTCGCAGGTGGAAGGCGGCCTGGCGGCGCTGGTGCCGGCCTTGAAGATCATCGCCCAGGACTTGCGCATCCGCCGCAGCGAAGATGCCCAGCTCGACCAGGAAATCCGCCAGCGCATCGAAAATCGCACCAGCGCCTTGCAGCGCACCATCGAGGCCCTTCGCCATCAGGCGTCCCGCGACCCGCTGACGGGACTGTACAACCGCCGCATGCTCGATGAGCACCTGCCCAACCTGCTGACTCGCTGCCGCGCCGACAATGTCAGCGTGTGCGTGCTGATGATGGACCTGGATAATTTCAAGAACCTCAATGATACGCTTGGCCACGCCGCCGGCGATGACATGCTCAGCGCGGTGGGGCAACTGATCCGCTCGGGCGTGCGCGACCAGGACCTGGCGTTCCGCTGCGGGGGCGATGAGTTTGTGGTGGTGCTGCCGGAAACGCCGCGCGACCAGGCCGAGGCGCTGGCCAAGCGGCTGCAGATGATGGTGGATGATCTGTCGCGTCCCCTGCGCCTGGCCCGGCCGCTGCGAATTTCCGTAGGCATCGCCATCTCCAGCGAGATGTCGGATGCCACCGCGGAAACGCTTTTGAAGGAAGCGGACACGCGCCTCTACCAGCAGAAGTTCGCCCGCAAACGCAACCCCACCCCTCCCCCCGGCACCGCCCGCATCGCGGTGTAGCAGCGCTCTTCTCCCGTAGCATGGGTTTCCCTGAACCCATGCTGAGCAGGTTGGTCGGAGCGAGTGGCCCGATCTCTCGAACAAATTGCCGGGCGAGATTATTGACCAACTGGGCACGGGTTGGAAACCCGTGCTACGCAGGAGCGCACTTCTTCCACGGATTGCGGCGGCGCTTCCTTTCCGTAGGATACTCCGGCTTTGCGGCGGCGCGGGATGAGCTGGCGGTGCCGGCCGGCGCGCCTGCGGCTTTTGCGGAAGGAAATCAACGTGAGCGAGACCAGGAAGTTCAAGATCGGGTTCATCGGTGCCGGGGGCATCGCCCTGCATCACATGAAATATCTCGCGGCGATGGAGGGCGTGGAAATTGCCGCCGCGGCCGACGTCAGCCCCAAATCGCTGTCCAAGGCCGAGGAGATGTACAAGATCCCCAAGCTCTACACCGACTACAAGCAGATGCTCAAGGAAAGGACCGATCTGGACGCGGTGAGCGTCTGCACGCCCAACGGCCTGCACGCGCCGGCGGCGATCGCGGCGCTGGAGGCCGGCAAGCACGTGCTGGTGGAAAAGCCGATGGCGATGAACGTCGCCGAAGGCCAGGCCATGCTCGACGCCGCCAAAAAGGCCGGCAAGCACCTGGTGGTCGGCTTCCAGTATCGCTTCGACGCCAAGAGTTTCATCATCCGCCAGCAGATCGCGGCCGGCGCGTTCGGGAAAATTCTCTTTGTCCGCTGCCAGGCGCTGCGCCGGCGCGGCATCCCGAATTGGGGCGTCTTCGGCCGCAAAGACCTGCAAGGCGGCGGGCCGCTCATCGACATCGGCGTACACATCCTGGAGATGGCACATTACATGATCGGCGCCCCCAGGCCGGTGGCCGCCAGCGGCAGCACCTTCACCTTCCTCGGCAATCAGCCATCCGATGTGCTGTCGATGTGGCCGAACTGGGACTACAAGAGCTACACCGTCGAAGACATGGCCATCGGGCAGGTGCGCTTCGCCGACAACGCCATGCTCCACATCGAAGCCAGCTTCGTGGCCCATATCCCGCAGGATGTCTGGAACGTGCAGATCATGGGCGAGATGGGCGGGGCGATCTGGGACCCGATCCAGATCTTCAAGGACCAGGAAGGTCTGATGGCCAACATCACGCCCGGTTACGTCCCGCAGTGGGACCATTTCGAGCGCAAGATGAAGCATTTTGTCGAAGTCTGCAGAGATGGCCGCAAGAGCGAGGCATCCGCCGAGGATGGTCTGGCGGTGCAGAAGATGCTGGATGGCATCTATGCCAGCGCCGAGGCGGGGAGGGAAGTGGGCATCGAGTAGGGAGAGGAACGAAACGGCGAAGGGGCGAAACGGCGAAACGG
>DAIOHQ010000061.1:0-21182 GCA_036744635.1 Tepidisphaeraceae bacterium | reverse complement strand
GGAACAACGAGGCGAGTACGCCGACCTGTGGCACCCAAACTGACCCACTACCGAATTTTTACGTGTATAAATGCCCAACGTGCGGGTACATTGTGTGTCAAGCTATAACGTTGGGACTGATAAAGCCGATGTTATCGGCCCATGTTGTTATGTAAGTGATTATTTGCGTGTAGCTTAGCTCAATTTGTGTGGCGTCGGTTGCTTTGGGATTTCTTGACGAGGTTTGCTTACTCGGCCACAAGGTGAAGGAGAATTCCCTCACTCAACGTAGTGCCCCTGGAGGGGTAATTATGTCGAACATCGATCTTCCAACGCCTGTTTTCACCAAGAAACTTCCCTTGCATACTTCGATCAGCCAACCTCGCATCGTCCGCGCACCGCACACGCTGGCCGAACCCATCCGCGTCTCGGGGAAGTTCTTTCGCGAGGGAAGCGAGAAGTGGTTCCTCAAGGGATTCACTTACGGCCCGTTCGCGCCCAACCGGGAAGGAAATTTCCTGCCCGAGCGCCATCGCATGTTGGCCGACTTCCAGCACATGAAGGCAATGGGGGCCAACGCGGTGCGGCTTTATCATATTCCCCCCCGCGCGCTGCTCGATGATGCGCTGGAGAATGGCCTGCGGGTGCTGATTGACGTGCCGTGGGAAAAGCATCGCTGCTTTTTTGAAGACTGGCACGCCCAGGAAGGTGCGCGGAACAAGGTCCGCGAGACCGCTCGTTCACTGGGAGATCATCCGGCGGTGCTGGCGATCAGCGTCGCCAACGAACTGCCCAAGGATGTGGTGCGCTTTTACGGCCATCGCCGCGTCGAGAAATTCCTCGATGATCTGCTCGACATCGTCAAGCAGGAAGCCCCGAACTGCCTGGCAACCTACACCAATTATCCGTCAACCGAATTTCTGAATCCGTCGCGGCTCGATTTCTATTCCTTCAATGTCTACCTGCACGATACCCACAAGCTGGGGGCGTATCTTGATCGCTTGCAGCATATTGCCGGGGCGCGGCCGCTGATTCTCGGCGAATATGGCGTCGATTCGATGCGGAATGGGGAAACCAACCAGACCATCGAGCTGGTCGAGAACGTCCAGCGCGTCTTCCGGCACGGGCTGGCCGGGTCGTTCGTGTTTTCCTATACCGATGACTGGTTCACCGGCGGGCATCAGATTGCCGATTGGGCGTTTGGCGTGACCAACCGCGAACGGCAGGAAAAGCCGGCCGCGGCGGGCTTGAGGAAAACCTGGGCGAGCGTTCCTGGCAGCCAGAAGCATGCGCATCCGAAGGTGTCGGTGGTGGTCTGCTCCTACAACGGCGCTGCCACGCTGGAAGAATGCCTGCATTCGCTGGGGAAGCTGAACTATCCAAATTACGAAGTGGTGCTGGTGGATGACGGCTCGACCGACAACTCCCATGCTATCGCCGCAAGATTTCCCGCCGTGCGCTACATTTATCAGCAGAACAAAGGCTTAAGCGTGGCCCGGAACGTGGGTGCCGAGGCCGCGCGGGGGGAGATTGTCGCATACACCGACAGCGACTGCGTCGTCGATGAGGACTGGCTGCTCTACCTCGTCGACGCGATGCTCGAACAAAAGGTGGACGCCATCGGCGGGCCGAACGTGCCGCCCGCCTCCGATAGCTGGACGGCCAAGTGCGTCGCCGCCAGCCCCGGCGGGCCGAGCCACGTGATGCTGGATGACCGCCGCGCTGAGCACGTGCCCGGCTGCAACATGGCGTTTCGCCGAAGCAAGCTGTTGGCGTTGGGCGGGTTTGATGCCCGGTTCCGCCAGGCGGGCGATGACGTCGACATCTGCTGGCGCTTCATGGATGCGGGAATGGAGATCGGCTACGCCCCGGCCGCGCTGGTCTGGCACCATCGCCGCACTTCGGCCAAAGCGTACCTGATGCAGCAAAAGGGATATGGCCGCTCCGAGGCGATGCTGGCATTCAAGCATCCGCAGCGCTTCAATACGTTGGGCTGTTCGCTGTGGCGCGGCGTGATCTACGGCGAAGGCGCGGTCGGTCTGCCGCTGATCGACCCGGTAATCTATCACGGCCGGCACGGGTCAGCGCTGTTTCAGACCAAGCACCGGGGCAATCAATATTCGGCGTGGGCGTATTTCACCCTGCTGGAGTGGCATGGGCTGGCGCTGTTCATCCTGTCGCTCTCGCTGCTGTGCAAGCCGTTGGCGCTGGTCAGCGCCGCGATGTGGGCGCTGACGCTGGTGGCCGCGATACGCTCGGCCGCGACCGCGCCGCTGCCGCGGACGGCGCCGTGGTGGTGCAGGCCGGCGATTTTCGGATTGTATCTTGCCCAGCCGATGGTGCGCGCCTGGCATCGCTACTGGTATCGCCTCAGCCACAAGAACCTGCCCGCGCACGTCGCCCACGACCATCTGATCAAGGCGAACCTGAAGCGGATTTCGCACAAGCATCACGACCTGTACTGGAACAGCACCGAATATCGCGGCCGCGATGAGCTGCTGGCCGCGCTGCTGGCCAAGGCGCAGCTCGCCGGCTGGGCGGGCGACTTTGAAGGCGGCTGGACGAATTGGGATGTGATGCTGGTCGGCGATCTGTGGAATGACATCACCATTCACACCGCCACCGAAGAACTGGGGTGGCCCAAGCGATTCACCCGCGCCCGCTGCTCGGTCCACGCCACCGCGTTCGCCAAAGTGATGATCGGCGCCGCCATTGTCTGGACGGCGGTTGCGGCGGTGACGATGCAGCTTTGGCCGGCCGTGGCTGCCCTGGCGGTGACGGGAGTTCTGGTAGCGGCGAAGCGTGCCAGCGAGCGCCGCTGCCTTAAGGCGGTCACGCGGCTGGTTTGGCGCGCCGGCCGCAAGGCAAAACTGCAATCGGTCACCGTTTCGCACGTCCCCGCCCGAGCCGATGCCAAGCTGGACGCCGCCAAGGCCGGCGTTGCGGAAGAGCTTGAATTGATTCAGGCGTAGGCGAAGCAGACAAATCGAACCTTGCGGATCACACTTCCCACCCCTGCGCGCAACTGTAATCTGACGTCATGCTATAATCGATCAGAGGTGTATCCATGACTTTAGTCGTCCCCCTGTCGCCGGAAATCGAGGCCAAACTCCGTCAGCGGGCCGCTGCCGAGGGTCAGGATCTCGCGGAATACGCGTCGAAGCTTCTCGAGCACGCGGTCACGCAGCCAGCGCTCGCAGAACTGCTTGCCCCCCTGCGCCAGCAGTTCGCCGCGAGCAGCACCACTGACGAAGCGCTTGTCGCGCAAATTACCAAGGCGCGGGAAGCCTACAGGAACCAGCAGTGATTCCGACTCCTCCCCGGGTTGTCTTCGACTCAGTTGTGTTCGTTCAGGCACTGATCGGCGGCCGCGGACCTGCCGCTGCCTGTATTGAGCGGGTCTTAGCCGGCGAAGCGATTCTCTTCCTCAGCGATGCCATCCGCGCAGAGATGAATGAAGTTCCACTCCGGCCAGAGCTGACCGCGCGCTATCCGCATCTGAATCCGCCGCGTGTGAAGGCCTTTGTGCAGGAACTCGACGCCGTCGCTGTGCTGACCGCCACACCCCCTATAAGGCCTTTGCCCTTCCGCGCGATCCCAGGGACGAGCCATATACGGACCTCGCGGTGGCTGTGGACGCCGCCTACCTGGTGACTTGGAACGACCGCCACCTCACGTACCTGATGCGGCAGGATACACATGAAGGCAGGGAATTTTGCCGCAAGTTTCCGGACCTGAAGATTCTTTCCCCGCCTGTTTTTTTGAGCGAGCTTCGCAAGCTGCGCGATGGTGCGGACGCGGGCCGATGATGTCTACCATGTCCATCGCCGCTATCGCTCGCTCTGCCGGCATGAGGTATAAGCGTGTCATCAGGAGCATGCATGAGCGCACCCAAAGACACGACGTTGGTTTCTGATTCGCCGATCTATCTCAATTCTGATGCAGCGCGAAGTGAGCGCGTGCGCGATCTGGTTTCGCGGATGACGCTTGCGGAGAAGTGCGCGCAGATGCTGCACGAGGCGCCGGCGATCGAGCGGCTGGGGATGCCGCGCTATAACTGGTGGAATGAGTGTCTGCACGGGGTGGCGCGGGCGGGGGTGGCCACGGTGTTTCCGCAGGCGATTGGGATGGCGGCCACGTGGAACACCGAGCTGGTACACGCCGTTGCGGTAGCCGTCTCCGATGAAGGGCGGGCCAAGTATCACGAGGCGAATCGGCGCGACAACCGCGGGCAATACTTCGGGCTGACATTCTGGACGCCCAACATCAACATCTTTCGCGACCCGCGCTGGGGGCGCGGGCATGAGACCTACGGCGAGGATCCGTATCTGACGGCGCAGATCGCCATCTCCTTCATCAAGGGGCTGCAGGGGGAGGACCCAAAATATCTGAAAGTGATCGCGACGTCGAAGCATTACGCGGTGCATTCCGGCCCGGAGGAAGGGCGGTCGGGGTTTGACGCGGTTGTGAGTCAGAAGGATTTGCGTGAGACCTACCTGCCGGCCTTCAAGGAAACCGTGCAGCAGGGGCGGGTGGCCTCGATCATGGGGGCATACAACCGGATGAACGGCGAGCCGTGCTGCGCCAGCCCGACGCTGCTGCAGAAAATTCTGCGCGAAGAGTGGGGGTTCAATGGATACGTCGTCTCCGACTGCGGGGCGGTCTGCAATTTTCATCTCCACCACAAGGTGACCAGGGATGCGGCGGAGTCGGCGGCGCTGGCCGTGAACAACGGCCTGGACCTGACGTGCGGCCCGCAACTCGATTTGCTGTCGGCGGTGCGGCGGGGATTGATCACGGAAGCGACGATCGATCAGTCGGTCTCGCGGCTCATGGAGGCGCGCTTCCGGCTGGGGATGTTCGATCCGGATGAGCGCGTGGCCTGGTCGCGTATTCCGCCGCAGGTGGTGGATTCACCGGAACATCGGCAGCTTGCCCTGGAAGCGGCGCGGCAGTCGATCGTGCTGTTGAAGAACGAGAACAATCTGCTGCCGCTGCGGAAGAATCTGAAACAGATTTGCGTGGTCGGCCCGAATGCCGGGGCGATGGACGTGCTGCTGGCCAACTACAACGGCTACAACCCGCGGCTGGTGACGTGCATCGAGGGGATCTGCGCCAAGGTCGGCCCGGCGACGGCGGTGCACTGGTACAACGGCGCCAGCCTTACCGGCATGGGCACCGGCGGCTTCGGCATGGCGCTCTATTTCGCCTCGCAGGCGGATGTGATCATCGCCTGCATGGGGCTGTCGCCGCGCATCGAAGGAGAGGAAGGAGACACGGCCGACTCCGATGGCGGCGGCGACCGCGCCCACATCAATCTGCCGGGCGTGCAGGAGGAGTTTCTCAAGAAGCTGCTGGCCACGGGCAAGCCGGTGGTGCTGGTGATGCTCAACGGCAGCGCGGTGGCGATCAACTGGGCGCAGGAGCACGTGCCGGCCATCGTCGAGGCGTGGTATCCCGGCGAAGAGGGAGGCACCGCGGTCGCGGATGTGCTGTTCGGCGACTACAACCCGGCCGGGCGGTTGCCGGTGACGTTCTACAAGTCCCTGGAGCAGGTGCCGGATTTTCATGACTACAGCATGAAGGGCCGGACATATCGCTATTTCGACGGAGAGCCGCTCTATCCGTTCGGATTCGGCTTGAGCTACACGACATTCGCCTATTCCGACTTGCGTATCACGCCGGCGAAGCCCGGGTTGGACGAGCCGGTTGAAGTTTCGGTGGATGTGATGAACACCGGCCGAATGGCGGGCGATGAGGTGGTGCAGCTCTACCTGTCGGACCGGTCGGCAAAGACCACGGCTCCGCTGCGCGAGCTCAAGGCTTTCAAGCGCATCCACCTGACACCGGGGCAGAGTGAACGGGTGACGTTTGTGCTGCCGCCGGAGCGCTTTGCCCGCACGCTGGAGGATGGCCGGCAGGAGCACGGCGCCGGGACGTGGGAGATATCCGTTGGCGGCGGCCAGCCAAATCAGAAAGGTGCGGCGGCCAGTCTGCCATTCGTCACCGGAACCGTCACGCGCGAGGCGTAGAGGTGGGCATTGGGCTGGACGTCGGGCGCGAATGATCCATTCGGGTGCAGCGCATGTTTTTGGGAACCGTCTTTTTCCGGCCCCCTCGCCCGGTATTCCGGGAGAGGGCTGGGGTGAGGGATCGCTCACCCTCACCCTAACCCTCTCCCACGCCTACGTGGGCGAGGGGACCGGTAGTGGCATCGCCAAAAATGAGCGCTACACCCGATCCATTCCCTTTGATTCACCAACAAATGGAAGCCGCCGGCAATGACGTTCAATGTTTACGCGCCGCCGGCGTATGCGCCGGGGGAGAAGGGTTGAGCCGCCGGCCGCGGTTCCAGGATGCCGGCGAAAAGGAAGCAGGCGACGGCCAGGGCAATGTGCAGCAGCGGACTGGGCCAACTCCGCGACGGGAGGGCATAGTGGCCGTAGTCGCGGAGATGCGTGAGCCAATAGGCGAGGGGAGAGGTGCCCCAGAAGTCGAGGTCGCGCAGGACTCCATTGATGGCGAGCAACGGGTGAGCCGGCGCCAGAAAGCGGATGGCCGGACTCTGCGCGCTATCGACCACATTGGCAAGCCAGATCGGCCAGGTCAGCCACGCAGTGCCAAGTAGCAACGTGATAGTTGTGGCGGCGATAGCGCTGTGCGTCATGGCGCGGCAGAGGACGGCCAAGCCGACCAGGGCAAGGACGTAGCCGAGGAGGATGACTGCGCAGTTGAGATATTGCATTGGAGCGATGATGTCGTTCAGAAGCGCTGGCAGCCAGCCGGCGGCGGCCGCGAAGGAGAAGATTGCGGCGGCATAGGCGGTATGAAGCGATGAGCGGGTGATGAGCAGGGCGGGCAGGAGGGCGGTGGCCAGGAGGATGGTGCCAAAGAACAGCCCAAGCGTCAGCCCGGCGGCGAAGCGGGCGGCCAGAGATGCCAGGACCCCCAGGCACAGAGCGATGGCGAGAGGGATCAGCAGCGCTTGTCGCGGAGGGACGGGCTTTGATGGCGAAATGGTCATGGGCCGCTGGACGTAAGATCGAACGGGACGCGCCGGCGGCGCCGCTTAGGGACTGTTTCAAAAATCCTCTTCGGTGGGGCGGACATTCCTGTCTGCCACGGGACAATGTACTCATTGGCCCGTCCTCCGCCGATTTTTGAAACAGTCTCTTACTGGTCATCCTTGAAGCGCAACTCCCCCGGTTTTTTATCTCCTTCAGGATGCGGCGTGGTAAGGTCCATGTACTGCTTTTCAAGCTGCTCGATCAGGCGCTCAATCCGGTCCGACTCATCGAGAAGTTTTTGCTGCTGGACGCGGAGCGAAGCGATCACTTCATAATGGGCCTGCGCCGCCTCCTTGAGCGCCCTCGCATGGGGTCCAACCGCTTTGGCCCAGCGCTCGCGCAGGGCATTGATGCGGCCCTCATCGGATGCGGCCTGCCGGCTGTCCGATGCGTTCGCCGCTCCTTGCGGCGGGGCTGCTTTGACCAGCGGCACATCCGCGGCGTCGATGGCGGCCGCCACATTCTTCACCTTCTCCGCATCCGCCCCTTCCGTCGACAGCCGCACCTGCAACGGGCGCTGGGCCTTGAGCTTTTCAAGCTGTTCGGTCAGATTTTCCACCTTCACCGCCTTGCGGTTGAGCTGAATCTCGCCGCTGCCATCCACGGTCACCAGCGCTGCATCGACGGGGGCATCAGGGGCGCCGGCGTCGCCACGCGGCTCATTTTTCTCGGGCTTGGCCTCATCCCTGCCGGCCGGCGTGATAATCATCCACACCTTGGTGCCCGCCTTGGGAACCAGATCCAGGTTGGTCTCCCATTCCAGCGTTTCATTGGCGTTGCTGGCCAATTGCGGGATGTCGATGACCGTCAGGTCGAAGTTCACGATGCTGACGAGATAGCCGGTGGCGTCGGCGGCGTATTTGCCATCCTCCATCGTGCGCGAGCCGCAGAAGACCCAGGTGGTGGGGGGCATCTCCTTCTTGCTCTTGACATCCCGCATCCAGCGATACGCCGGCGCCCGCACCGGCTTGTCGTCTTTGCTATATTCGACATCGATGTGCAAAGGCGGGCCTTTGGGCGGCAGCCACTTTTTCTGCGACTCCACGTAGTGAACCGGCTCGCCCGGCTCCAGCCCGATCATCAGCAGCGCCAGGTGCAGGTCGGAGGGCTTCACTGGAGAACGCAGAACCGCTTCATGTTCCTGCGTGCCGCTGACGCAGCAGAAGAATTCCAGTGGCATCTTGACGTTCAGGGCTTCGCACTCCACCCGCACCTCTTTTTTCTTCACATCTACCGCAAGGTGCTCGAGCTTCCCCTTGGCCGGCTGCGATGTTGGCGGCGGAGAATCAGCGCGGGCGCTGCATGCGCAGGTCAAACCCAAAATCACGATGGTTCCCAAGCGCAAGGCCAATCTCATGAAGGTCTCCTGTAGTAGAAGTCCAAAGTGTACCGCCACGCCGCGCCCGCCGAAAGACAACCTCCGCGGACAAAAGGAGACCATCCCGATGCGCCCCTATAGCGTACTTCCCGACTGAGTAATGACGAAATTGTAATACGAATTGCATGGTCTCGTCATGGCGCGCGTGCATGCTCATCGACGCTTGGTTGTGGTGCGCTATGAGCAACAGGTGCGTTGTGGGATTCACCCTGGCATGGCTGGCGGCGCTTGCGCTATGCGTGGCGTTGGATGAGCCTCTGGCAACCATGATGGGATGCCTCCGGCTGACGCCACTGCAGAAGGAACTGCTCGAATTCATCAAGCTAGGCGGGCATTTCGGATTCGTGCTCCTCATCGCCGCCGCGCTGGCGCTGTGGCACCCGCTGAGATGGCGGGCCGCGGCGCTGCTGTGCCTGTGCGGGATGCTCAGCGGCCTGTTCTATGTGATCCTGCAATGGGCAGTCGGCAGAATTCGCCCCCACAAACGCGTTCCGGCGCTTGCGCTGCGGCCATTCCACGACGGCATCTACGGCCTGTTCCACCGCATCGACAACCTCTCGTTTCCTTCCGGGCACGCCATCCTCGCCTTTGCCGCCGCATCCTGTCTGGCCAGGCTGCTGCCGCGCTTCCGCTGGATATTTTACGCCGCCGCTACCCTGGTGGGACTGAGCCGGCTGCTCTCAGATTCCCATTATCTCACCGACGTGCTGGCCGGCGCGGGCCTGGGAATTCTTGCCACGCACGCAGTCTGGAGTATCCTGCGGGCGCACCGCGCGCCGGCGATGCCGCCGGCGGTGATGCTCGGGCACGCGCAATGATGCGGCCCGCGGACGCGGCATGACACCAATCCCTCTGATCTCAACCCCGCCCGCCCAGCGCGACACCGCTCTCTCCTGGAAGCTCGTGTTGCTTCTCATTGCCCTGCTGGGATTCCGACTCTGGTACGCCGGCTTCCGCCAACTCGTTCCCGACGAGGCTTTCTACTGGACCTGGACGCGCCACCTCGCCGGCGGATATTTCGACCATCCCCCCATGATCGCCTGGTTGATGTGGCTATCCACCCGCCTCTTGGGCGACAACGAATTTGGCGTGCGCTTCTTCGCCGTGCTGATGTCGTTCGGGGCGCTGGCGATCTTCCTGCGCATCACCGCTCGCCTGCTTGCCGATGCCCGCGCCACCGCCTTCGTGGCCGCGCTCCTCCTCACCAGCCCCATGTTCCTGCTGGTCGCCACCATCTTCACCCCAGACTCTCCCGCCATCTTCTTTTCGGCCTGTGCCCTGGCCTGCGCCGTGGACGTGGGCGATGAACGTCGCAACCCCCGGCTCGATCCCGCCCGCTGGCTGGCGTTCGGAGCATTTTGCGGCTTGGCGCTGCTTTCCAAGTACACCACCATTCTCCTCCCCGCCGCCATCTTTTGGGCACTCCTAACCACACCCCATGGCCGTGCGCACCTGCGCCGGCCATGGATTTATCTGGCCGCGGCGCTGGCGCTAGCCGTCTTTTCGCCGACCATTTATTGGAATTACACCCACGACTTTGCCTCTTTCCGCTGGCAGCTTGGCCACGGTCTCAGCAGCGGCGATGGGGCGGAAGCTTCTGGCAAGCGCGGCGGACTACTCCAGCACGTTTTGAACGCCGGCAAATTCATCGCCGGCCAGGCGGGTCTATGGACGCCGGTCCTCTTCGTCCTCGGCGTGGCGGTCTTGATCCACTACTGGCGCCGATATCGCCGCATCGACCTGCGCCTTGCCATGCTGCTCTGGACCGCGACCCTCACCATCGTCTTCTTCGGTTACGCCTTCGCAAAATCCGGCCGTGGAGAAATCAACTGGACCGACTTTGCCTACTGGCCTCTGGCGCTGCTGACGGCGGCCTATCTGACCGAAAACTGGACCGGCCAGCGCGTGCGGATAGCGCAGATTGGATGCGCCCTGGCCCTGGCAATCACCCTCACGCTCCACGTGCCCGAACTCTTGGCGCGCTTCGGCGTGCCCAAGATGGATGAGCCTTTCGGCTGGCGCGAGCTGGGAAATCAGCTAAGCGACCTTCCCGCCGGCGTCCCCATCTTCACCACCCGCCACCAGGATGCCGGCGAGGCCGCGTTCTATATGCGCGGCCACCCGGATGTCTGGTGTACCCGCCTCGAGGGTGCCCGGCCAACCTCCTTCGACTACTATCCGAATCAGCCCAATATCGAGGCGCTGCCGGAGATGCTGCTGATGGCCTACCCTCCCAAGGTGAAACTCTTCTGCCAGCGCTACGGCTTTGTACAGTCCTGGCAGAAAACCTTCACCGTGAATCTGTTCAAACACCAGCGCAGCCGGACGGTGACGATGCTGGTGCGGGAAAATCCGCCGGCCCGCCCGCCGTCGAACGGCGAAGATCAGGCAGGGATGAGCCACCCGTGAACCCACAAAAGATTCTCAAGATCGACCGATGGCTGGGCCGGCCGGCCTGCTGGCTGCTCACCGCCGTGCGCCGAGTCGCTCGACTGTTCGGCCGCGGTGATCGCGATCCAGGTCCGCCAAATAAAATCCTCTTCATCAAGATGATCGAGCAGGGGGCCACCGTGCTCGCCTACCGCGCTATCGCGCGCGCCGTCGAGATGGTCGGCCGCGAAAACGTCTACTTCTGGGTTTTCGAGGAGAACCGCCCGATCCTCGATCTGCTCGACGTCATCCCGCCCCAAAACGTGCTGAGCATCCGGGGCAAGAAGCCGGTCTCCCTCGCGATCGACATGCTCAAGACGCTTTGGCGGATTCGGGGCCTGGGCATCGACGCCACCGTGGACATGGAATTCTTCGCACGCGCCCCGGCCATCCTCGCTTTCCTGAGCGGCGCCCGCCGGCGGGTGGGATTGCACCGTTTTACCAGCGAAGGCCCGTACCGCGGCGACCTGATGACCCATCGCGTGCAGTACAACCCGTATCTGCACACCGCGGTGATGTATTACATCCTGGTCGAGGCGCTGCTGGTCAGCCCCGCCGACGCCGCCGATCCGCGACAGCAGCCGCTGATGAAAATATCCGCACCCACCTTCGACGCCGCCCCGCCGATGTTTCGCCCGGCCGAGGCTGAGCTGCTGAAGATGCGCGAACTGATCCGCACCGAGCTTGGTTCGGAACCGCCTGCCCGGATCGTTCTGCTCAATCCCAACGCCAGCGACCTGCTGCCCCTGCGCAAATGGCCCACCGAGCGCTTCGTCGAACTCGCCAGGCGAATCCTCGCCGACGGCGACGACACCACCATCATCCTCACCGGCGGGCCATCCGAGCGCGCGGCGGCCCAGCGCGTGCTTCAGGAAATCAGTTCGCCGCGGGCGATCAGCCTCGCGGGAAGAACCACCCTGCGCGAGCTGCTGGTGCTGTTTACCGTCGCCGATGTCCTCGTCACCAACGACAGCGGCCCGGGGCATTTTTCCTCGATGACCCCGATCGACACCATTGTCATGTTCGGCCCGGAGACGCCGGCGCTCTTCGGCCCGGTGGGGCCGCGCACGCACATCCTCTATGCCGGCCTCGCCTGCAGCCCCTGCGTCAATGCGTTCAACCACCGTTTCTCTCCTTGCACCAATAATGTCTGCATGCAGGTCATCACCATCGAGCAGGTCCATGCCGCGGTTAAACAGGCCCTGGCTTCACGCAAGGGGCTGGTGGGTGCGCTATGAGCCGAGGAACTCCTTCGGTTGATCGATGATCCGCAGGCAGACGGTGGGTGGGGCGATGGGAGACAGCGCGGCGATTTCCTTCAGCGCCCGCTGCATCGCCCCCTCGTTGGCGCGATGGGTGGTGATCACCACCGGCACCGACTGCCCGTTGTTGGCCTCGTGCTGCAGGATGGCGCTCAGCGAGATCTTGTGCGTCCCGAGTATCCGCGTCACCTGGGCGAGCACGCCGGGCTCATCGCGCGCCATCAGTCTTAAGTAATAGCGAGACTGAAGCTGCTCGAAGGGGAGCACTGATGCCGGTGGCGTGGTATCGGGGAAGATATTGAGCGCGGCAAACGCGGCGGGGGTCAGGCCGAGCGCGGTGGAGACCAGATCGGCGACGACCGCGCTTGCTGTGGGCATCTGCCCGGCGCCGCGGCCGTAAAACAATGCGTGGCCAAGGGCGTGGCCGTAGACGCTGATGGCGTTGAACGATCCCGACACCTCCGCCAGCACGTCATCCTTGTGTACCAGCGTTGGATGCACGCGCAACGTGATCGGCGCATCCAGCCCTGTAGATCCGCCGCCATGTCCCGCCGCCGGGCTATTACCCGGGCTGCGCTCGGCGATGGCCAGCAGCTTGATCACGTACCCCAGCTCGCGGGCAAATTCGATGTCGGCGGGCTCGATGGTGTCGATCCCTTCGATATGGATGTCCGACTCCTTCACCAGCGCGTTGAACGCCAGCCCGGCCAGCAAGGCCAGCTTCTGCGCGGCATCGCGGCCGGAGACATCCATGGCCGGATCGGCCTCGGCGAAACCGGCCTGCTGGGCTTCGGCGAGCGCATCCGCGTAGCTGGCGCCACTGCGCGTCATCTTCGTGAGGATGAAATTGCAGGTGCCGTTGATGATGCCAACCAGGGCGTCGATACGGTTGGCCACCAGCCCGTGGATCAGGGCATTGATGATGGGAATGCCTCCGCCGCACGAAGCCTCGAAGGCGATGGATGCATTGTGGCGCTTGGCGATGGCGAAGAGCTCGGGGCCGCGACTGGCGAGCAGGGACTTGTTGGCGGTGATGATGTGCTTGCCTTGGCGCAAGGCCAATTCGATCAGCTCGCCAGCGGCGGTCGTGCCCCCGATCAACTCGACGACGATCTGCACCTCGGGGTCGTTGATGGCGGCGACTGGATCGACCGACAGCGGCTGTTGCAGGCGCAGGCGCGGGCCGCGGTTTTTCTGCAGGTCGCGGACGACGATATGGCGAATGTTGAACGACAACCCGGTGCGCTGGCGAATGAGTTCGCGCTGCTCGCACAAAATATGCGCCACCCCCGCGCCGACGACGCCGCAGCCGAGAAGGGCGATGTTGATGGTGCGCTGCTGCATGGTTCGTCCTTATTCCTTTGCGCGAATTCCGTCCGCGGCCGGCTGCGAAGAATGTAGCGTCCCAGCCGCGCGGTCGCCAGCAGAGGGGGCATGGGCACCATCCAGCGGTGGCGCCGGTTGACCCTCTGGGGCAATGCCGTACCATTCCGATAGAAATGGGAGATTGATTTGCGGCTTTCCAAACGGACGGAATATGGATTGCGGGCGGTGGTGCAACTGGCACGGCTCTGGCCGCAGCATTTCATTCAGTCCAAGGACCTGGCCAAAACCGAGGACCTGCCCAACAAGTTTCTTGAATCCATCCTGCTGGCCTTGCGCCGCGGGGGATTTTTGGAAAGCAAGGTGGGCAGCGGCGGGGGATACCGGTTGTCGCGCCCGCCGCGCGACATCAGCGTGGGGGACCTGGTGAAGCGGCTGGAAGGCCGGCTTTCGCTCAAGGAGATTGCCCAGCCCAACGAAACCTCGGTGGGGAAGGTGGCGGTTCACCTGATCAACGAGCGGCTGACCGATGCCACCGATGACGTGCTGGACAAGATGACGCTCGAGCAGTTGCTGGAGCAGGCCGCCAAGCTCGGGAACGTGCAGCAGGAGATGTATTACATCTGAGGGTGCGACATGGGACTGCTGGCATTCCTGAAGGTCCTCGATCTCGATCACGTCATGCGCTGGATCGGCTCGGGGGGATATTACGTCCTGTTCGCCCTGCTTTTCGCCTGCGGGCTGGGATTGCCGCTGCCGGAGGATATCCCGCTGATCGTCTCGGGCATTTTCATCGCCCGCGGCCACATGCACGTGGGCATCGTGGGGATAGTGGCCTGGTGCGGAATCATCGGCGGCGACTGCGTGCTTTATTCGCTGGGCAAGAAGTATGGGTTGAACATCACACGCGTTCCCTTCATTGGAAAGCACGTCACCCGCAAGCGCATCGAGTGGGCGGAGAAAAAGTTCGAGAAATATGGAATCCTGGTGGTGGGTGTCGGCCGGCTCTTTGCGGGGATCCGCGGGGCGATGGTGGTGGCGGCGGGGGCGATCCGCTTCAATTTCATCAAGTTCATCATTGCTGACGGACTGGCCGCGATCATCAGCGGCGGGGCGTTCATTGCGCTGGGATACTGGTTCGGGGCGAACCTGGACTTGCTGGAGAAAAAGGTCAAGGGGTTCGAGAATGTGCTGAAGATCACCGGCATTCTGCTGGCGATCGGCCTGGCAATTTACATCGTCTGGCGCTCCCGCTCTCACAAGACGGTGGCGGAAGTGGTGGTGGAGAAAGTCGAGGAGCACGCCGCCAAGAAAGAACAGGTTGAACCTGGCATGGAGCGGTGACCTCTTTGAGCTTAGGCGCCTTGCTGCACCTCTGGCTGAATCGGGGCGATGGAAAAGGCAAGCTGGTCGCGATTGAAATACAGGGCGCCTTCGTACCAGCTCAGGATGGCTTGCCGGCAGCGCAGCAACGTGCAGTAGACGTTGACGCGCCGGCCGTCGGGGAAGGGAACGTCGAGCATGCCGCCGTAGCCGAGGGGCAGGCGGTGGGGGGTGATGAAACCCATGCCGCGCTGGTTGATGTCGCGGGAATAGAGCAGCCATGGCCGGGCGTGCGGCACATCGCTGAAGAGGCGCAGTTGGGCGGTGACCGGATATTCCATCCGTCCAAAGCGGCGATGATAGGGGCGCTTGCCACGGGCCGCCTCGAGCGATGAGATGATCATGCGCACCTCGGGCGGCCAGCTCTCCCCCGGCTGATAGTCCGCCTCCACGACCCCAGTCTCTGCTTGCAACACGTTGCCTCCAACCATGTAGACTTGTTCGCCCGGTGGCCGAAGGAAGAGGTCCTCGGCATACAGACGATGTACAATTCTTCGACCGGTGAAGGCAAATAGATCGCGGCAAATTTTGGATTGCGGGTGACGTCTGATAATGCGGCGGCGCCGGCGGTTGGACATTCAGCAACGGGCTGCCTATATGACTGTGCGTAATTCCTCGCCGTTCAGGCGGCGTTGTTGTCATTCTGACGTACTCGGAAGAATCTGCGTGGATCACCAATCGAGGCCAGATCCTTCGGAGTACCTCAGGATGACAGAGCGCGCATGATCTCGCACGGTTATTTGCGTTATTGCGGAACGTATGAGCGCGATTGAAGCCGCCAATTCTGCCCTCCCAGCTCCACCCTTGCCTGCGGCGCCAGCTCCGCCGGATTTCAATCGGACGGGGGTGGATTTTCGCCGGCCGATGCCGCGGCCAAAGGTCAACGGCATCGTCATCGACTTTCATTGCCATCTGTTCTCGGCGAAGCACGGCAGGGCGTGGTTTGAGTCGGCCGCCCAGTATGGGATCGACGCCTACGTCACCATGACGCCGCTGGAAGAGTCGGTGCGGCTGCAGCGGGCATTTCCGGGACGGCTGCACTTCATTGTTGTGCCGGCGTGGGGATCGACGCTGGCGAATTTCGTGGATGACTGGCTGCGGCGGATCGAGGCGTTCTACAACATCGGCAGCCGGATCGTGAAGTTTCACATGGCGCCGGGATCGATGGCCGGGCGCAAATGGCGGCTGGATTCCGAGGAGCTTCGGCCGCTGTTTGCGGAAATCGTGGCGCGGAAGATGGCGGTGATGACCCACATCGGCGACCCGGATACGTGGTATGCCAGCAAGTACACGGATGCGGCCAAGTACGGCACGCGCGAGGAGCACTACCGCATGTGGGAGAACGTGCTGGCGGCGCACCCGAATACGCCGTGGATCGGGGCGCACATGGGGGGCAATCCCGAGAACCTGCCGCGGCTGCAATACATGCTGGACCGATATCCGAACCTGGTGCTGGATTGCAGCGCCACCCGCTGGATGGTGCGGGAGATCAGCGCCCGGCGCGACCAGGCGCGGGACTTTTTCATTCAGAACGAGGACCGAATCCTGTTCGGCACCGACCAGGTGAGCGGCGATGAACGGAATTTCGATTTTCTGTCGAGCCGCAACTGGTGCCACCGCAAGCTGTGGGAGACGGCCTATATCGGCCCGAGCCCGATCGCTGACCCCGACCTGCCGCCGGATCGGCAGCCGACGATGCGCGGATTGGCGTTGCCGGATGGGACGATTCAAAAAATGTATCATGACAATGCCCTCCGCGTGCTGGGGAGCGTGGGGGGAGGATTGGGAGGGTGAGGAGGAGTTCTGGATTGGGGAAGAGCGAAAATGAATTGTGGGACATTTGGGGGAATTTGTGGGGAAAAATCTATTGTTAGTGTTTGGTATTGCAGGGGTTGAGGCGATGTCCCACAATGTCCCACATGGGGAGACGAGGGCGGAAAGTGGGACATTGAAGCGGGGAGATTGAAAATTGAAAAATGGAAATTTCAAAATGCAAAATGGGGAGAGGGCGCAGGCATTGTCCGTGGTCCATGATCCGTTGTTGCTGCTCATAGTTGCTCTCCTCTATAGAGGGGCGGAGTTGCGCGGGCGGCGCGCCGGGCGCGCAACACTTGGAAGAGGGTTTGGCCACGGATGGGGCACAGATTTTCACAGATGGTTGTGGGCGCGGGAGTTAACCGCGAGGGCGCGGAGAGGCGAAGAGGGGGGAAAGTTTTTATTTTGGGGATTTTGTGGTTTTTAGGCGTTGCGCGGGCGGCGCGCCGGGCGCGCAATTGCTGAGTTGCGCGCGTGGCGGCGGGATCGGAGCGAGGCGGGGGGATCAGAGGGTAATATGTCGGCATGGCTGCCGGCATATGCGCTGTTGGTCGAGAGGCTATTTGTCAACGCTGGATGAAGTCGGAATTGTGCGGGAAGAATAGCAAGGCGCAGCGCTGTTCCATCACCCGCTTTTCGTAGGGAGATGGTCAATGGCGCTTATCTGTTATCCGGAGCTTTTGCCGATACCCCGGACGCGCGGGTCGTGGACGGGATTTGGGCGTTGGGCGGCAACTCTGCGCAGCTCCTGCACCTGTTCGGGGGTGATGGCGGCACCGTTGCGGCGCTGCTCGGCAATCTTCCTCAGTATCTCCAACTGCTCAGGGGAGACGGCGGCAGCGGCTTCGCTCATCTGTTCGCGCATGGAATCACGGTCGGCCTGTTCCCTTTTCTGGTTGATGGCATCTTTATCAGCCGAATGGATGTTCCACGCCAGCGATGTGACGGCTCCCACTGCAAAGACGACGATCAGAATCCATCGCGGCTTGTCGGAGATGAGAATGTTGCGGGCACCAAGCAGGCGCTGGAAGAGCTCATCGCCGACGCCCAGTATGGTGATGGAGCCGAGAATGATCGGCAGTATCCAAGTGTTTGTTTTGCCTCCGAAGTGATGGACAAGAAGCAGGAGGACAATGACGGTGCCCCAATAAACGACGAGCAGCGCCGGCTTATGCAGTACGTCAGCCAGGGTTTGCGAAATTCTGGTTTCGGGCTGTTCCTGGGAGGGGTCCTGATCGCGCAGGAGCGTGAAGCGCTTTGGATTCTGGGGATCGTACATCAACGGGAGTCGCGTCTGCTCGTTAAAATTCCTTGCGAAGATTTCAGGCATGTCGAGTTTGACGGTAATGCGCTGGCCATTGGCGACATAGGCCAGCGTTACCGGCCTGGCGGTGCCTTCGCCGACGCTGCTGATGCTGACGACGCGGGCTTCGGTCTGAACTCCGCGGCGCAATAGGGTGCCGTACTTACGGATGCTCACGAAGATGAACACTGCGCCGGCGATTGTGAGCGCGATGGCGATGTACCAGTAGACGGTGATTGTCAATTCGCCCGGCGGGGCTTTGTCCAGCCAATCCTTTCCGAAGAGCGCGGCCGAAAGGTAGAGGCCCCAGCCGAGTGCTATCCCAATTCCGGCTGCGGCGGGATAGATGATGCGGGCACGGCGAAGAACTTCTTCGGGAGTGAATGGAGATGGCATGAAGGGGTTACGGGGCAAGCGGGCTCAGGGTTCAGTGACAGACCGCTGGTGATCTCGGGATGCAGACGACGCTGGATTTGGGCGCGGCCGGTCGTATTTCTCCGGGCCAAAAGTGTGCGCCGCCTCTGTTGACGCGGCGGGTTTGCCGCGTTCAACTATTCCGCCTTACACCAACCAAGGAGAAAACATGACACTCGGCAGCGGCACGCATACGTATGAGTGGGTGGAGAACTGGGCGAAGCTCCCGGCCGGCAAGGCGTTTGGATATACCCACGGGGTGGTGATCGACTCGAAGGAGAACGTACACATCTTCAACCAGTCGAAAGATGCGCTGTGTACGTTCGACCTGGCGGGGAATTTCATCCGCTCGTGGGGGGAGGAATTCGCGGCCGGGGCGCATGGGCTTTATCTGAGCAAGGAGGGAGGGACGGAGTATCTGTATCTTTCGGATTATGAGATTCAAAAGGTGCGGAAGACGACGTTGACGGGGGAGATGGTGCTGGAATTTCAGCGGCCGGATCGCAAGGACATTTATGCCGATCCCAAGACCTACAAGCCGACGGATGTGTGCGTGGGGCCCAGCGGCGATGTGTACGTGTTCGATGGATATGGCCAGCCCTACGTTCACCGCTACGACAAGAACGGGAAGTACCTGCAGTCGATCGGCGGCCCGGGCAACGGGCAGGGACAGTTGAATTGCCCGCACGCGGGGAACATCGACGCCCGGCACGGCGAGCCGGAGTTGTACGTGGCCGACCGGGGGAACAACCGCATTCAGGTGTTCACGCTGGATGGCAAGCACAAGCGGTTCATCACCGAAGCGCAGCAGATGCCGTGCAATTTCGCGTGGTACAAGGATGAGGTGTACATTCCGGATTTGCTGGCGCGGGTGACGATTCTGGACAAGAACGACAAGCTGATCACGCATCTGGGGGAGAACCCCGAAGCGCCCAAGACGACGGGCTGGCCGAATATCCAGGACAAGGTGCAGAAGGGGAAGTTCAACAGCCCGCACGCCTGCCGGGTGGATCCCAAGAGCGGGGATCTGTTCGTGGTGGAATGGATTTCCACCGGACGGGTGACGAAGTTGAAACGGAATCGGTAAGAAGGGGATTTGTCATTTGTCATTTGTCATTTGTCATTTGTCATTTGCACGAATGACCAATGACCAATGACGAATGACCAATGGCCAATGACAAGGAGCGGACATGGGGCGATGGATTGTGATGGGCGGAACAGCGGTGGGGTTGGCCGCGTGGGCCGTTCTGGGGATTGCGTCCGTTGCCTTTGGCGACGCGGCGGCAAGTCCCGCGACGATGCCGGCGACCGCCCCGGCAACGGCGCCGACGACCGCCCCGGCGCGGGCGCAGGTGCAGGCGGTGCCGGATGCAGCGGCGCAGGAGATCGCCCGGAAACTCATCCGGCTGACCCTGAAGGATGACTACGCCGGCAAAGGGGTTTTTCAGCGTCGACAACTCGCCCGCAAGCTGCTGCAGCAGGCATCGCAGACGGATGATGCCGCGCTGCGCTATGTGCTGCTGGCGGAATCCCGCGACGTGGCGGCGCTGGCGGCGTTGATCCCATCCGCCATGCAGGCGGTGGATGAGCTGGTGAAATCCTACGGGGTGGATGGGGCGGAGATGCGGTACGCGACTTTGCTGGTGGTGGGGCGGTCGACGGAGTCGGTGGCGGGACAGGAGGCGCTTGCGCGCAAATGCCTGGTCCTGGCGGCGACGGCGATGAAGCGGGACTTGGCGCAAGCGCCCCGTTTTCTCGCGCTGGCCTCCGCCGCGGCGGGCAAGACGCAGAAGGTGAAGCTGGTTGCCCTGGTGCAGGAGCGGCAGAAGGAATCGCACGAGATCGACGAGGGAGCCGCGCGCTGGAAGGCGGCGATGGAGCTGCTGAAGCGAAAGCCGGATGATGCCGAGGCCAAGCTGGCGGCGGGGCGGTTTCTCTGTCTTGTGCGCGGCGATTTCGACGCCGGGGTGGCGCTGCTGGCCGGGGCCAACGATGCGGCGCTCAAGGGGCTGGCGGAGCGGGAACTGACCAATTCCCCCGATGCAGGCGAGCAGGTGGCGCTGGCCAATGCCTGGTGGGAGCTGGCCGGGACACTGAGCGGGCTGGCCAAGGCGAACGTGCAGCAGCACGCCGCGGCAATCTATGCGCGGGCGCTGCCGAAGCTGGCGGGGTTGAACAAGAGCGTCGCCGCCGAGCGGCTGGGGGCCATCGAGGAAGAGCGCCTCAAGAGCCTGCAGTTTGAACCCGGCTTGAGCGCAGAAATCTATGATGGTGAAGGTTTCGAACGGTTCCTCAAGGCGCGGGTGGATTCGCAGATCAACTTCGACTGGATGAAAGGGGCGCCGGGGGAAGGACTGCCCAAGGATCATTTCTCGATCCGCTGGACGGGATGGATCCGGGCCCCCAGGTCCGGCAAATACATTCTGCATCTCACCGCCAACGCCGGGGCGAAAATGTGGATCGATGAGAACAAGCTGATCGACGGCCCGACGCTGGGGAGGCAGCGGGATGGCATTCATGTCTTCGCCAGCTTGAGCGAAGGGCTGCATTCCATTCGGCTGGATTACTGGGAAGACACGGGGGAGGCCAACGTGAAGCTGCGCTGGCTGGCGCCGGAGGCGGCGGGCGAGGAAGTCGTGCCCGCGGCGGCGTTCTATCACGAGTGGACGGAGATGGAAGAGTGATGCCCAACGTCCGTAAGACCTGATGGCCAATCAGGAAAAAGTGCTTGTAAAATTTTTTCTTGCAATTCGTTGCAATCGCGGGAAGATTGTGTGACCTTCCCCACGAACGGTGGGCGCGCCGCGGGGATTAATTGAGGCTTGCCT
>DAIOHQ010000060.1:0-21295 GCA_036744635.1 Tepidisphaeraceae bacterium | reverse complement strand
GGTGGGGGCGCCGGGGGAGGGGGGGGACGAAACGGCGAAACGGCGAGACGGCGAGACGGCGAAAGGAGGGGAGGAAGTGGGTGCATTGTCGGCGGAGGAGCGGGCGGCGGAGCAGGCCTGGGGGGAGCAGCAGGCTTTGATCCGCAAGGCGCGGGGGATCGCGGAGGATGCGCGGACGTATGAGAACGATACCGGCGTGCACGTGCTGCACATCGGGTTTCCGCTGCTGTCGATGCCACCGGGGTCGATGGGGGCGAAATTGACGCGGCGGGTGATCGCGCCGATCGCGTTTATCTCGGTGGCGCTGACGGTGAAGGCGGGGGCGGCACAGTCGATCACCCTGGAGTGCAGGAACGAAGGGGCGGATCTGGTGATGCCGAATACGGCGCTATTGGCGTGGCTGGAGCAGCAGACCGGCCAGCCGGCGCTGGAGATCGACGGAGATGAGGAAGGGACGAATCCGTGGCAGGAAATCGGGGAGGTGGTGCGGCGGTGCGCCAAGCTGCTGGAATTGACGCCGCCGGAGATGTTTGGCGGAGCTGAGGTGGATCCGGCGAATCTGCGGCTGCAGCCGGCGCCGCGCGGGGATGAAGGGGAGGGGCGGCCGGCGATCTTGATGTCGGCGGTGGTGGGATTGTTCCCGACGACCAACCAGGGACTGCTGCGGGATACGCAGGCGATGATCGCGGAGCCGGCGGTGGCGGGGCCGATCGAGAGTTTTGTGAAGCTGGATACGTCGGCGGACAAGTCGGCGGCGGCAACGCCCACGGCGGGGGAAGAGGTGGTTGATAAGCGCAAGCGGGTGTTCGCGGAAGATCGGCTGGTGTCGGCGGCCGATCCGTGCCAGTGCCGGGCGGTGAAGTTGGCGCGGACGTCGAAGAACCTGGTGATTCATGGCCCGCCGGGGACGGGGAAGAGCCAGACGATCACCAACATCATCGGCGATCATTTGGCGCGGGGGCAGCGGGCGCTGCTGGTGTGCGATAAGCGGACAGCGCTGGACGTGGTGCTGAACCGATTGCAGAGCATGGGGCTGGATAATCTGTGCGCGGTGGTACACGACCCGCAGCGCGACCAGCGCGAATTGTATAAGTCGATCCGCGAGCAGCTTGATGCGTTGCCGGAGGCGCAGACGGATGCGGGGGCGGAGAAGAAGCTGGCCAAGGCGGATGCGGAGCTGCAGAAGATTCATGATGAGCTGACGAAACACACGCAGGCGCTGGGGGCTCGGCAGGGGGGGCCGGGCGGGGTGGGGAAGTCGTTTCACGATCTGGTGGGGGAATGGCTGGCATTGCCGGCTGGGGAGGCGAAGCTGGACGATGGGGCGCTGGTGGCGGTAACCATGGAGGAACTGGAGGGAAGGTCGCAGGAGCTGGCGGAGATTTTCGAGCGGGCGGCGGGGGTGGATTATCGGCACAACCCGTGGGTGGAGGCGGCGGGTATGGAGCTGGAGGCGTTTCTGGCGACGCCGATGGAACGGTTTCGCGGGGCGCTGGCGGAATGTCAGGAGAAGGCGAAGCAGGCGGATGCGGCGATCGATCCGGCCATTCCGCCGTTCGACCCGACGCTGGAGATACGCATGGAGGGGGAGGAGCGGGCGGCGCTGGCCGAGAAGCTGCAGCCGGCGCTGCAGAAACTGGATTCAGCGCTGGTGGCGCGGTGGGCGAAGTCGGATCTGGCAAAGATCGAGCAGTCGCTGCGGAAAGTAAACGATGCCAGCGCGTTCGTGCAGTTGCTGGCGCGCGGGCCGCTGGATGGGGAGTTGGCGCTGCTGGCGCGGATGTCGCCACCGCCGGTGCAGGCGATCGGCGGGCAGGTGGCAGCGCTGGATGCATTTATCGCGATCGTCAACAAGTGGTATCACTTCATCAAGTTTAAGGAGAAGAAGGAAGCCCAGAAGGTGCTCGGGCTGTACAACCTGCCGATCAGCGCAGGGACAGCGCAGCGGCTGCGGACGTTTCTGATCGGGCTGCGGGCGCGGCTGGTGTTGAGCAATGTCATCACGCAACTGGGGCATCCCGACAACGACCCGCTGTTGGCCGATGAGGTGATCGAGGCATCGCTGCGCGACCACCGGCAGCTTCTGGATTTGCTGCGGCAGGTTCACGCAACGCCGGCGCTGCAGCCGCTGGCGGCGGCGGTGACCGGGGCGATGACCGATCCGGCGGCGGCGGCGGAATTGCTGCGCGGGCTGCGGAAATCGCCGGCGCGGGCGAAGGCGATTGCAGCGCTGCAGGATGCGCTGGGGCGCAGCCGGCTGCTGGATCAGGCGTGGCTGGAGAAGCTGGAGATCGAGCTGTGCCAGCAGAAGCCGGCGGGGGCGGGTATTGAGAAGCTCGCGGGTTCGCTGGATACGCTGGAGGCGGTGCTGCGGGTGGGCAAGGGGCTGGGGGATTTGCCGGCGGGGTTGCGGGCGGGGGCGCAGCAGTTGGTGGATCAGGATGCGGCGGCCGAGGATGCGATGCGGGCGCTGGAGAAGGCGGTGATCGGGCAGGAGATTGGCCGGCGATTGAAGAGTGAGCCGACGCTGCAGGCGCTGGATGGGCAGCGGCTGAAGGCGAGCTTCGACCGGTATCGCGCGCTGGAGGAGCAGCGCCGCGGGCTGTCGCGGCAGGTGGTGGCGCACAACTGGGTGACGCGGCAGAAAGAGCGGTTGCTGGCGAGCACGGGGTCGCGGTTGAACGGGCAGGGGGCGGAGTTGCGGCGGCGGCTGGCGATTCGCGGCGAACGGGCGATGCGGCTGCGGCAGGTGATCGCGGCGGGAATGCGCGGGGCGGGAGGGGAGGGGGAGCGTGACAGTTCGGACGGCACGGGGGGATACGGCTCGATTCGCACGGGTGAGTACACCCATACTCATCAAGCCGTGGCAGACAGGAATGATCTGCCCCACCAAAAACAGGCGAATGCGCCCGCAGCGTCACGTACCCCAGGAGCGGGTGGCGAGAGCGGCGCGGTGGGGGCGGGGCGCGCCGGGGGAGTGGCGAGCGCGGAGGCAGCTGGGAAAGGGGCGGATCCGCTGTTTGATCTGCGGCCGGTGTGGATGGCCAGCCCGGAGACGGTGGCGCAGATTTTTCCGCGGCAGGCGATTTTTGACGTGGTGATTTTCGATGAGGCATCGCAGTGCCGGCTGGAGGAGGCGCTGCCGGTGCTGGCGCGGGCGAGGCGGGTGGTGATCGCGGGCGATCCCAAGCAGTTGCCGCCGACGCGGTTTTTTGAGTCGGCGGTGGCGAGCAGCGATGATGAGGAGATCGAGACCGATGAGCAGCTTTTCGAGGTGCAGCAGGGGGAGATCGAGGATCTGCTGGGGGCAGCGCTGAACATCGAGATCGACGAGTGCTATCTGGATGTTCACTATCGCTCGCGCAACGCGGATTTGATTCAGTTCAGCAACCAGCATTTTTATGGCGCCCGGCTGCAGGCGATTCCGGGGCATCCGGCCAACCGCACGCGCTATGCGCCGTTGACGCTGTATCGGGTGAAAGGGGTGTATGAGAAGCGCTGCAATCGGGCGGAGGCCGAGCAGGTGGGGAAGATCATTCGCGATCTATTTAAGCGGGCGGAGGCGCCGAGCATCGGGGTGGCGTGTTTCAATTTGCAACAGCGCGACCTGATCGTCGAGCATCTGGAGGAACTGGCGGCGGAGGATGCGGAGTTTGCCGGACGGCTGGCCGAGGCGCGGACGCGGCGCGGGCCGGCATCCTTCGAGGGATTGTTCGTCAAGAACCTGGAGAACGTGCAGGGGGATGAGCGCGACCACATGATTATCTCGACGACGTATGGGCCGGATGTGAAGGGGAAATTTTACCGGCGGTTTGGCCCGCTGGGGCGCAGCGGGGGCGGGCGGCGGCTGAACGTGCTGGTGACGCGGGCGCGCGAGGAGGTGCATTTGGTGACGTCGATCCCGGCGGAGGTGTATCGGGCGCTGCCGCCGGTGCCGAAAGGCCAGACGCCGACGGGGGGATATCTGCTGTTCGCTTATCTGAACTATGCCGAGAAATTGGCCGAGGCGTATGAGACGGCGCATGAGGTGCTGGAGGAGGCGCGGGGAGAGGCGCGGGCGACGGTGAACGTGCGGCCGGCGCGCTGGCCGAGCGAGTTTGCGCAGGCGCTGGCGGAGCAGCTTTGCGGGGAGCGGCAGGTGGGGAGCGACGTACACTGGGGGAATGACGGGTTTTGTGTCGACTTGGCGCTGCACCATCCGAAGAACGCGGAGGATGTGACGATCGGGGTGTTGTGCGATGCCACGCGCTTTGCACAGGCGCAGGATCCGGTGGAGTGGGAAATCTTCCGCACCGGCATCCTGGAAGGGCAGGGGTGGAAGCTGCACCGGGTGTGGACGCCGCACTTTTTCCGCGACCCGCGCGGGGGGATAGACGCGATCGTCAAAGACGTCAATGAGGTGCTGGCGAATGAGGAGGAGAAGGATGCAATACGGGTGGAAAGGATTCACCGTGGAGGCGCAAAGGACGCGGAGTAGACTGGCGGGGAAATGCTGAGTGATGAATGCTGAATGCTGAATATGCAAACGGGCTCTGTCTCCTGCCGGATAGTCAGAATCACTACCACGGCATTCCCGATGCGCTGCTGGCGAAGCTGGCAGGGGGGCGGGAGGCGCGGCGAAGGTGTCGAAGCAGATGACGCTGGTGGGATATTCGGCCGATGGGTTTCCGATCTATGGTCCGTATGGATATGCCGATCCGAAAAATTCCAAGAGCGCAGTGCGGAAGCTCAAGAGCAGCTATCGGCTGAAGGAGGGGCAGCGGCCGGGCGGGAACGACGGGCCGGGGGGGAAATATGATGGGACGTACACGCGGGATTACGAATATGCGGCTGGCGCGGGCGATCTGGATGAGTGCAATGGGCGCAGCGGGGTGACGCCGGAGTATCCGGAGGGGATATATTATTATGTGCTGACGGAGAGTTTTCCGTTCATCGGGCGGATGTTTGCGGGGACGCCGGATGAGAGCTTCACCCATGCGGGGCCGGGACCGGGCGGGCGCGGCGGGCCGGGAGGAGAGGGAAGACCCGGCGGACCGCCGGGACGAGGCGGCGCTGATAATCGGAACGGGCCGGATGACGGCGGTGGAAGGGGAAATGGCGACGACCGCCGCGGCCCGGATGGCGATGACCGTCCGCCGCCGCGCCGCCGGTAATGCGTCACCCTCGCGAGGCGGCGGGAATCGTTTCCTTCAGCCACTGCGGCGCGATCGGTTTTCCCTTGGCGCCTGTGGCGGTTTCGCCGCTGAGAATTTGCAGGATGGCGTTGGAAAAGGATGGCAGGTCATCGGGGCAGCGGGCGGTGATGATGTTGCCGTCCACCACGCACTCCTCATCGACCCACTTGCCGCCGGCGTTGACGACATCGTGCACGATCGACTGGAAGCTGGTGCAGCGCCGGCCGCGCAGGGCTTCGGTGGAACAGAGCATCCACGGCCCGTGGCAGATCGCCGCCAGCGGCAGCTTGGCGGCGGCCGCGGCGCGGACGAGGTTCACCAGGCCTTCATCGCGGCGCATCTGGTCGGGGGAGAATCCGCCGGGGATGATGATGGCCGCGTAATCCGAGGCGCTGACGTCCTTGGCGGTTTTGTCCGCCTTCTGCGGATAGCCATGCTTGGAGGCGTAGCTTTCGCCGGCCCTGGGGCCGACGATGTCAACGGTGTGCCCCGCCTCCTTCAAGCGCAGCCGCGGATACTGCAGCTCGAGGTCCTCGTACATCTTCTCCACCAAGATCGCGACGCGTGCCATGGGTGCTCCCTGGATGAAAAGCTATAGTAGGAGCGAATCGGGGCGAATCAACGTTGCAGACGTACGCTTGGGAGAGGGTTAGGGTGAAGATCCCTCACCCCAGCCCTCTCCCGGAGTACCGGGCGAGGGGGCCAGAAAAAGACGGTTGCCAAAAACATGCGCTACACCCGTGGTTCGCTGCGAGAGTGGGCGGGGAGACCCCGCCCCTACGAGCGGCGTCGCAGCGGATCGTGCGCAGCCGCAAGTCAAGTAACCCCTCGCCTCACCTTTGACACCGCCGCGCTGTCTGCATCGTGAAACCGCAGCAAGGCATCCTTCCAGTGCTGGGCATAATCGATCCCGATGCGGGCGCTGGCCAGCACCGCGCGCGGCGTGGTTCCATCATCGGCCAGATAGATCACCTTGCCGGCGAGATCGAGGGCGTTGTCGCGGCGGGTGATCTTCATCGCCCGCGCCAGCTTTCCCGGCCCGGAAAGATCGGCCTCCCATCCATCCAGCGCCTCGCCGGCACGAATCAGAATCGCGTGGGCGTCGCCGACGTTCCCGGCGACGATGTTGAACATGTCGTACATGCCATAAATGAAGTAGACGTAGGCGTGCCCCGCCCGGCCGAACATCACCTCGGTGCGATTGGTCCGCCCCTTGGACGCGTGCGAGGCCAGGTCGGCCGGGCCAAGATACGCCTCGGTCTCCACGATGCGGCAGCGATACATCCGCCGGCCAAGGCGATGCACCAGAATCTTCCCGAGCAGTTCCCGCGCCACCACTTCTCCCGGCCGCTGATAGAACCGCCGGCCGAGCTTGTAAACCGGCTGCCGTTGCGCCCCGCGATCGCTCATCGCCACCTCTCGGTACTTTCAACTCGTACATTTCAAAACATTGTTGCCGCACCTTGGCGGAGGGTATATATAATTGGTAAGAAGGCACACCTCGAAAAGAGAAAAGTGATGCTGATACCCTTTGTCCCTCTCAAAATCATTCAGGCGTGCGCGGTGCTGCTGAAGACACAGCGGGCGCGGAGGATGACTCGCCTGAGGCTGTTGAAGCTCCTCTACATTGCCGATCGCGAAATGCTGCAGGAGCGGGCGCGGCCGATTACCGGTGACCGTGCTGTCGCCGTGGAGAATGGACCGGCACTGGACGAAACGTGGAAGATGAGCGCTGGCGTGAGGTCTTTCGCATGGGAAGAGCATCTGACTGTCGGGCGGGAAATTGAAATGCTAGCCGATCCGGGCGTGGGAAAACTTTCGAAGGGGGAGATCGAAAAGTTGCAGGAGGTCGCCCACCGCTTTGATGATTGGGATGATTGGAAGCTGGCCGATCATACCCGCAGCTTTCCGGAGTGGATCAAGAACAAGCCTCAAGCGGACTCGCCGAACGCAATTCCACTTGACGACGTTCTTGAGGTTGCCGGACTCACCAAAGACAAAGATGCTCTGCTGAAGAACGCCCGCGATGAGCAGAATGTCGATCGCCTTCTCGCTCTTGGGGATTTCGGAAACATTCCGGTAAAGAAATGAATGCCGGGGACACATTTCTCTTTCCCGGCGGCGCTGACGATCATCTCTGGATGATTATTTCGGATCCCGCTGTCGATCCCCAAAAAGTTGTCATCCTCAAATTCGTGTCGTGGCAGGAGCGCTACGAGCAAACCTGCATCGTGCGAGCAGGAGAGCATCCATTTGTAAAGCACGACACCTGCGTCAGCTTCAGCTCGGCGCGGATCACCGAAGACGCGAACTTACAATCGCTGCAGTCGACAGGACGACTGGTGATGAAGCAGCCTCTTTCCGCTGCCCTGCTAGGCAGGATAAGGGCCGCGGTGATGGACAGTGACGGCATTCCTGCTGAATGCGTCACTGCACTGGTGGATCAGGGAGTTGTGTTGTGGTAGGGGCTGGCAGCAGAGCTTTGGGCGTTTTTCGTCGCTGCAGAATCACCGTCGGCTTCCCCTGAACATTCGGTGGCCGTAAACTGTGATTATGAAGCCGCGCATTCTCGTTCTTCGCACCGCTGGTTCCAATTGTGATGCCGAAACCGCCCACGCGTTTGATCTGGCCGGGGGGCAGAGCGACCGCATTCACGTCAACCGTGTGCTGGAGCGCCGGCAACTGCTCGATGACTATCAGATTCTCGCCATCCCCGGCGGGTTCAGCTATGGCGATGACATCGCGGCCGGACGGATTTTCGCCAACCAGATTGCCCATCACCTGCGCGATGCATTTCAAAGTTTTGTCGATGCCGGCAAGCCGATCATCGGAATCTGCAACGGCTTCCAGGTGCTGGTGAAGACCGATTTTCTTCCCGGCGCGCTGGCCGGGCGCGGCGGGCAAACCTGCACGCTGACGAGCAACGACTGCGGGCGGTTCGTCGATCGCTGGATTCATCTTGCCCCCAGATCGCGTAAGTGCATCTGGACCGTGGGCCTGGCTCCTCTCGATCTGCCCATCGCGCATGGCGAAGGCAAGTTCATTCCCGCGGATGACGCCATCCGCCGCGCCCTCTGGGATAATGATCAGGTCGCCCTCACCTATGCACGCCCCGATGGCCAGCCAGCCACCGGCCAATTCCCCGACAATCCCAACGGCTCAATCGACGACATCGCCGGCATCTGCGACGCGACCGGTCTGATTTTCGGCCTGATGCCCCATCCCGAACGCTTCGTGACATCCCTGCAACATCCCGCCTGGACGCGAAACAAACCGCTGCCCGACGAAGGCGCCGGCCTGCAGGTTTTCCGCAATGCCCTGGCCCATGTGCAAGCCGCCGTCGGCGCCGGTACTTGAGTCGGCCACGTAATGCGGCGAATGGACGCCCGGCACAAGCTGCGGTGTCCCCCTTCCTTCGTCGATAACCGCGCGTGGACGAACCATCGTCGTTCCATGGAAAAAATAAAGGTGACGCGAACCATTAGTCCCCTTCCCACTATCGACGTGCGTCACCTTTTCTGCTTTCGTCACTTTTTCTGCTTTTTCACTCTGGTGTCGGGCTTGGGGTGATGGTTCAGGGCATCATGGAATTCATCGCCTGCGGTCAGAGTTCATGGCAGTCTGGCCAAAGCCGGGGGGGTCGCGGAAGGCGGGGACGTACTTGGGCAATTCGATCTCATCGAGTTGTTTCCAATCCCCCTTCTGCTTTTCCTTGACGGCCTGGTCGATGGTCTGACCGTGCTCGATGGTAAGCATCATCGGCGCGCCCGAATAGATCGTGATATCCCAGAGGGTCTGGCCGTCAACTTCGTAGGTCACCGTCATCTGCTGGTTGTTGACGCTCACGTGGGAGGTACGGCCGGAGAACGGGCGGATGGCATCGTGATACTCGACATCGCGAGTGTTCAGGTCGCTTATCTTGACGCGCAGGCGCACGGGGCTGCCGTCGGCGACGATCATATTGTTCTTCTGGAGCTCGGTCTTAAAATGGGTCTTGACGGCGTCGGCGATTTTCCTATCGGGGATGTCGACGTCGAGGTTGACCTTCATGCCGGGCTTGATGGCCATGATCTCTTCGACGTCGATGGCGGCAACGGCCTTCTTCACATCATCCTCGGGCATTACGAACGATTTGATGGCCATCTTGTCGTTGCCGCCGTTCACAAGCCACATCCGCTCGCCGGCGGGAAAGAGCGCCGCGTGTTCGCCAAGCTTTCCCCCCAGCCCGCTGTATTGCCAGACGACCAGGCCCTTCTTGACGTTTATGAGGTAGCAGCGGTTGACCAGCAGGTAGTCGTCGCCGGTCCAGACGGCGCTGTCGATCTTGGTTTTTGGGGGCATGAAAACATCGGCGATCAGCTTGGCCTCACCGTCGAGGGAATAGATCTTGACGCGGGGATTGGTAGCGCGGGCGAGCATCTTTCCGTCCGGCCGCATCACGTTCTGCAGGCCCGATGCGCTGAACCACGACCGCGTCACCGGGTCGCTGATGGCGCCGGCGACAGCGCCGGTGGCGGCGTCGAGCAGGTAGGTTCCCTTCTCATCCACGATGACAGCGTACCGCGAATCGAAGGTGAGCACGGGATCGCCGCCGAAATGCTCGGGCATCATCAGCGACCAGATCCCCTTGACCTCCTTGGCGGTGATGTGCCAGAGGATCAGCCGGCGGCTCTGGCCGAGGGTGAGCAGGTGATCCTTGTCGATAAAGCGCGCCCAGGTGACAGCGCGGTGGCCTTCCTCCTCCCCTTCGTAGGGCATGAAGGCCAGCTCGACCTCGGCGGCTTCCCCTTGGAGCTTGACGATCTGAATCTCCGACACGAATTCCGAAAAGATCGACTTGCCGGAGATGGCCGCCCGCGCGCCATCGGGCGTGATCGCTTTGGCGGTGTAGTCAATCGGAAGGTGCGTCACAGGCCCGCAGGCGCCGGTGCGGAGATCGAGGAGGCTGATGCCCCATTGCTCAAGGTGCTTGAGGTTCTGCTGCTGGGATCCGGTGAGATATTGGATGGCCGCCACGCTGACGCCGCCGGGCACCACGCTGTCAAACTTGCTGCGGACGCCGCCGAGGATCGCGCCTTCACCAGGAAGTCTGACCGGCGCATCGGTGACTTTGACGTCCACCTTCGCCGGGGCATACGTCCACTTGCCCACTTCGAGCTTGACGGACTTCACGGTGGAAATGTCGGCCCTCACCAAAGCCGGCTCATCCGCCTGCGTCGGGTATGTCAAGCAAGCCAGGAGCATCGCGGTGACAACGAAAAATGAGGTGCGCATCGATCGTCCCGGAATAGTGACAATGTTCAAGATGAGTTCCCGCCCCGGCGGGAGCTACTACGCAGGCGAGACTACCGGCCAGACCCATACCATGCAAGGGGGCGAATCAAGGGTGAGGAGTCATTTCGGTCTTTCATCATTGCTAGGCCGTGCAGAGGTCCTGCCGCAGTCCAAGGCCGGATGGCCAAGCCTATTCGTCCGCGCTGAAAGCGCCAAGGAACTGGCGAGCATTGCTCTTGACTCCTAACCTTTATTCCTGTCTCGCGGCGGTCGCAAGTGGATTCTTTCAGAGATGAACGTTTAGGGTACAGGGAAGTTCCGGCCAGAATAAGGTCTGTAGGGAGACATCTCGCGATTTCTTGCCAATCGCCGCCAGCGCAGCGCCTGCCCGGTGGCGATCATGGCAATCCCCACGATAAGCGTCACGATGCGCAGCCAGCGGCATTCCGGCCGGGCTAGAACCTCAACCCAGCGTTCCCGCGACAGGAATCCGATGACAAACGGGGCGGCCAGCAGCACATACCAGACCAGATCCGTCACCAATCCCACCGGCACCAGCCAGGCCGGATGGGATGTATCGTGCGCGGCATAGCCGAACCGGCGGGCGTATTGTTCGCGCAGCGTCCGCTCGCGCAGCTTGGGCACCTCCGCCGCCAGTTTCTCGGGTGGTTCGATTACCGCGCGTGGACGAATCATCATCGTTCCATCAATCGACGTCGTGCGCTCATGTTATGGCTTGAATCTCGCCCGCAGGACTCGAAACCCCAGCCGCCTTCTGGTCGCGGAGCACCGGATCGTTCTTCGCGTAGTTTTCCCATTTGCTCATTGCATCCAGCACCTTCTTGCCGCGCTTCAAGTCCGCGATGGTGAGCTTTCCCTCGCTGATCAGCTCCATGTAGCGGCCGACATCCAGCTCGGTCTGCTTATAGAGTGCCGCAACGTGCTGGTAGAACCGTTCGCGCGGCAGCGCGGTTTCCACCACGGCGTGCAGCGCATCAAAACAGGTGTAATCGCGGGTGATGAGTTGGTGCTTGGATTCGCGATACAGCCGGGTTCCCGGCAGGGGGGTGAGAACGGTGTATTGGGTGTGGGTGATGCGCCGGGAGCGGACGTAATCGCGCAGGCTGTCGAAGTCCTCCACCTGCCAGGTGGGATCGGCGATGAAGGCGCCCCAGATGATGATGCCGTTGTCCTGCAGGATACGGATCGCCTCATCATTGACTTTCATGGTGTTGGCCTTGCCGACCGAGGCGAGCATCTTGTCGCTGCCTTCGAGGCCGAGCAGGACGGAAAAGAGGCCAAGGTCTGCCCATTTCTTCACCAATTCGGGGTGGCGGACGACCGAGTCGGTGCGGCATTCCATCGAGTATCGCTTCTGAATGCCCTCGGCCTTGATCATGTCGGCGATGGCATTTTCACGCTTGTAGTTCAACAGGAAGTTGTCATCGACGAAGGTGACGTGCTCGGTCTGGATGGTGCGCAGCTCGTGGATGACCCGCGCCGGGGCCATCATCCCGGTCTGGCCGCCGTAAAATTCCCAGACGCTGCAGAAGCTGCAGCGGTAGGGGCAGCCGCGGCCGGTGACCATGCTGGAGTCGGGCTGGTGAATGAGGAAAAAGTATTTTTCCCGATGCCGGGCGACCAAATCGCGGCGTGGAAGGTGGCAGGCGTCCAGGTCGACCTTGACCCGCTGGCGGGGCGTGGCGTGGAATGTGCCATCGGGAAGGCGATAGCAGAGGTTGGGGACGGCGGAGAGGTCAGCGCCGCGCCCGTGGGTAATCAGGGTGGCGATAAGCCCGGCGAGGGTGAGTTCCCCTTCACCGAGCAGGATCACGTCAACCTGCGGGAGCATGAAGTCTTCGGGCAGGAGGGTGGCGTGATGCCCGCCGACAACGGTGAGAATGTCCGGGGCGAGCGTCTTGACCTCGCGCACCACCGCCTGGGCGGCGTACACTTCGGGCGTCAGGGCGGTGACGCCAACCACGTCAGGGGTGAAATCGCCAAGTGCGGCGGCCAGATTGTCCCCACAGCGCATATCGGCGATGCGGACATCATGTTCGGGCAGCGCCGCTGCCAGCATCTCCAGGCCCATCGGTTCCGGCATGGCGGCAAGGCGAAAGCCGAAGTCACTGACGCCGGCATCGGGCTGAACGAGTAAGATGCGCATGGTCGCCCAGCTTACCACAATGTCGCTGCCAGCTCACGTTTTTCTCATATCCGCTCTCGCGGCCGGGTGTAGCGCTCCATTGTGGCGGTCGCGCTCTTACTCCATCTCCCGGTGCTCCGGGAGAGGGCGGCGGAGCAGTCGATCCAGCAGGCGATCCAGCTCTTTGGCTCCCTCGCCGTCAGCTCTTTGCACCATGCCGTCTTCGAGGGCGGCCAGATCGCCCACAGCGCCGGCGACTTCGCCGAGGCGGAGCGCCGCTATCGCCAGAGCATTCAACTGGCAAACACCCTCACGCCGGCGCTCGACATGGGGAAGCTCAAGATGCTCGGCTATGCCGCCCGGCGGCAGGGCCGCACTGACGAAGCCGCCGCTATGCTCCGGCAGAGCCTCGACGGGCATCTGGAGCAGTACCCGCGAGACACCGTTGGCCAGGCCACCTGCCTGGTGGGCTTGGCGGGGGTGTTTTCCGATCGCAGCCAGGTGGAAACTGCCATCCGCCTCTTCGCCGCCGCCGAAGGCCCGCTCGCTAACTTCAGGCGTCTCTATAGCTATCCCGCCGACGAATACGAGTACCGCCAGACGCTGATCGAGTTGCGGCAGAAGCTGGACGCCGCCGCCTTTGCCGCCGCCTGGGCCGCCGGCAAGGCATTGACGTGGCAACAGGCAATTGCCTTGGTCCGGCAAGCGACGTAGCCGCCGTCTGCCGCATCTCGTTTGTGTTATTTCAGTTCTCCCCGTCCGCGATCTTCCACCCCGCCGCGCCGGCATCCAGGTGCTGTTTGAGCCATGTGCGGTCCCGCGATTCGCAGCATTCAAATAGCGCCATAACCCCCAAGGGCCATCCCGCGGCCATGCTTCCGCTTTCCCTGACCGGCGGGCGGGAATCGCTCCAAGCCAGGCTCGTATTAACATAAGATCCAATGATTAAAGTAGTTATACTCAACCCGACACATCCGTTATAGACCGTACCGAACGGATTCCCGTCACCTTCCTCATAAATTGCCTGTTCTAAACAACCCCGCATTTACGATATAGCTTGTGGTTTGGATTAGCATTCATCGCCGATCCGAGACTTGTGTGCCGCTGGTTGTTCCAGCGGCGCTTGCGAAGAGAAGATTGGGAAAACGATGACTTCCCTCTCTTGTTTCGCACGGGCCACCAACCGCAACGGCCCGGGGCATCCGCCCGACCCGCCGCGCATGTGCAGTGACACGCGATGGGAAAGAAAACTTGCCTTTGAAGGAGGCTCATATGTTGCGGAAGTTAGTCGTGCTGGGTGTGTTGGTTGTTCCCGCGTTGGCCTTTGCTCAGCCCAAGGCCGGCCAGTTCGAGTTGACGCTCAGCGGCGTCGGCAGCAACGATAAGGAGTTCAGGTCGGGCAGCGCCGGCGTGAACCTCGGCCTGGGTTATTTTGCGACCCAGAACGCCGAGATCTCCATCCGCCAGTCGGTCTCCTATTCCGACAGCGACCAGAGTGGTGGCGGAACGTCGTGGGATGGATCGACGCGAGTGGCCTTTGACTGGCACTTCGATCTGGACCGCTGGCAGCCGTTCCTGGGAATCAGCGGCGGCTACAAGTACGGTGACAACACCAGGGACACCTGGATTGCCGGGCTCGAAGGTGGCGTCAAGTACTACGTCCACTCCAACACCTTCATCTACGGGATCGCCGAATACCAATTCGACCTCCGTGGACGCTTCGGTGACGGGGCGTTCGTATACGGCCTGGGCATCGGCACCAACTGGTAATCACCAGTTCCCCGACCCCGATTCGCAATCTCAGGGCTGCTGGTTCACAAAACCAGCAGCCCTTTTGCATTTCAGAGCAGAGGGAGATGAAACGTGAAACGTGAAACATGAAGAGGCGGTGAGCTTTTTCTCTTCATGTTTCACGTTTCACGTTTCTGAATGGTTTTCTCTGCGTCCCGGCGGTGAAAACGGATTTGATGAGGCTTGCTCGCGCCATGGCGACACCGATTTCCCTTGATTATGGAAGCGCGGTTCCGGCCTCTGTGCCGGCGGGACGGTTGTTCGTCATTGAGGCGGCCAGCTCGGTTTGCGGCAATTTCCTGCAGATCGGGGTTTTCTTCTACACCACCCATCTTCTCGGCTGGTCGCTCAAGCAGAATTTCCTGCTTTCGGCCGGGCAGGGGTTGTCATATGTGGTGGGCGCGCTCTCCGCCCACCCGCTGGCGAAGCTCGGCCGGCAGCGCATTCTTGCGATTATCTTCGCTACCATGGCGGCAATCATCGCGCTGCCGCTGGTGTTCTGCAATTCCCCCACCATCGCGATATGCCTGCTGTTCTATACGCTGATGATCGGAATCACCTGGCCGATTCTCGAAAGCCTGCTCTCGGCCAACCTCGACCCGCAGGCGCTTTCCCGCCGGCTGGGTCTATACAACATCATATGGGCGGCCACCGGCGCCATCGCCGTGGCTTGCAGCGGGGCGATCATCAGCCGCTTTGCCTGGGGCATTTTCGCGATTCCGTGCGCGGCCCATGCGTTTTCTGCGCTGGCGTTAGCCACACAAAGGGCGGGACCAGTCGATTCACGGGTGATTTCCAGTTCAGACGTGCCAGTATTGCACCCCGAACCGCAGCTTCTTGCCATTCGCACGCTGGCGCTGTGGCTCAGCCGCATCGCCCTGCCGGCCACCTACGTCGTGATCTACAGCCTGGCCGCGATGATGCCGACCCTCCCGGTCATCCAACACCTCAATGTAGCGGGGCAAACCTTCGTCGGCAGCACGTGGATGGTGGCGCGATTTGTCGCATTTCTGCTGCTGTCGGGCCTGTGGTGGCACACCCGGCCGCGCGCCCTTCTGGCCGCAACCGCGATTATGCTGCTGGCGTTTCTGGCCATCACCGTTCCTGCTTCACGATATTTCGGTGTCTCGGCCACCGCCGATTTGACCATTATGATCGCGGCGCAAATCGCCCTGGGATTTGCGATGGGATTGATCTATACCGCCAGCCTCTATTTCGGAATGGTGCTGTCGGAAGGCTCGACCGAACACGGCGGCTACCACGAAGCGCTGATCGGCCTGGGCTGCATCCTTGGTCCCGGCGCCGGCGCAGCGGCAAGAATTCTCGCCCCGGATTCCCCATCCCTTCCCATTTTGGGCGTGGCGGGATTGATCCTGCTGTCGCTGGTGGCGTCGGTCGTCGCATCCGCCCTGGCCCGCGATTCGTAGGGGCGGGGTTTCCCCGCCCTTTTGCCGGCAGACAGGGGAGGGCGGGGAAACCCCGCCCCTACAAGAATTGCAATCACGCCCCGGGTGGGGCGATGAGTTGGCGCTCGTAGAGCTGCTGGTAGGTTTCGCAATTTCGCAACAATTCATCGTGCTGGCCCTGGCCGACGATCCTGCCGCGCTCCATGACCACGATCGTGTCGGCGCTGAGGATCGTGCTGAAGCGATGGGCAATGACAAACGTGGTGCGCTCGTGCATCAGGCTTTCGATGGCCTGCTGGATGAGATGTTCGCTTTCGGCATCCACCTGGCTGGTCGCCTCGTCGAGGATCAGGATCGGGCTGGCGCGGAAGATGGCGCGGGCAATGCAGATGCGCTGTTTTTGCCCGCCGGAAAGCTGGCCGCCCATCTCGCCGAGAATCGTGTCATATTGCCGCGGCTTCTCAAGGATGAAGTCGTGGGCGAAGGCGCGCCGGGCGGCCGCGATCACCGCGTCGCGGTCGGCGTTGGGAATGCCATAGGCGATGTTTTCCGCAACCGTGCCGGGGAAAATCACCGAATCTTGCGTGACGATCCCGATCTGCCCGCGCAGCGAGCGCAGGGTGGCGCGGCGGATGTCGATGCCGTCGATCAGGATGCGGCCGACCTTGGGATCATAAAAGCGCGGCAGCAGCGCCAAGAGCGTGGTCTTGCCCGAGCCGTTGCGGCCGACGATGGCCACCGATTGCCCCTTGGGCACGGTGAGGCTGACATCCGACAGCGCCGGCGCCGTGGAGTTGGCGTAGGAAAAGGTGATGTTCTCGAAGCGAATTTCCCGCTGCAGCGGCGGGAGCTTCACCGTCTCTTCTTCCTCGCGCACGCCGGCGTGCGGCAGGCCGTTGGTCGTCCGCGACAAATCGCGGCGGCGCTCGACGGGAACATCCAGCGTCTCGAAAATGCGCGCGGCGGCGGCGCTGGCTTTGTTCAGCACGTTGTTCAATTTGCCCACCCGGCGCAGCGACTCGCCGATGCCCATCAGGCAGGCCATCACCAGGAAGAAATCTTTGACGCTCAGGCGCGGCTCGGGGGCTTTCAACACGAGATAGGTTGCAAAGATCAGCACACCGCCCACCACCAGCAGCGTGAGAGTCTCCATGGTGGGCGTGCTGAAGGCGTCGATGCGGCTCATGTGAAGCTGCTCATCCACCAGGCGATCCATGATTTTCGTGTAGCGGCGGCGTTCGAAGCGCTCAGCGCCGGCCGACTTCACCACGCGGATGCCGATGAGCGTGCCTTCGATCTGCCCGAGCATGGATGATGAGTTTTGCAAAGCCTTGCGGCTGGCCCGGCGCATCTTCTTGCCGAACTTGCGGATGATCACCACCATCAGCGGCGCGAACAGCACGATGAACAACGTCAGTTTCCAGCTTATGAACAGCGCCAGGCCGAACGCCATGGCCGCCTTGATCGGCTCCTGGATGGCCTGGCCAAGCACCGTCTTAAAGCCGTTTTCCAATCCTTGCGAATCCTGCACCAGCCGGCTGGTGACGTCGCTGGAGCCTTTCATGCCGAAAAAATCCAGCGGCACGTGCAGGACGTGGTCGTAGAGCTTGCGCCGAATGTCGTTGACGGTGATGATGGCGGCCTTGTCGGAAAGATATTCCTGGAAGAAGCGGAAGACGTTGCCGATGCACGCCAGCAGAACGATGAAAATCAAGATGACGCCAATCGCCCAGACGGGATCGGTGGGAATTTTCTGTGCGATGCGCCAGCCGACGGCATATTGCCGCGGCAGCGGGGGAAGCTGCACGCGCAGCGGCGGCTTGCCGGTCACCTGAATTTCGGCAGTCCCGGAGCGATTGGGGTCGCCGAGCAGCGCGAGTGAGGAAGTGGTGGGCTGATCGCCGGCATCCAGCGCTGCGGCGCGGATTTCGTCTCCCGCCCGCAGTCCGGCGGCGGCGGCAGGGCCGTCGTGATGCACTTTGACGACCATCAACCGGTTGGGATCTTCGGCCAGCTTGATGTCCAGGCGTTTCTCGACGATCTGGCGGTTGACCCAATTGGGGACGGTATCGCCGTCTATCAGCACGCGCAGAATCGGCAGCATCGTCCCCAGGCCGCCGGTGAAGGCAGCGCCGACGAAGAATGCGCAGAAGACCGAAATGAAGACGATCTTGCGGTGTGGCCAGAGGAACTTGCAGGCCCGCCAGAAGTCGTCGTGCTTCTTATTCTTGGGCAAAACATCCGAGCTCATGCAAAAACTGCCCTTCCGTCGATACACTGTCTTTGAGCCATCCGCCGCGGCCGGGCGCACAATGCGCCAACTCTGTAGTTGGTTATCGGACGTTCACGGGGCAGGAGTATAGCCTTTCCTGCCTGGAAACGGTCCATTGAGAGAGCAATTTACTGCACCGCGCCCCACGGGAGATCAATGCGCAACCACATCCCACTGTCATCGCCCGATATCACCCAGCGCGAGATCGACGCGGTCGTCGACGTCATGCAGACTCCTACGCTGTCGATCGGACCGCGGATCGAGGAATTCGAGCTGGCCTGCGCCAAAGTCGCCGGCCGGCGCCACGCCATCGGCGTTTCTTCGGGCACGGCCGGCCTGCATTGCGCCATGATCGCCGCGGACATCGGCGAAGGCGATGAAGTCATCACCACGCCGTTTTCTTTCGTCGCCTCCACCAACTGCATTCTGTACGTCAACGCCAGGCCGGTCTTCGTCGATATCGACCCGAAAACGCTGAACATCGACCTGACGAAAATCAAGGCCGCCATCACTCCCAAGACCCGCGCCATCGTGGCGGTTGAAACCTTCGGCCATCCCGGCGGAATGATCGAGCTGGAACAGATCGCCCAGCAGCACGAGCTGATTTTGATTGAAGATTCTTGCGAGGGATTCGGCGGTAAGCTTGGCAAGCGGGCGATTGGATCGTTTGGCCGGGCTTCGACTTTTGCGTTTTACCCCAACAAGCAGATCACCACCGGCGAAGGGGGAATGGTGCTCACCAATGATGACACCTTCGCCAACGTCTGCCGCGCCCTGCGCAATCAGGGGCGCGAGGGGATGGGCTGGCTGGCGCATCAGCGGCTGGGATACAACTATCGCATGAGCGAGATCAACGCGGCCCTGGGCCTGGCGCAGATCGAACGGCTCGAAGAGATTCTGGAGAACCGCCGGCGGGTGGCCCACCATTACATGGAGCGGCTGATGACCAACCGCTACCTGATTTTGCCGACCATCGCCGAGGACACGCTGATGAGCTGGTTCGTCTTCGTCGTGCGGCTCAACGACCTGTTCGAGCCCGGGGACCGCGATGAGGTGATGAAAGAGCTGCGCCACGAGATGATCGGCTGCAACAACTACTTTCCGCCGATTCACCTGCAGCCGTATATCGCAGAGAAATTCGGCTATGTGCCGGGTGCATTTCCGGTGTGCGAATACGTCTCGGCCCGCACGCTGGCGCTGCCGTTTTTCACCAGGATGACCAGCGCCCAGGTGAATCACGTCTGCGATGTGCTGGAGCAGTCGCTGGAGAAGGTGCTGCTTGCGCGCAAGGGAAGGTTTTGACGCGGGACGATTGCAGATGGATGAAGAACTGATGCGATCACCTGTGCCGCCACTCGCTCTCGACTATCAACCAAAGAGCAAGCGGCGATTTCGCGTCAGCAGACGACTGGCTGTGGTGCTTGTGGCGATTGCGCTCCTGGGGGTACCCGCATCCGTAATCAGCCTTTACCTCGTACGGCGTGCGGCGCAGGAGCAGTATTGCAGGCAGTGCCTAAGCGCTATAGGTCAGACGGTCCTGCTATACCAGAGTGAGAACCGATCATCATATCCACCCACGCTCGGGGTTTTGGCCGCATCGCAAGGTTTTTCCAATGCCGTAATCAGATGTCCCGCCGCCGCTACCCCCGATCCATCAGGAGTGTGGGGCGGGTATCTCTACGTAAACTGGTCCAGCCAGCCGCGTGGTAGTGACTGGGGGAAGATCGCCTATCCAATGATCTATGACGCAGTGCTACACAACCACGGGCGGCGCGGGATCAATGTTGTCGACACAGACGGCAGGACCTTCTGGGATCCCAATGCGACCTGGCTGAAATCCTTCGCCGCGGCCCATGCCAACGCGGTGATTCCGATTCCGAAGTGATGTTGATGGGAGCCTTTACATGAATCGGCCGGAGCGCAGCACTATCAAGCCGACCAGCTTTGCGCCGCGGTCGCCCGACCATAGTCCGGCGAGGGCACCGGCCAGGCCGGCGCTGGCGTAGTCCATCGGGATTGGCCGGGCCAGCGGGGCGAGCAAATTGTGCAGGCGTGCGATTTGCCAGCCATCGGCGTTGAAATAGGCGGAGAGATATCCGACGACTCCCACCGCGATCGGTCCCAGCCAGTACCATTTTCCCATGCGTGCGGCGGGGAACATATATTCGGCGATGGACGTTCCCGCGAACGCGGCCACGCCCACCGAAATCACCGCCTGCTTTTTCGCGTCCGTAGCGCACAGCAGCATTAGGGCGATCGCCATAATCACCACCTGAACCAACAGCGCCAGCGCCTGCTGCGCCGCCTGGTCGTGAATGAGCGGCTCTTTCGGTGGTTCATCAATCTCCAGGGCCGCCTGCGTCCGGTGGCGCAGCGAGAACGTATACAGCCAGACTGCCACCACCGGCGCCGCCAGCAGAATCAGCTCGAACGCGAGGTTGAGAAATATGGAAACCGAGCCGCCGCTCGCCTGCGTGTAGAAGAGAATGCAGCGCATCGCTCCGCCGCGCATGGTCAGTGCCGTCATTCCCAACGTCGCCGCCAGCAGACCGGCGATGAAGTGCATCGAGCCGGTGATGAGCATCGCCAAGGCGGTCGCGACGACGTAAACGACGACGATGACCAGGAAACTGACAACCCACATCGGCTGCTGCAGCAGGCTGTCTTCGAAGCGATAGTGATAGGGAATGCGGAAGAGCGTCCCCGCCCACCAGAACAGCGCAAAGCAGGCCACCATCGCCACGGTGAAGAGCGTCTGGGCCAGCCGGCGGGCGAAGAGCGACTCTTCGGGTTTCGGGTCGGCCGCATCCGGAGGGAGCATTGCTTCGGTCATTTTGTGAAACCAGTAGTGGGTCAGTTTGGGTGCCACAGGTCGGTGTACTCGCAGACCTGTGTCTTTACTGCGTCGCTGCGCGGCACAGGTCTCGGAGTACCGCGACCCGTGGCACCCGGAAATTTCAAACTGACCCATTGCCGTGAAACCTAACTATTGCCGAACCCTTGCGCCGGCAGTACGATGGAAGGGTTGGATCGCGCAGCGATGCCGGCGGCTTCGGCGACGAGCGGAAGGTAACAGAAGGACCATGATGTCGCCAGACCGTGGATGGACTCAGTTGGTGGGGCAGACATTCCTGTCTGCCGTGGCCGGAGGAGTGGTGGACGTACTCATCCATCCGAGTCCGGCCACAGTTGCTGCAGATATGGCTGGATTCGGACAGGTGAGTACACCCTG
>DAIOHQ010000059.1:0-21446 GCA_036744635.1 Tepidisphaeraceae bacterium | reverse complement strand
AACCGGACATTTTAACTTTGGAGAAATACCGGACATTTTAACTTTGGTTTGACAGTTTCTTGGTTTCCTCATTGACAAAACCCTAACAACCCGCTATCATACCTCCGTACTTCGACGATCGCGCACCAGTCCGGGGGGACGTTTCCGCAGGCCATTCCGGCCGCCGCCTCCTCGAACCCCGCGTAAGACAAAAAGGGGTTCCAAATGTCCCACTTTGCAGCAAATGACCTATCTTACCATGTCTTCACAAGTCTTTATGATGAAATGACTAACGAACACTCAATGTCCCAAAATGTCCCAAAATGTCCCACATCTCAAAATAACTTTCCCTCACGAAACTGCAGGCTGGAAATGGCTGCCTCACCAACTGGAGGCGAACGCCGCCCGGAGAACGCGGAGGCCGGTTGGCACGAGTCGTGCGTGGGATCGGCGATGCGTCAGCTTGGATTACATCATGGGCGAGCATCCAAAGCGGTGGGCGCGCCGGTGGATCCACTGGTGTCGGCCAAGGAGGCTGGCCTGCATTATGTTTCCGACGCCAAGCCAGGAATCGCACGAGAGCGCAACGGCAAAGGGTTTGTGTATGTGGGACCGAACGGCAAGGCGGTGAAGGATACCGACACCCTCGCCCGCATTCGCTCGCTGGTGATTCCGCCGGCGTGGACCGATGTCTGGATAACCACCGACCCGCTTGGCCATCTGCAGGCGACTGGCCGGGATGCGCGCGGGCGCAAGCAGCATCGCTATCACCCGCGCTGGCGGAGCGTCCGCGACCAGACCAAGTTCGACAAGATGCTGGCCTTCGCCGCCGCCCTGCCGCTGATCCGCCGCAAGACCACCCGGCATCTGCGCCTGAGCGGCCTGCCGCGCCAGAAGGTACTTGCGGCCGTGGTTCAGCTCCTGCGGGGACGGTGCTGGCGTCGATGGCGCTGCAGGAATTCGAATCTTTCGACTCGCAGGCGCGGGCGAAGAAAAACGTGGTGGCGGCCATTGAGTCGGTGGCGGAGAAACTCGGCAACACCAAGGCGGTGTGCCGCAAGTGCTGCATCCATCCCGCGTTGATCGAGAGTTATCTGGACGGCTCGACGCTCGAGGTGCTGAAGGGCCGGGCGGAGCGAAAGCTGAGCAGGAACTTGTCATCCCTGCGCCCGGAGGAGGCGGCCGTCATTGCCCTGTTGCGGGGGCGGCTGCAGCGCGAAGCCAAATCGCGACGCCGCCGGCGCGCGGCGTGAACCACCAGCAATCGTTTATCGGACTGGATTCACGCCGCAGGCGCGGAAAACGTAGAGAAGAGAATTGGCCACAGATGAACACAGATGCTCACAGATGAAGCAATGATGGAGATAACCCCCCGACGCATTGGCTCGCGTTTTTATCTGTGTTGATCTGTGCCCCATCTGTGGCAAAAAAATCTTCTCTGCGTCTCGCTGGTGCATCCTCCGCCGCGCATTCCGCATTTTCCGCTTAACTCGCCCCCTCCCCGCGTCGATGAAGGAATTGAGAAGGCTCTTTGGGAAAACCACTGGTCAGGCGGAAATTCCCGTGTAGGATGGGAGGGTTGGCCTGCCCTTTTGGAGGTGATCTGTGTCGAAAACGTTTCAAGAATGGATGCAGGAAGGCGAAAGCCTGTACGAGACGGCGATGAGAGATTACCAGAGCCTGGAGTCGCAGCTCGACGACCTCGAAGCCCGACTGGCCGCCAAACAGGCGGAAGTGAACCAGATCGCCCAGATGATCGGCAAAGCCCCGGTCGAGGGCAGCCGCCGGCTGACCGCGCAGATTATCGAGCCCGAACGCAACGCCTCGCCCAGCTCCCCCGCCAACATCGCCAGAGCGCTGACCGGACGGAATTTCGGGCGGTGATCTGAATCGGTCGCAATAACCCCCGCCCTTCACGTCCTCCAGCTTCAGTCCAGATCGTGCCACACACCTTCCTCGTCCACCAGGACATCGCTGTCACCGCGCGTGATCCGCAGACGCCCGTCTTCGAGTACCTGGTACTCGACGTTTCCGCTGTTGAAGCGATATCCAAGGAACCTGCTCGGGAAGCCGTCAGCACTGTGCGTGTGGAACGTGGACCCCTTGAGGGTCACGCTTTCGCCCGACCTCTTCGAGACGGCGTGATAGGTCACATCATTGCACTCGACCTCGTCTACTGGGCAATTCACGGTAATCGTGACCTCAAAGTTCCTGGTCACCAGCACAGATACCTGCGCAGTCGGGTTGGCTGCCTCGGTTGCCGCGGGCGGGTTGTGCCGTGGCCAAAGCGCGCAGCCGGGGCCGATGAGCGGAAGGGCATTCACAACGATTTTGAAAAACAGCCGACGAAGACGCATAGCGCACCAACGTGCAATGACTGGCCCGGCACCAACTACGCGCCTTTTGTCGCGATATTTTCGCGCCAGAAACCTACATCGCTATCGCGCCGCCGGGGCGGGTTGTTGGGGAAGAATCCGCACGATCAGCGGCGCCGAGCGGATCTGGCCGGTCCAGACCGGCTCGCGCTCGGGTTTGGCGCCCATGTTGCGCGAGTAGGTATACCGCGCGGATAGGCGGTAGGAGCCAACGGCTTCGAACGCGGCGCTCACCGGGCCTTCGATCGACTTGCCCGGCGCCAGCTCTTGCACCCCGCTCCCCAGATGCACCTCCTGCATGGCCATCATCAGGGGAACCTCCTTGCCATCCAGCGTCTCGGCCACCAGCCGCACGGTCACGCCGGAGGCAAAGTCGGGTTTGACTAGCAGCGGCTTGTCCCCAGCGTTTCGCAGCACCAGCGTGGCCCCGATCTCCGCCCAGGCCTGGCCGGCGCCGCCTTCCAGTGCGTAATCGAGTTTCGTGAGCACCAGCCCCACCTGCAGGCCGTTGACCGCCTCGCCCCATGCCTCCAGCGCCGGGGCGGAGCTCGGCCCCGTGGTGGGTCGGCTTGTTGGCGCAGCCGGCAGAGCGGCGGGCGCGGCGAGGGCAACGCAGATCAGAGCCATGGGCAGCAGGACGCGGTTCATCGTGGAAGCTGCTCCTGGTATGCCATGAATCATCCGCCCTACCCCGCCACCGGCGTCTTGAGAGCTTTGCGGACCTCGGAGAGAAGCAGGTCCACCTTGAAGGGCTTGAAGAGGACGGCCTGCAGGCCTTCCTGGCTGGCTCTCACGATGGAGTGGTTGGGATCGTAGCCGAAACCGGTCATGAGGATGACGGGGATGGTGGCCGAGCGCTTGTGGGCGGCGGCGAAGACGTCGTAGCCGGTTTTGTCGGGCATCTTGATGTCGCTGAGCACCAGGTCGAAGCCGCGGCGTTCCAAGTGGACGATGGCCTCAGCGCCGTTGGAGGCGACGGTCACCACCGCGCCATATTTGCGCAGGATGTCGCTGATGGTGACGCGGATGTTGGGCTCATCGTCGGCCACCAGGATTTCGGCGCCGGCCAGGATGGGATCATCCGTCTGCTTGACCTCGCGGGCGCCCAGGATGGTGTGCGGGCCTTCGGCGGCATGCTGCAGGCTGGTGCGGATGATGCCGACGTTTTCCAGGATCGTCTGCAGCTTGTGCCGCAGGTCATCGTGGCCGATGTATTCATCGAGCAGCGCGGCGGCGTCGGAAGCGATATCGTTGAGCGGCCCGGCGACTTCCGAGCAGACCTCGTCGGCCACCTTGTGGCTGGTGCTGGCGCGCTCGACCACCATCAGGTCGAGGATGTTCAGCGCGATCGCCACGTAGCGGCCGAAGATCTCGGCGAACTGGCGGTCATCCTCGTTGAAGGCGGCGCGCTGGCGCGACTCGATGTTGAAGATGCCGATCACCTTGTCGTGCAGGCGCAGCGGGACGGTCAGGGTGCTCTTGGCCTGGTCCAGGCCCATGACGTAGCGCGGGTCGCGCTCGACGTCGGGGCAGATGTAGGAACGGCCGGTGGCGGCGACATAGCCGCTGATGCCGTTGCGGTCGGCCTCGGCAAAGAGATCGACGCCCAGCGCTTCGGGCGGCAGGCCGACGCTGATCACCAGCTCCAATTTGTTGGTCTTGCGGTCGAGCAGGCGGATGGCGAAATGATCGAAGTGCATCAGCTCGCGGGTGAAGCTGATGATCTTTTCTTCCAGCAGCTTGAGGCGCTGGCCGACATTCAGCTTGCTGAGGGCTTCGCCTTCGAGGCGCACCAGCTCGCGGCCGGCCTTGTCGATGGCGTCGATCTTCTGCTGCAGCCGGCGGGTGCTGGTGGCATCCCACACCACCGCCGCCACCTGCACCACCTCCCCGGCCGGGCTGATGACCGGCGAGGCGATCATCTCCAGGAACTGCTGATCTTCGATATTGAGGGCGTAACGTTTGGAGCGGCTGAAGGGGAGGGAGTCAGGCGTCTGCGGCGATACCTGCTTGCTGAAGAGGTCGAACGCCTCGCGGCAGGTGTTGCGGATCTTGTCGTGGACCCGCGATGGCCAGCCCTGCATCTTCTTGTTCATCCAGCTACAGCGCCCCTCGCCGTCGACGATGCAGACGCCTTCGCCGATGGTGTTGAGAATCAGGTTGGCCTGCTGGGAGACCAGGGCGCGTTCGAGGGGGAGAAAATCGCCGGAATCGGAGAAGATGGCGTCGAAGTGGTCGTGGCGCAGGGCCTCGATGGCCTGGTCAATGGTGGTGATCTCGACGACGTCGGATTGGCCCCTGAGCGAATCGACAACGGCTTTGTTGGCAGCCGACTGCCCCGTGAGCACCAGGATTTTGTTGCGCGAATCGTGCAAACGCAGACCGCCTAGGACAGCAATCGACACCGGCCCCTATAAGATGATAGTTTGTGAAATGTTTCCCAGTCAACAAAAATGTTGCAGGAATTGCGCTTTGTTCTCCGCAAGAAAGCGCCACCTTAGACGACCTGCTTGCCGTCCTTGAGGAAGGGATCGGTAAACGCCCACGGCGCTGTCCTTTGTTTATTCAGCAGTGGCGTGGCGCTGTATTGGGGTAGATAGACCCGGCGCATCTTCTTGGTGGTGTTGGCCCCGCTGCGATGAAAGGTGCGGCTGGAGAAGACGGCGATGGAGCCGGCCGGGACGATCACCGGAATCCCCGGGTCGCTGCCGTGATATCCCACCAGGTCATTGCTCCCCTGCTCCCGGATGTGCTCGGCGATCTGTTTGGTGCCGGCGCGCTCGTAGGGGAGGATGTAGACCGTGCCGTTCTCCTCGTTCACATCATCCAGGGCACACCAGCAGGAGAGATAGGGCGGGTGCTCGTGGCCGATGTAACCGCTGTCCTGGTGCCAGGCGAACTTCATGCCCACCTCCGCGCATTTCACCACGTATTGCTCGTGAAAGAGGTAGGCATCCGGCCCGAGGGTGGCCCGGCAGATGTCGGCCATCAGGTCGCTGAACAGGAATGCCTTGAGCCGGCCGGTCTCTTTGTAGCGGTTATTGATGAAGTAGCGGCGGTTGCGATGGCACAGGTCCATCACATCCTTGCCGGCGGCGTCCATGGCGGCGTGGATCGCGTCCATGTAGCGCTGCAGCTCATCGCGCAGAAGTTGCAGGTGCTCGTCGGGGATCACCCGTTCGAGAATGAAATATCCTTCGGTCTTGTACTGCTGCTTCTGCTGTTCGGTGATGGCGGTTGCCGTTGCGGTGCTCACGGTTGTCTCCTTGTGCTGGAAAAGAGCATCATCTGGTGCGGGACGCCGTTTGGCAATAACACTCGATAACGCTCGATCGCTCTTTTCGCCGCAGCAGATGCCTGGCGACAGGCGGGCTCTCCTCGTGGCACGGGTTTTCCTGAACCCGTATGTCCGCGGTATGCCGCGGATAACTCGATGATACAGTTCCGCCGGAGCGATGCTGATGATCACCGTCTACTGTAAATTGCGAACGCATCCGCGGATCACTGCACTTACGTGCTGAGTGCAGCACGTGCACGGGTTCAGGAAAACCCGTGCCACGAGGAGGCAATTTCGGCTCGCAACATCAACGTGTTTCAGTGCGCCCCATGCATCTGCTCGATCAGTTCCTCGGCAGCGGCCTTCATTTCCGGCATTTTGGAGATTTCCGCGACGTGGCGCAGGGCTGGTTCGGCGAAGCGGCCGAGCTTCTTGAGTTCGGCGAATGCCGCGGCTCGATCCGCCGCGGCGTCGGAAGACAGCTTTTCGATCAGTGACTTCACCCGCCCCTCCAGCTCCGGCGTCATCACTTCCAGCCGGCCGACCATCACCCGCACCATCTCATCGGGTTGGGGGTCGACGTGCAGGGGGATGATCTGGTTGGTCAGCTCGGCCGGCAGCAGATAGAGCACGCGCGTGCCCTGCTCCTTCATCCACCAGGCATCCCAGGTTTTCACCATCGCCCGCGCCTCTTTTTCGTACAGGCCATCGGTCATCAGCGCATCCACCAGCTCGGCACCCACCTTTTGCAGCGTCACTTCGCCGCCGACTCTCATCGCCGTCTGGCCGCGCAGATTGCTGTAACGCGACAGGCGGATGTGATCGCCGTCCACCTGGATGAGAAACGCCGCGGGGATGGGCTGGGGAAGCGGGTTGTTGAAGGTGAATCCGCCGTCACCGGAGGCGGTCAGGGTGATCGGCAGCTTGGGCTCACCGATGCCGCGATAAAACAGGAACTTTTCGAAATAGTCCTTTTTCAGCAGCGGATCACAGACGCGAATGATCGCAGAATCGGTCTGACGGGCGAAGGCGTAGTGGTTGCCGCCCGTGACCGGAGGCAGCGGGAACAGGTCGTGGGTCGGGTCGGCCGCCTGCGGAATGAGCGTGATCTTGCCCCACGCCAGCAAGCCATCTTTAAGGGGGGCGCGCACTTCGGGGTCATAGGCCGGCAGCATGTGGCGCACCGGCGGGTAAAACTCGGTCAGCAGCCCCTGGGGAAAATCGACGCTGACCGTCACCACGCGCTGCGTGTCGGTGTAGAAATAAGTGACCGGCGTCTCCATCCGCGCCAATGCTGGAACAAAGCCCTTGTTGAACTGCTGCTGGGCGGCCAATTTCGCCTCGCGCCCCTCAAAAGCGGCCGCCTGCTTCGCGCGGTCGAACACAAACGTGGGCAGCTCATCGGATACCGGATTGAATTCGAGCTGAATCCCATCGGAGCCGGAGAAGGTGGTGAACGTGCCCCATTCGTGAACGATCAGCTTCGACGGCTGGGTTGCCGGCGTATCCGGAGTGGCGGGAGGGCCGGCCGGCATGAGAACGGCGGCGATGCTGAACCCCGCCAGCGCCAACGACGCGAGGAGCTTGAAACGCTGCATAACGCCTCTTTCTGGTGCGATTTCAGTGGGACGCCGTAGGGTATCAGGAGTTTCACATTCCGCGCAGAATTTTTTGATTTCCCCTATAATTCCGCCCATGCCCGCGCCCGGAACGATTATCGACGGCGTCGCCCTTGCGGCGGCAACCACTGCCAGCGTCAAACAGCGCGTGCAGCAGATCGCCAACTCCGGCCGGCGCGTCCACCTGACGGCCGTGCTCGTTGGCGGCACCCCGGCCGGCGAGCTCTACGCCATGCGCCAGCGCGATGCCTGCGCCGCCATCGGCGTGGACTACCAGCTTCTCACCCTTCCCGCCGAGTCGAGCGCCCACGACGTGGCCGGGGCGATTGGGCGCCTCAACGGCGATGCCTCCGTCACCGGCATCATGCTCCACCTTCCGCTGCCAAAGGGCCTCGATGCCACCGAGCTGCAATACCAGATCGATCCGCGCAAGGATGTGGAGGGCGTCAATCCGGCCAACATTGGCTACGTGGTCTATGGGCATACGTTGATTGCGCCGTGTACGGCGATGGCGGTCATTGAGTTGATCAAATCCACCGGCGTGGCCATGCGCGGGGCCGAGGCGGTGGTCGTGGGCGCCAGCGAGATCGCCGGCAAGCCCATCGCGTTACTGCTGACCGAGCAGATGGCCACCGTCACGCTCTGCCACATCGCCACCAAAGATTTGGCCGCACATACCCGCCGCGCGGAAATCCTGGTGGTGGCGGTGGGGAAGCCGGGATTGATCGGGGCGGATCACGTGCGCGAAGGGGCGGTGGTGATCGACGTGGGAATTAATCGCGTGACGCTCGCCGATGGAAGCAAACGCACGGTTGGGGATGTCATTTTCGATGCCGTCCGGCCGCGATGCGCCGCCATCACTCCGGTGCCGGGCGGCGTCGGGCCGATGACCGTGGCCATGCTGTTGAAAAACACGTTGCGCAGCGCGGAGTTGGTGATGGCGGCGCGTTGACTGGGTCTTGTAGCAGGGCGCCTCCGCCCGTGAGCCTTCCCCGTAGCACGCGTTTTCAACCCGTGCCGAGCACTTTTTCGAGTCCAACAGCGTGTAGAAATGCCACACCGCTTGGCACGGGTTCTGAAAACCCGTGCTACGGCAGAGCGCTGTCGCTTCTTGCGCACGGGCTGGGTAGCCCGTGCCACAAATGAGTTTCTTGCGCGGAACTTAGCGTGCATTCACATATTCAATGTCGCCGGTATCGGGAACGAGCTTGGCGGCGGCGCCTTCCATTAGCAGGCGGGTGATCGCTTCGCGGCCTTTGGCGCCGTAATCGAGCGTCCAGTGGTTGACGTACATGCCGACGAAGCGGTCGGCGAGTTGGTTGTCCAAATCGCGGCCAAACTGCAGGGCGTATTTCACCGCCTCTTCGCGATGATCCAGCGAATATTGAATCGACTGCTTGAGGATATCAGTCACTTCCTGCATGGTCTGCTGGCCAAGGTCCTTGCGGATGCAATTGCCCCCGAGCGGCAGCGGCAACCCTGTCTTTTCAAACCACCAGACGCCCAGATCGAGCAGCAGATGCAGGCCGGCCTGTCGATAGGTGAGCTGGCCTTCGTGAATCAGCAGCCCGGCATCGGCCTTGCCATCCAGCACGTATTGCGGGATCTGATCGAAGTGAACGACATCGTAGCGGAATGCGGTGTGGGTCGGCCCGACGGGATCGGGGGCATCCGATCGCTTGATTCCTTTGCCTAGCGCCAATTGCAGAGCGAGGAAGGCGGTGGTGAGCTCGCCGGGAATGGCGATGGTCTTGCCGCGCAGGGCTCTGATCGGGTCACCGCTTTCCGGAATCATCGGGTCGCGCGAGACGACCATTGGGCCGTACTTGTCGCCCATCGAGGCCCCGCAGCTCGTCAGCGCATATTTATTCGAGACATAGGGATAGGCGTGGATGGAGATCGCGGTGATTTCCAGCTCGCCCTTGCGGGCGCGCTGATTGAGGGTCTGAATATCCTGCAGGACGTGTTCGAAGCGATAGCGGCCGGTGGGAATCTTGTTCTTAGCCAGCCCATAAAACATGAAGGCATCATCGGGGTCGGGGGAGTGTCCGAGTCGCAGAATCATTTCGTTGGCCACGGGAGGTCCTTTTGAAAGCGCGGGATTATATGGATTTCCGGTGGAGGCGTGGCGTCTTGTGATGATTTTTGAAAACTCGCCGCTCGCGAGATCCTCAAAATTGGCTGCGATTTGGGAAATCTCCCAGTGGCGGCGCGGGCGCGGCGGGATGGGTTTCGAGATCGAAAAGGTGCCACTGGGCCGATGGGCTGCTCTGGCCGCAGGCGGGGCAGGCAGTGTTCTGGTGCGGCAGGCCACACTGGGGACAGGTCAGGCCGCTGGCGAAGGTGTCGTGATGAAAACCGCAGCGCGAGCAGCGCCACAGCGGCGCGGCCGGCGGATGGGCGCCGCAGCGCGGGCAGGCGAAGTCATCGTGGCGGGCGGCGGCGTCGGCAGCTTTGATGGCGCGGGCCTGGCCAAATCCCGCCCAGCACTGCACGCCTCCGAAGGCAGCCAGAATGATGAGCCAGGTGTCGTGGCTGTAGAGCGCCAAAATCAAAACTCCCGCCGCGCCGAGAAGCCCGATGCCGGCGGCGATGGTCAGGCTGCGGGCCCGGCCAACGATGAACCACAGCAACGACCGCAGAATCTGCCCGCCGTCCAGCGGATAGATCGGCAGGATGTTGAAGATCAACAACAAGAGGTTGATGAACATCAACATCTTGAAGAAATGAGAGCCGTCGGCGCCGCCGATGGGCGGAAAGACGTAAAGCGCATAGGTGATCGGAATCAGCACGACGTTCACCAGCGGCCCGGCGACGATGCTCCAGAGCAGCGCCCCCGGACGCGGCGGCGGGTTGACGAAGGCGACGCCGCCCAGCGGCCAGAGCACGATGCGGTCGGCCTTGCCGCCAACACTGCGGCAGGCGAGGGCGTGGCCGAATTCGTGCATGGTGACGATCACGAACAGCGCCAGATATTCCGCGATATTCCAGACTTGAGTTGAATAGGCGTTGGCGCGGCTCTGCAGTTCGATGGCCGCGACGACGAACCAGCTCCAGTGCAGATAAACCTGGATGCCGAAGAGGCGAAAGAGCTTGAAACCGCCAAGCCCGCGCCGGACTGGCGCGACCGGCCGCTGATAATCCAGGGGAATGGGCGCTGCCGGCTGCGGCGCCGGCGTGAAGGTCTGGTTTGAAAACGGAGGCAGAGGGTTGCTCACGCCAGCATTGTAGGCGTTGACGGTCATCGGGCACAGGCGCGGGCTGTAACTCTTCTTGCTGGCGAGCGGTTCCTGGTCCCGTCTCCCGGAGTACCGGGAGACGGCGAGGGCGCACTTCGCTGAATCGAAGCGAATGCGCCCTCACCCCAGCCCTCTCCCAGCGTACCGGGAGAGGGGGTAAGAGCGTGGCCGCTGGAATGGAGCGCTACACCCCAGGCGCGGGTGCGGCATGGAAAGCGAAAGCCATCGTCTGCATAATGGGGAAGGACGAACGGGCAACTTTCAGCAAGAGAAACCATGCGCACACGACTGATCGAACAGGACAAGGCCAACGTGCTGCGGGTGACGGTGCAGCAGGCGGAGATTCTGGAGACGGGCCGGACGTACGCCCTGCTCAAGACGTCGGCGGTGGTGGCGGGCAAGCGCAACCTCTCCTCGGCCGATGGGGAGATGATCAACAACCAGAAGCTGGCGCAGATCGGCCAGACACTGGAGGGGCGGGCGCGGGTTGACATCCTGGCTGATGACGTCATCCGCGTGCGCTACAGCGAGGGCGCCGCGGTGCCGGAGAATCCCACCCGCATGGTGGTTGGATCGTTCGCCGGACCGTCCGTCTGCACCATCGAGCGCGGCGGGAAGATCAAGAACGTCGGCGACAAGGCATGGTGGTTGAAGGGAGAGGCGGAAAAAGGCGGGAGCGGCGAGAAGGTTGAATTCATCACCGCCAAGGTACGCGTGGGCATCGGCCTGAATCCCTTTCGCATCGAGATCACCGATTTGGACGGCAAACCGATCACCGGCGTCGGCGGCCCGGAGAAGAACAATTTCTGCAACTGGGATTCCTACAACACCGGCATCTGCCGCGCCGTCAGCGAGGGGGACAAGCCCATCGCCACGGAAAAATTCGACCTGGCGCACGATGAGTGCATTTACGGCCTGGGGGAAAAATTCATCAAGCTGAACAAGGTCGGCCAGTCGACGGACCTGAACATGCTGGATGCCCTGGGCGTCAGCACGCCGCGCTCCTATAAGAACGTGCCCTTCTACGTCAGCAACAAAGGGTACGGCGTTTTCTTCAACCACTCCTGCCTGATGACCTACTGGCTGGGGGCGCTGAGCGCCATGGATGTGCAGGTGGCCTGCGAGGATGACTTCCTCGACTACTACCTGTTCACCGGCAGCATCAAGGAGGTGTTGAAGCGCTACACCGAACTGACGGGAAAAGGATCGGTGCCGCCGAAATGGACCTTCGGATTCTGGCAGAGCAAGATCAGTTATTCATCGGCCGAGGAGACGCTGGCGATCGCGCGGAAGTATCGCGAAGAGCAGATTCCCTGCGATGTCATCCACCTCGACACCAACTGGTTCAAGGCCGAGTGGTTCTGCGATCTGGAGTTCAACAAGGAAAATTTTCCGGACCCGAAAAAATATCTCAAGGAGCTGGCCGACCTGGGCATCAAGGTGTCCCTCTGGCAGCTTCCCTACATCCCCGAAGGCTCGCAGCTTTTTGAGGATCTGAAAAATGCCGGCGGCTTCGTCAAGAACAAAGAGGGCGGGATTTACGATGTGAAATTCTGTTTCACCAAGGGTTTCAAAGGCACCGTCGGCATCGTGGATTACACCAACCCGGCCGGCGTGCGCGTGCACCAGGAATATTTCCGCCGGCTCTTCCGCCTCGGCGCCAAAGTGATCAAGACCGACTTCGGTGAGTTCGCGCCGGCCGACGGCATCTATCACGACGGCACGCCGGGGGCGCGCATGCACAACCTCTACCCGCTAATTTACAACCAGGCGCTGTTCGATGTCACCAGGGAAGAAACCGGCCAGGGCTGCGTCTGGGCGCGCTCGGCGTGGGCGGGCAGCCAGCGCTATCCCATCCACTGGGGCGGCGACAACAGCCCCAACTTCTACAACATGGTCCCGCAGATGGAAGGCGGCCTGGGCTTCGGCCTGAGCGGCTTCCAGTTCTGGAGCCAGGACATCGGCGGCTTCTGCGGCACCACCAATGACCAGCTTCTCATCCGCTGGATGCAGTGCGGCATGTTCACCTCGCACAGCCGGATTCACGGCTACGGCGACCGGGAAATCTACAAGTTCGCTCCCGAGACCATGCGCATCTGCCGGGAGGTGATCCGCCTGCGCTATCAGCTCATGCCCTACATCTTTGGCCAGGCGGTGCAATGCGTGGAAGAATCGCTGCCAATGCTGCGGGCGCTGGTGGTCGAATATCAGGATGATCCCAACGTCTGGAATCTCGGCGACCAATGGCTCTTCGGCGACAGCATCCTGGTGGCGCCGATCTTCGATGAAGGCGCCCGCCGCCGCGTCTATCTGCCGGCCGGCGCCTGGACGGATTGGTGGACGAAGGATCGCATCCCCGGCGGGCGGTGGATCGAAACGGCCGCGGATATCGAGCGTATCCCGTTGTTCGTTCGCGAAGGCGGCATTATCGCACTCGGGCCGGTGATGAATTACGTGGATGAAAAACGCATCGACACGATCAAGCTGCTGGTGGCGCGCTTTGAGTCCGATGGTGTTGCCAGGACCAGGGTTGCGGTCAACGATGAGCTGGTGGATGTGAGCTACACCGCCCGCGGCGGAAAGCATCTCGTGAAAATTGGCAAGAGCGATGCCGCGTTTGATGTAGAAGTGCTCGGCGGCGGCGAAATCAAAATTCAACGCACTTGAGACGTACATGAATCCAACGGGTGTACAGATTCCGTATTCCGTAGCACGGGTTTCCAACAGTTTCCAACCCGTGCCGAGGTGCGCGGATTTTCAATACCACTTGTGCCTCGCGGCCCGTTTGGCACGGGTTGGAAACCCGTGCCACGAGCACCGCGATCACGACCTTCACAATGTGCCATAACCTATGATTCCCATTCTTCACCTGACCATCGACGCCGAGCGGCAGCGGGTTGAGAGCCTGCTCAAGAACCTGCGCCTCGATCCCGCCGATGTCGCACTCAATCGCGGCGGGCGGGCAAAGGACGCCGTGGCGGTGCAGGCGCTTCTCGCCGATGTCGCTGACCGCGGCGATGCGGCCGTCGTCGACGCCTCGCGCAAGTTCGACGATCCCAATTTCAGCGCCGAGCAGATTCGCGTGACGCCGCAGGAGATGGCCAGCGCCGCGGCATCCATCCCCGCCGCGCAGATGCAGGCCCTGCAGCGCTCGATCGCCCAGGTGCGCGAATATCAGACCCACATCATGCCCAAAGACCCGTCGCCCCTTCGCCGCCCCGGCGTTGAGCTCGGCATGCGCTTCACCGCGCTCGACTCCGCCGGCCTCTATTTCCCCGGCGGCAAGGCGGCCTATCCCTCCAGCCTGATTATGCTCTGTGTGCCGGCGCAGGTGGCCGGCGTCGGCCGGATCGTCGTCTGCACGCCCCCCAGCAAGTATGGCCGCAGCGATTTGGTGCTGGCCGCGTGCCATGAATTGAATCTCACCCACGTCTTTCGCGCCGGCGGCGTCGCCGCCATCGCGGCCATGGCCTTCGGCACCGCCACCATCCCCGCCGTCGACAAGATTGTTGGCCCCGGCAACATGTACGTGCAGCTCGCCAAGCGGGCGCTGGCCGGCTGCGTGGGCATCGACGGCTTCCTCGGCCCCAGCGAAATCCTGACCATCGCCGACGACTCGGCCAACCCCGCCTTCATCGCCGCCGATCTCATCGCCCAGGCCGAGCATGACCCGGGAAGCTGCTTCCTGCTGACAACGTCGCCAGCGCTGGCGGATGCGGTGATCCGTGAGCTATCCAACCAATTGCAGCAGCGCCAACGTTCTGTCGCCATCGAAATGGCGTTGGCCGAGAAGAGCGCCATCATCCTCGACCCCTCCCTCGACCGCCTGATCGATCTCGCCAACCGTTTCGCCGCCGAGCACGTCAACCTGCAGACCCGCGATGATGCGGCCATCCTGCACAAACTCAAGCACGCCGGCGCCATCTTCCTCGGCCCGTGGTCTCCCGTGGCCGCCGGCGATTACGTGGCCGGTCCCAGCCACTGCCTGCCCACCAACACCACCGCCCGCTTCTCCAGCGGTATCAGCGTCTACGAATTCCTCAAGCGCAGCAGCGTCGCCCGCTATCAGCACGATGGCCTCGCCGCCGACGCCGACGCCATCATCGCCCTCGCAGAGGCAGAACACCTCGAAGGCCACGCCGCCAGCGTGCGCGTGCGCATCGCAGACACGAAAGCCCAATGAGCGACTGACCATGCGCGCTGTCATCCTGAATGTACTCATGAAGGATCTGGCCCGATCACCAGGACAACCCAGATGCTTCGGAGTACCTCAGCATGACAACGCTCCGTCACGGCGTGACTCTTCCTTCTGACTTCTGACTTCTGACTTCCACCTCTACCCACCCAAATCCCGATTGCCACAACCCTCCCCACATCTATAATGCCCCCATGGCTCCGACATTCGTTCGTTCCACCATTCGCGAGATGGACGGCTACACTCCCGGCGAGCAGCCTTCGCCCGGCGAGCGCGTGGTCAAGCTCAACACCAACGAAAATCCCTATCCTCCCAGCGACAAGGTGATGAAGGCGATCCGCGAGGTGGAAGCGGAAATGCTCCGCCGCTATCCCAACCCCACCGCCGACGGCTTCCGTCAGGCCGCAGCCCGACTGCTGGGCATCACCGCCGACATGATCCTCTGCGGCAATGGCAGCGATGACATCCTCACCATCGCCACCCGCACCTTCATCCCCCCCGGCGGCGCCCTCGCCTTTCCCGACCCGACCTATTCGCTCTATCCGGTTCTATCGCGCCTGCAGGATGCCAAGTCGCATCCCGTAAAGTGGGACAAGGAATATGCCCTGCCGGTTGAGGCCCTGGCGGCCACCAAGGCCGATGCCATCTTCCTGGCCAACCCCAACGCCCCCACCGGCACCTTCGTCCCACCGGAAAAAATTGCCGAACTCGCGGGCGCTTTCGCGGGACTCATTCTCATCGACGAAGCCTACGTCGACTTCGCCGAAGAGAACTGCATCGCCCTGGTGAAGCAGCACGCCAACATCGTGGTCTCGCGCACGCTCAGCAAGGCCTATTCCCTGGCCGGCCTGCGCTTCGGCTACGCCATCGCCCAGCCCCAGGTGATCGACGAGATGATGAAGGTGAAGGACAGCTACAACTGTGACGCCATCTCGGTCGCGGCGGCAACCGCGGCCATCGAAGACCAGGAATCCGCCCGCCGAAGCTGGGAGCACATCCGCTCCGAGCGCCAGCGCCTCACGGCCGAACTCACCCAGATGGGATGGACGGTTTTACCCAGCCAGGCCAACTTCATCCTGGTCACCTGCCCCGGCGGCCGGGGCCGCGAGGCCTATCTTGGGCTCAAGCAGCAGGGCATTCTGGTTCGATACTTCGATAAGCCCGGCCTCAATGACAAGATCCGCATCACCGTCGGCACCAGCCAGGAAAACAATGCCCTGCTGGGCGGAATCAAGGCCCTCAGCGCCGCCGAGAAAGCGGCATAGCCGTAGCACGGGCGTCTCGCCCGTGTCCGCAACCACCAACGTCACGGGCGAGACGCCCGTGCTACCAGGCAAGCCATGAGTAAACGCAGCCCCTCCCGCCAGGCCGACCTCTCCCGCCAGACCAAGGAGACCAAGGTCTCCGCGTCGATAAACCTCGACGGCGCCGGCCAGACCTCCATCGAGACCGGCGTCGGCTTCTTCGACCACATGCTCGACCTGCTCGGCCGCCACAGCCTCATCGACCTCACCGTCAACGCCGAGGGCGACCTGCACGTCGACTCCCACCACACCGTCGAGGATGTCGGCATCGTCCTCGGCCAACTGCTCGACAAATGCCTCGGCGACAAGCGCGGCATCCACCGCTACGGATGGGCAATCGTCCCCATGGATGAGACCCTCGCCCAGGTGGCCATCGATCTCTCCGGCCGCCCCGCCTTCGTCTTCCGCGTCACCTTCAGCGGCGAGACCATCGGCCAGTTCCCGGTTGAGCTGGTCGAGGAATTTTTCAAGGCCTTCGCCACCAGCGCCAAGATGAACCTGCACATCACCGTCCCCTACGGCGTCAACAACCACCACATCGCCGAGGCCATCTTCAAAGCCGTCGCCAAGTCCCTGCGCCAAGCCACCTCCCCCGACCCGCGCAACCCCGGCGTCCCCAGCACCAAAGGCTCGCTGAATGGATAAAGCCATGCCGCTGGATGCGATGCGTTCGGGAACTGATTTGCTCCGCGAATATCTCGCCGAGCGCGACGTTGCCTGCCCATCTTGCCAATACAACCTGCGCAATCTCACCAGTGCAACCTGCCCGGAGTGTGGCGAAAGGCTTGTGCTGCTGGTCCGCAGCGCCGATCCCCGTCAGGCCGCGCCACTTGCGGGGCTGATTTTCCTTTCGGCCGGCGCGGGATTGAACGGGCTTCTCTTAATCTACGGCGTCGTCAAGATTTTCTATAACCATCAGCGCTACGGCTTTGAAAAATTCCTATGGGTGAACAGCATTGGCCTGGTCGTTATGACGGCGCTCATCCTGCTCTGGCTCAAGTGTTGGCGATACCTGCGCCGACTGGAATCGCGATGGCTGCTGGCAGCCTGTTGCCTACTCGCATCGTTGGCAGACTTGATCGTCTTTTCGATTGTAATCAACTAGGACAGCATGTGTTGGTATTGAGCCCAGTCCGGGAAAATCATCCCCTAATCGCCACCACTCATCCCCCCACAAACTGGGCATAGGTCGGCAGGCCCCAGGGGTTGGTCCCGCCAAAGCTGTACGGCGGGCGATGCCGGGTCTCGACATGGCCATCGAAAAACAGGTAGTTCAGCTTCCCCTGGAAATATTCCAATGCGGTGGTCTTGGTCGTCTCTTTACCGGGATGGGCGAAGATCGCATCGCCGTACCCTCCGGTCACGTAGTCCTGCCGGTGATAGCTGGCCAGCAGGTCGTTGCTGTCGATCACCGTCCACCCGCCATGTGCCAACTGTTCGGTGAACATCACCGAATCGGTCGGCCGGCGGACGGCGTTGAACTTCGTCGCCGCCACGAAATAGCTGTTCTGCCCCGGCTAGTTCATCACCTTGCTGCGGGCATACTGCCAGGTGACATAGGGGAAGCCGTAACTCGTCCGCGCTGTGCGGCCGGCGAACCACTGATCCACCGGGCAGCCCAGCGTGGCCGCCGTCTTACGATACTCATCCCGCGGCGCCTGCATCTGGTCGACCATCGAGCTCCAGGTGTTTTTGGGGGCGATGGTATTCACATACACGTTGGTCCAGCCGAACCCCTTCCAGTCGGCGAACGCCCCGCTCAGGTCCCCATCCCAGGGATCCACATCGTGAACCATCCACCCGCCGTTCTGGTTCATGTACTGCAGCAGTCCCATGTGGATCTGCCGCAGGTTGCTCATGCAACTGACGGTCAGCGCGCTCTGCCGCGCCCGGCTCAGCGCCGGCAACAGCATGGCGATAAGGACCGTGATGATGCCGATCACCACCAGCAGTTCCACCAGGGTGAAACCGCGCCGGGCCGGGTTCCCGCGAAGCGTGCGCAACATTCGACGCATGGCTGATCTCCTGAAATGCTCCCCGAAGTGCTCAAAGCGGGCTTTGATTCCCGCGGACGGTCGCCGCCCACGAAACGGCCCGCGACCACGAATTGCCGGCGGCGCCGTAAGCGGAGTCGCCGGACTCACTATATCAAATGAACGCGGAGAAATCTCCCCCAAACCCAGGCTTGCCCAGCTTCCCTCGCCGCTTCCGCCCCCCTCCCCGCTCCCATCGTCATAGAAGGAACCGATGATGAACCCCTAAGCGAGGCCGCCCTGGAGTTCATCGCAGAAGAAGACCTCGACGAGCGCATCAAAGTCATCCTGGATTAACACAGAGAATTCACCGCAGAGCCGGTCCTGCGGACAGCAACAAGGAAGAGAGCGCAGAGAAGAAGCTATGGCATGAAAATGTCATCCTGAGGTACTCCGAAGGATCTGGGTGGGCTGCAGGAACAGTCCAGATTCTTCGGAGTACCTCAGCATGACACGTTGGCGCCTTACACTGTATTCTTTCTTCTCTGCCGCTCCGCGGTGAATCCCGAATTTTCCCCCCTAAACATTGCCCCCGCTGGCGGGTACATTCTCTGGGACTGGTACAGGGGGCAGGGATACAAGGGGGGCGTATGTCATCGCGGTCGGATATGAGTACACTCACGGAACAGCCGGTGTTGTTGTCTCGGGCGGAGCTTGAGCACGTAGCGCGCAACAATGGCAGAATTGAGGCGGCCACGGAGCGGATTACCAGCGTTTCCATCGTCGTTCCGGTCTACAACGAAGCCGCGACCATCCAGCAGCTCATCGCCCTGGTGGTGCGCGCCCCCCTGCCCGATGGCATCCGCCGCGAGATCATCTGCGTCAACGACTGCTCCAAAGACGGCACCGCCGCCCAGCTCGATGAGCTCCCCGCCCTCTTTCCCGAAGCCGACTTCAAGATCATCCACAAGCCGGAGAACCAGGGCAAAGGCGCTGCCCTGCGCGATGGCTTCAAGCAGGCCGGCGGCGACGTCATCATCATCCAGGATGCCGACCTCGAGTACGATCCCGATGACTATTCCAAGCTCCTGCAGCCCATCGTCGAGCGCAAGGCCGATGTGGTCTACGGCAGCCGCTTCATCGGCGAGCCCCACCGCGTCCTCTACTACTGGCACACCGTCGGCAACAAGTTCCTCACCTGGATGAGCAACATGTTCACCAACCTGAACCTCACGGATATGGAGGTCTGCTACAAGGTCTTCCGCAAGGATGTCCTCGACCGCATCACCGTCAAGTGCAACCGCTTCGGCTTCGAGCCGGAGATCACCGCCAAGATCGCCAAGATGCGCCCGCGCCTGCGCATCTACGAAGTCGGCGTCGCCTACTACGGCCGCAGCTACGAAGAAGGCAAAAAAATCACCTGGAAGGACGGCGTCAAGGCCATCCTCACCATCATCCGCTTCCGCTTCCGCGACTGACCCCCCAAGCCCCAGATTATTCACCGCCGAGACGGTCCTGCGGACGGCACCAAGGAGAAGAGCGCAGAGAAGAATTTTTGCCACAGATGGGGCACAGATGAGCACAGATAAGAAAGCAAAGCCAAGGCGCGGAACATTATCTCTTGTCTTTCTTCATCTGTGTCCATCTGTGTTTATCTGTGGCTCATTTTCTGCTTTGTTCTCTGCGCTCTCTGCGTCCGCGGTGAATCCCGTATGCTCCGCCTCACGCCTGCTGACCTCTGACTACCAACTACTGACCACTGACTACTGACTTCCTCCAATTGATCTTCCCCCGATTTCCTGATACAGCAATCCCCCATGCGCATCCTGATCTCCGGGGCGGCGGGATTTCTCGCCTCCCATCTCACCGACCTGCTCCTCGGCCAGGGCCACGACATCGTCGGCGTCGACAATTTCATCACCGGCAAACGCGAGAACATCGCCCATCTCGCCGCCAACGGGCGCTACTCCTTCCGCGAGGCGGATGTCATCCAGCCGCTGAAAATCGACGGACCGGTCGACCGCATCTACCACATGGCCTCCCCCGCCTCGCCGGTCGGCTACGTCAGGCACCAGGTCGCCACCCTCAAGGTCAACAGCCAGGGAACCTGGAACCTGCTGGAACTGGCCATCGAAAAGACCAGCCGCTTCCTGATGGCCAGCACCAGCGAATGCTATGGCGACCCCGCCGTCCATCCCCAGCGCGAGGACTACTGGGGCAACGTCAACCCCATCGGCCTGCGCAGCATGTACGATGAGGCCAAGCGCTTCAGCGAGGCCTGCACCATGGCCTACCACCGCGAACTCAGCGCTGATACCCGCCTGATCCGCATCTTCAACACCTATGGCCCGCGCATGGACCCCTATGATGGCCGGGTGGTGATCTCCTTCATCCGCCAGGCTTTGAATGATGAACCGATGACCGTCTTCGGCGAGGGCAAACAAACCCGCAGCCTCTGCTACGTCTCGGACCTGGTGCGCGGCATCAACGCGGTGATGGAGAACGACTTCATCGAACCCATCAACCTCGGCAACCCCGACGAGGTGACCATCCTGCAGATCGCCAAGGAAATCCTCGAACTCATCCCCACCAGCAAAAGCCAGATCATCTTCCAGCCCATGCCCCCCGATGACCCCCGCATCCGCTGCCCGGATATCACCCGCGCCAAACACCTGCTGGGCTGGACCCCGGTTGTCCCCAGAAAAAAGGGCCTGGCCAAAATGATAGAATTCTACCGCGACCAACTCACACCTGCGGTGGGCAATTCCCCCGGAATACCGGGGGCCAAGGCGCGGCGGAAGGAAGGGTAAATCGGGCGGCGTGGCGGCGCGGGAGCAAGACGTTTCCACCGCCAAGCCGCCAAGCGGCGAAGAAAATTTCCCGCGAAGGATGCAATCGGCTGGCGGCGTGGCCGGCAAACTCGTAGCACGGGTTTCCAACCCGTGCCCGTGTACTCACGGCATTGAGCGGTATTCCGCACAACAGGCCAGAGCGCAAGCGTTCTTCCGCCTCCCGCGCCCGCCCCGCCGCGCCCTCTTCGCCCCACGCCGCGCTCTTCTGCTAAACTCCCCGCCATGCAGACCATCCTCCCCTACCGCGATCCCACTCCCGTGGCCCCGAGCCGCCAGAGCCGGCTTCCGCTGATAAGCCTGCTCGCCGCGATCGTCAGCGGGCCGGTGGGCGCTGGGCTCTGCGTACTGGCCAACATGGGATCCCACGAAAAGCTCGGGGTGATCATCGGCTTTTCGCTGCTCGTGGGCGCGCTGTTGACCCCCATCTTCCTGGCCCTGATCGCCATCATCCAGGCGGACAACAACCCCCATCCCAAACGGGCCGATCATCTCGCCGTCACCGCCATCTTCCTCGCCCTGCTCTGGATGGCCGCGATCATCGCCCTCTTCCACACCCCCCTGTAGCACGCGATCTCCCGGAGTGACCTTCCCCACGAACGGTGGGCGCGCCGCGGGGATTAATTGAGGCTTGCC
>DAIOHQ010000058.1:0-21616 GCA_036744635.1 Tepidisphaeraceae bacterium | reverse complement strand
GCCAAGATCATGATAACTGAAACTTGAACAAGTTATTTTCGGGCAGGCCCTTAGTTGCTAGTCAAGGAACTCAGGCGACGAGGATTCATTTCCTCGCCGCCTTTTCTATTGCACCTACGGTGGGCACAGGGGGGGCTGCGGTGGGCGATTCCGCGGGTACGCGGCCAAGGCGAGTTGGAGAATTGACGCCGAGGTGCAACGTTCCGCCGCGCAGCAACGCGCAGCGGGCATTTTGCCCACCGCAGGTGCGGCGTACTCGCCGAATTGCCCACCGCAGGTGTGATCGGGGCGACAAGATTCGAACTTGCGACCTCCTGGACCCAAACCAGGCGCTCTAGCCAAGCTGAGCTACGCCCCGTAATCCCCGCATCGTAGCAGAGCAGCGCGGCAATGGCGAATCACCGGCCGCGGCATCCCCAACTTCACCGCTTGCGTCATCGCCTTCGCCAGCACAGTATATCCCCGTCCCAAGGTTCGGCGTCGCATCCCTGGATTGTCAGTGAATCCATCGACAGCGCCCCGCCAACCATCACAAGGAATGACCATGGAATATCGATCTCTCGGCCGAACCGGCGTCAAGGTTTCCCCGCTCTGTCTTGGCTGCATGACCTTTGGCACGCCGGATGGCAAGGGCACGCCCGATGATGAGGCGATGAACATCATCGATAAGGCCATCGAGGCCGGCATCAACTTCCTCGACACCGCCAACGTCTACAGCCGCGGCGGTAGCGAAACGCTGGTTGGCAAGGCGCTGGGGCGCAACGGCAAGCGCAACCACATCGTCCTGGCGACGAAAGTTCACGGCCACATGGAAGACAACAACCCCAACGCCTGGGGCAACTCGCGCCGGCACAACCTCCAGCAGTGCGATGCGTCACTGCGGCGCCTGCAGACCGACTGGATCGACCTGTATCAGATTCACCGCCCCCTCTCGTCCATTCCGATTGATGAAACCTTGCGGGCCCTGGATGACCTGATCCGCGCCGGCAAGATCCGCTACATCGGCACCAGCACCTACGCCGCCTGGCAACTGGTCGAGGCGCTGTGGATCGCCAAGGAGCTCGGCCTCAATCGCTTCGTCTGCGAGCAGCCACCCTATCACTTGCTCGACCGCCGCATCGAGCGCGAGCTGATTCCCATGGCACAGACCTACGGTTTCGGCCTGATCCCCTGGTCTCCGCTGGCCGGCGGATTTCTCTCCGGCAAGTACGAGCGCGGAAAAACTCCCACCGAAGGCCGCTGGACCGGCGGCCAGCTCGCCGGCCGCACCTTCAACGACAAGGCCTTTGAAGTCATCGAGGCCCTCAAGCCGATGGCCGCCGAGAAAAAATGCACGGTCAGCCAGCTCTCCCTCTCCTGGTGCATGAACCAGCCCGCCATCACCAGCCCGATCATCGGCCCGCGCACGATGCAGCAATATGAGGACAATCTCGGCGCCCTCAACGTCACCCTGAGCGACGATGATCGCAAGAAGCTGGATGAAATCGTGCCGCCCGGCACGCACCTGTTGAAATATTACGACGCAGATTTTGGCCCCAGCAAATTCCAGCGATAGAGGCTTCCATGAGCGCTTCCACGGTTGTGACGTATCCAGCTCCAGCGGGAGAAATCCTCTCCCCCGACTACGCCGTCCGCGTCAACGGCCGGCCTCTGGCCATCTACCGCGCCATCACTCAGCACCACGACAAGAAATATTCCTTCGCCTATTTCGACTTCGCCGGAACGGTCGAGATCGAGGTGACATCACCGCTATCACTGGCGAACGTCGAAATCCTGCCGCAGATCGACGGCCTGACCTCATCCCTGGATGCCAACGGCGCCCTCCACCTGACCGTCAGCCGACCGTTCAAAATCTCGATAGAACCGGATGGCGAAAACAGCCCGCTGCTCTTGTTTGGCAACCCGCTCGAAGAATCCGTCCCGAAGCTCGGCGATGCCAACGTGATCTATTTCGGCCCGGGAACACATGACGCCGGCAGGATCAGCCTCACCAGCAACCAGACCCTCTATCTTGCCGCGGGCGCGGTGGTAAAGGGTGGTATCGAAGCCAGCGGCGACAACATCACCATCCGCGGGCGCGGCATTTTGGATGGCACCGATTGGCCGCACTACGGCGGGCCGACGCAATTCATGCTTGGCCTGGAAAACTGCACGAATGTCATCATTCGCGACATCATCCTGCGCGGCGCCTGGGGTTGGACGATCGTCCCCTGCGGCTGCGACCGAGTAACTATCACCAACGTCAAACTGTGCGGCTCGCGCGTCGACAATGACGATGGCATCGATCCCGTCAACTCCAGTAATATCACGATAACCGAATGTTTTCTCCGCACCGATGACGACTGCATCGCCATCAAGGGTTTGCGCGGCTACGGCAATAAAAGCTGCGAAAATATCACCATCACCGACTGCAGCTTCTGGACCGACCGGGCCAACATTTTTCGCATCGGCTATGAATCCGATGCCGACGCGATGCGAAACATCACCGCCCGCAACATCGACGTGCTGCACTTCCTCGGCGACTATCGCCCACCGGAAACGTACTGGGGCACCTGGGTGTTTTATCTGCAGCCGAGCAACAACATGCCGATGTCGGATCTGCTCTTCGAGAACATCCGCATCAACGCGGCGGGTGACGACAACAATCTGATTAAGATCCTGCCGATGCGCTGCGAGGGGATGGGGCGCGAGAATGGGCAATTTGTAGTGACGCCCTACGAACAGCCCGGCAAATACGTCAAGCGCTGCAATTTCAGGAATATTTCGCTTTCCGGCAAGGCGGGCGGTAAGCCCGGCCGCATTTATGTTCTCGGCGCCGACGCGGAGCATCCCGTTGAAGATGTCACGCTGCAGCAGATAACTCGCTTTGGTGAGCTGGCGTCGGCAAAGTCGCCCGAGGTCACTGTTGGGACGCATGTCAGGAACATCATCTTTCAATAGCAGTGGTGCGTGCCCTCTTCTGGCGGACTTGCCTTGATCGGTGGGGCAGATCATTCCTGTCTGCCACGGCTGGATGAGTGCAGGTGTACTCACCTGTGCGAATCCAGCCGTAGATCCTCGTGCCGCCTGGACTGACACGCACCCCGGCAGCAACTTCCGAAAGTTTCTCGCCAGAACTCGCTTCCGGTGTCAGGTATGATGCGGGCATCGGGATGATGGCAACAATGGGCAAGATCGCAGTCAGTCCCCGGCCTTACAAAAGGTTGCTGGGATATGCCGCGCGCTATAAGCGCGGCTGGGCAGTGATTGTGGTCGCTTCCCTGGCCATGAGCATGTTTTCCCTGATTCAACCCTGGCCGATGAAGATTATCGTCGACCAGGTCTTCAGCTCCGAACCCGCCACGGGCGCGGTCCATCGTCTACTAGGTATCCTCCCCAGCGCCGATAACCGGTTTGCCCTGCTGCTATGGATGGTGGCGGCCGGGCTGCTGGTCTATCTGATCAACATCGCGCTGGAGATCGTGCTGACCTTCTGCTGGCTGCGCGTGGGCCAACGCATGGTATATGACCTCGCCGGGGACCTCTTTGCCCGCCTGCAGCGCCGCTCGCTGGTTTTCCACAGCACCAGTTCCGTGGGAGACTCGATGACCCGGATCGTCGGTGACAGTTGGTGCGTGAATAACCTGATCGACACGCTGCTCTTCAGCCCTGCGCGGGCGATCATCATGTTGGGCGCCGTGGTCTGGGTGATGGCCCGGATGGACCCCAGGCTGACGCTGATCGCGGTGGCGGTGGCGCCCTTCATGGCTCTGTCGTCGTTGATGATGGGCAAGCCCGTCCGCCAGGCAGCCCGCGCATTCCGCGAGGTGCAAAGCCGCATCCAGTCGCATGTGCAGCAGGCCCTGGCCGGGCTGCCGGTGGTGCAGGCGTTCGTACAGGAAGACCGGGAAACGCAGCGCTTCGAGCAGTATGCCATCGAAGCTCTCGCCGCCCAGCGGCGGCGCACCTGGGTGGATAATTTGTCGAATCTTGTCACCGGCTCGATCGTCACCATCGGCACGGCGGCGATCTTATGGGTGGGTTCGCGGCAGGTGATTCACGGGCCGCTGACGGTTGGCGGATTGCTGCTGTTTCTCGCTTACGTCGTAACACTGCAGGGGCAGTTCCGCACGCTCGCCTCCACCTACACCAACCTGCAATCCACCCGTGCCAGCATCGACCGGGTGATGGAAGTGCTCGATGTCCCCAGTGAAGTGAGCGATGCGCCGGGGGCGCACCCCGTTGGGCGTCTCCGCGGCGAAGTGCGGCTGGAGGATGTGACGTTCGGATACATCGCCGGTTCGCCGGTGCTGAAGCATGTCTCGCTGGATGCGCGGCCGGGCGAAACCGTCGCCATTGTCGGCCCGACCGGCGCCGGCAAGAGCACGCTGGTCGGCCTGATCCCGCGTTTCTTCGATCCCTGGCAGGGCCGGGTCCTGATCGATGGGAAGAATGTGCGCGAGATGCCGGTGAAGGACCTGCGCCACAACGTTTCGCTGGTATTGCAGGAGCCGTTTCTCTTCCCCATGAGCGTGGCGCAGAACATCGCCTACGGCCGGCCGGACGCGACGCCCGAGCAGATCATCACCGCCGCCCGCGATGCCAATGCCCACGAGTTCATCACCCGCCTGCCGGAGGGATACGACACGATCATCGGCGAGCGCGGCGCAACCCTCTCCGGAGGCCAGAAGCAGCGCCTTTCGATCGCGCGGGCGCTGCTGAAAGATGCCCCGATTCTCATCCTCGACGAGCCCACCAGCGCGCTCGATGCGCAAACCGAAGGCCTGCTGCTCGAGGCGCTGGAGCGCCTGATGGCCGGCCGGACCACCTTCATCATCGCCCATCGACTCTCCACCATCCGCCGCGCCGACCGCATCGTCGTGCTGGTCGATGGCGCGGTCCGCGAACAAGGCACCCACGACGTCCTGCTCGCCTGCGGCGGCGTGTATTCCCGCCTGCACAACGCACAAACTGCCCAACCCCATCGTCTGGCGGAGGTATAGACTCCCCCCAAATCATCCCCCTCCTTCACATCCGCACCGAACAGCGCGCTTGCTTTGAGTTGGTGGGGCGGACATTCCTGTCTGCCGAGGCTGTGTAGCCTGCTCGCTTGCGAGCAGCGTTCTGGTGGGGCGGACATTCCTGTCTGCCAGCGCTGGATCAGTGGCGGGTGTTCTCGCCTGCCCGAATCCGGCCCGCGCGGTGGTGCGCCGAAGCGTCGCTGTGGCGAAATGTGCCGGGACGCTTCTGGTCTCCCCAAAGCCTCGCAGGCGATGATGGAACGCCAGGGAGAAGGCGGCGCGGGGCGCTGGTTTTTCGTGGCGTTCGGCTACACTTCCGATGCCGAGCAGGAATGTGCCGCCTTCCACAAAAGGACCGGCAGAATCATCAAGCTGCTGACGGTGAAAGAGATTCTGGACGAGGAGCACGTGCAGAAGATGTAGGAATCCGAATTAAACAAGGTGGAATCGTGACAATTTCGACAGAACCATCCATCGACGATGCCCATCCAACGGAAGCCGAGAAGCGATCGTGGAGCGAATGCGCGCAGGTGGCCACGAGGTTGTGCGGGCTCTTGGAGAACGCCCAGCGTCGTGACATTGTGGCAACTGTCGCCAGATATCAGCAGAATCGAATGATAGGCGCTGTGAACTCATTAACTGTCCTGCGCACTCAATCGCCGCATCATTTCGGGTTCGACGGCGCTATGATCTTGCGCGGGGTATACGATATCTATCTCCAAGCTCTCTATATTATGCACGACCCCGCCCAGCAGGTCGCGCTCGCCACCCTCTTCTCCGAATATGCGTGTGTGGAAAAGAAAGACCTTATGGATCTCTTGAAAGGGAATTGCACTGAATTTTCGAGATCTATTGTCTCCAGTGACCCATGGATGCAAGGCGGGGAGGATGTCGAAGAGGCATTCGAACACGCCCGAGCGAATTACCAAGGCAGGAAACAGCGAACTAGACGCTATTGGTATGAGGGTGATCTCCGAAAGTTGGCGAAAAGTGTCAATTATGAAGCTGAGTACGAGTTAATGCAGCGGCTGCTCAGCGCACCAGTTCATTCGTCGCCATTTGCGTTGTTAAGTGGTCCGCCAATGCGGCGAAGCGGCTATTTGACGATCTCCTGGCGGCTTACATTCCGAGTGCTTGCGAAGGTCATGCTTCTTCATGGTTGGGAAGCCGAAGACGAAACTGAGCGTCTCCTCCTCAATAGCGGAGCGGAACCAATCTTCACCTAGGCTTTCTCGGCGGGCAGCCTTGGGAGACAGCAAGGGAGAACGAATGGGGTTAAGGTTTCGTGCTCAGCGCTCGCGCGCAAATGCAGGAGGGAGAGGCGGAACCCATCGTAATTGTTTAGCGTGTCTGGAGGCTCAAAACCCCCGTTTTCAGTGAAAACACGCGGGTTTATCGCGTTCGCAAACCGAAAATCGCGCCACCGCGCGAGCGAATTGTGAAAAAACGCCTGAAAAACGGCCCTTTGACACGCTAAACAATTACAACCCATCAGGGCCCAAGATGTTCCGCCTCTCCCTCCCGCACCCACCCTCTCCACTTCCCTTCCCCCCTCCGGCCGCGGGCATGCTTTCGCCCATCAGAGTGGATCGCTGCTCGGAGCGGTGTGTTGACGGCCCGTCGGAGGGTGGCGGCTTTGTCCGCCTACTCTGCGGATTGGGATGCGATGCAACCGTGGCCCCGATATCGCGAGATGTATCGGCCCCTCTTGGCTCCGCTCCCCTTTTGGCTGCTCCTTTCGGCTTCCCGTCGGACATGGATTTTGCGTCGTTGCATTGGGCTCAGGGCGACTCAAACTTTATCGATGTGACGATGATGCCTTCCAACTCGGCCTTCACCCTGGCGTTCTCCGCGCTTTGCGCATTCACCCGCCAGGTCGTATCCATCTTGGTAGCCTTATCGACGCCCGTGATGAGATACATTCCCGGTCCCGGCGGCGGAGGACGATAATCTTTCAGGGGGCTTTCTGACTCCTCATCTCTGCCCTTGCCCAGCGGCCGGCCTTCGTTGAACACAAGCCGCAGCAGCACTATCAACCCCAAAATCAGCATGATGCCGATAATTGCATTGTCCATGCCCAAAGACGATACCGCTGGGGTGGCGCCAGTCAATTCCACCGGGCATCGGCAAGCTGGCGCTGCTGCGCCAGCATTTGCCCCGAGTGCGGTACGTCCATCCCCGCCAACTTGCGAAAGGACATTAAGCGCAGATGGCCGTATCGCCCAATGCGAAAGGATTCGGCGCGATTTGGGAATCTTGTGGAGAGTGCTTAGTAATGCGAGTGTGCATGCCTGTTGCCGTTCTCCGCCAACAGAGTTACGTAGTCCAATCGATCGCCTAATAGGCGAGCATTCGCGTTGGCGACTTCGGCGTTTTGGTTGACTGTCGCCGTTAGTGCTGACAACTCTCGCTGCAACCACACCAGCACGACCGCGAACACCAGGACCAGCGCAGCAAGGACGATGGCAAAAGTCCGCAGAGGAACGTTGCTATTCGCCTGCACCTTCTGTTTCTCGGTCCGCCTCAGTGCCTCCGATCGCTCTCGCTCGGCTTCCCGTTCCCGCTTTGCCTGTTGCGCCCGTTCCTCATGCGCCGCCTTCTCCGCTCTCGCGCTCGCCTCTCTCTTTGCCTGTTCCACACGCCGCGCGGCTTCCTCCGCCTCCCACAGATCGTTGTCGGCCTTGCCGGGAACGACCGACTCGACGCCGCACGTCGGACATGGGAAGCTCTGCCCCGCTTCTGATGAATCAGATTTCAATTCTGCATTGCAAGCCTTGCAGGCGTACAACACCGACAGCGGCTTCCCCGCGTGATTTCGTTTTATTTGATATTTCATTGCATCGCTCCCGCAAAAGCTTCCGACATCCGGGCCCCTCGGAACCCGGGTTGCCATTCTAAACCCGCCTGTCCGGTCCGCAAACTTCTATCCTCCCGTCGTCAAGCTGCGGTCATCTTGCGTTCTGCCACCCGAGTTCTGGGAAAACGGTCAAGAGTAAATTATCTCCGTTAAGTCCCCCTCTTTCCCCACTCAATTCTTCCGCGTCCATCCAGCCGCTCCCTCGCGCCGGCCTGCTGACTGATCCTCCCTCCGACTGGTATAGCGGCCGCAATCACAGTACTTTCCTGCCGTGGCCACGCCGACCGCAGGTAATCCGCCCGCAAGGTCCATCCGCATGATCGGCTGGATGATGACGTACGCCCTGCACCGCTGGCAGGGACTGGTGGCGATGCTCGCGCTAATCCTCGTGCGCAGCGCATTTGAAGTGCTCAAGCCCTGGCCGATGAAGGTGCTGGTGGATTACGCGCTGTATGGCAAGCCGAGGCCGGCCGCCGTGGCCAAATGGATATCCCATCTGCCGGGAAGCGGCACGCGCGAAGAGCTGATCACCTGGTGCATCGCCGGCACGATCATTCTGTTTCTCGGCGGATGGCTGCTCGCCCTGGCGGTGGCGCTGGTGAATATCAGCTTTGGCCAGCGCATGGTGTACGACCTGGCCGCCGACGTCTTTGCCTATCTGCAGCGCCTATCGCTGCGCTTTCACGCCCGCAAGCCAATCGGCGATTCCATTCGCCGGGTCACCGCCGACTGCGGCTGCATATCCGTGATCGTCAAGGATGCCCTGCTGCCGGTGCTCTCATCGGCGTTCACGCTGGTCGCGATGTTCTGGATCATGTGGCGGATGGATCGTGGCCTGACGCTGCTCTCGCTGGTCGTGCTGCCTTACCTGATCTGGGTCTTCCGCACGTTCCTGGAGCCGATGGAAACCGCAAGCTATCGGCAGCAGGAGGTGGAAGGAGAAATTTATAACGAGGTGGAGCGCACGCTGGCGGCGATACCGGTGGTTCAGGCATTCGGCCGCGAAGAGGATGCCGATGCCCGCTTCAAACAGACCACCGATCAGGCGCTGGAGGCAGCCCTGAAGACGACGGCCGTGCAGTTCTGGTTCAAGGTGCTGATCGGCCTCTCCACCGCCGTGGGAACCGCGCTGATTCTCTGGATCGGCGGAAAGCGCGTCATTGATGGCCGGCTTAGCGTGGGGGATATTCTGATTTTTCTCTCCTACCTCGCCTCGCTCTATTCACCGCTGGAATCGATCATGTACACCTCCTCCACCATCCAGGGCGCCGCCGGCAGCGCCAGGCGCGTGCTGGAGATTCTCGACACCGAGCATGATGTGAAGGACCGACCGGGGGCGCCGCCGCTGGCGGCGATTAAGGGGCATGTAAAGCTGGAGAACGTCAGCTTCGGCTACGAAACCGGCCGGCCGGTATTACAGAACATTACGCTCGATGTGCCGGCGGGCAAAACCCTGGCGATCGTCGGCCCCACCGGCAGCGGAAAGAGTACCTTGGTAAGTCTGGTTCCACGTTTTTTCGACCCATGGCAAGGGCGGGTATTGATCGACGGGCAGGACTTGCGCGATGTACAGCTTCCCAGCGCCCGGCGGCAAATTTCGCTGGTCTTGCAGGAGCCATTTTTGTTTCCGCTGACGATCGCACAGAACATCGCCTATGGCCGGCCGGATGCGACGCCCGAGCAAATTGAGGCGGCCGCCGTTGCCGCCAACGCCCACGAATTTATCAAAAAGCTGCCGGAGGGCTACCAAACCAAAGTGGGCGAGCGCGGCGCCACCCTTTCCGGCGGCCAACGCCAGCGCCTTTCCATCGCCCGCGCGCTTCTCAAGGATGCCCCCATCCTCATTCTTGACGAGCCCACCAGCGCCCTTGACGCCGAAACCGAGATGATGCTTCTGGAAGCGCTGCATCGCCTGATGGCTGGCCGAACAACCTTCATTATCGCCCATCGTCTCAGCACCATCCGCAACGCCGATCGGATCATTCTGATCGACCAGGGCCGGATCGCCGAACAGGGCACCCACGCGGAGCTGATGATCGCCGGGGCTTTGTATGCAAGAATGTACGGGATACAATTCGCCCCTGAGCCGGCCAAGCTCGCGAGTTTGGAAGAACTGCTCGCGGCGGCGGTGACCGCGGCAGGAGGCACGGCATGAGCGAAATCATTTTAGAGCCGGGGCGATGGATTGACGGAGAATTGCCGCCTAACGTGCGCGTCGGGCCGGGCACGATTATCAGCGGTGCCCCCACGTTCAAGCGCTTTCGCAGCAAGCATCCGGATGGACTTGTCGTCGGCAAAGGGTGTACGATGGACGCCGTTCAGTGTGCGGTGGGGGAGCTGGGAAGAATCACCATCGGCGATTACTGCTATCTCACCACCGTAGTGCTGCTGTGCGAGATGGAGCTGCGAATCGGCGATTACGTGATGATCGGCTGGAACGTGACCATCGGCGATACGGATTTCCACCCCATCGGCCCGGCCGAGCGCATCGCCGACGCCATTGCCTGCTCACCGGCGGCCAATGGGCTCCCCCGGCCGCCGGTGCTGCGCAAGCCGGTGGAAATCGGGAACAATGTTTGGATCGGTCCAAACGCAACGATACTGAAAGGTGTCAGGATAGGGGATGGGGCGTTTATCGAGCCTGGGGCGCTAGTGACCCATGACGTATTGTCCGGAGCGCGCGTGATGGGAAATCCAGCCAAACTGGTGACGGAGGCATAAGAATGGTGGCTGGCCGTCACATTCTCGGCGACTGGTACGAAGGAGGAGTGCCTGAAAATGTGGTGATGTCGCATTCTGCGCATGTTGAGACATCGCATTCGTTCGAATTTTTTCGGTCTCGGCGGCCGGATGGTTTGGTGATGGGAGAAGCGTCTTCGATATACTTTCCGACGATCCTAGATATCGGACCCGAAGGCAGGCTGACTTTGGGAAAATATGCAATGTTGCAGAGCCCGCATATTACTTGTGATTTGGAAATCGAAATTGGGGATTATGCGTTGATCAGTTGGAATGTCGTGCTGATGGACAACTATCGGACATCTCCTGATGCGGCCCTGCGAAAGACGGAATTGGAACGCATCGGGAGATTGCCGCTGAGGGCACGGGTCCCCATGGCGGAATCGCCCCGGCCTATTCGGATCGGGAACAATGTTTGGATCGGTTTCGATGCGTGCGTGCTTCCGGGCGTGACCATCGGGGACGGATCGATTGTGGGGGCAAAGTCGGTGGTGGTGGAAGATGTGGCGGCCTACACCGTCGTCGCCGGAAATCCAGCGCGGATGATCAGGACACTGGCGCGAGCCTCGTGAGTTGAAGGAAACGTAATGCCGCGAAAGAAGGGCAACGCACAACGATGAACTCCTTGGTCAGCATAGCCATCACGAGCTACAACTACGGGCGCTACCTGTCCGATGCAATCGACAGCGCGCTGAATCAAACTTACCCGAATGTGGAAGTCATCGTCGTCGACGACGGGTCTACCGATAATTCCCGCGAATTGATCGCAAGCTACGGCGACCGTATCACTTCGATCCTGAAGGACAACGCGGGACAGGGTTCTGGATTTAATACCGGATTTGCTGCTAGCAGCGGGCAAATCGTGCTATTCCTGGATTCAGATGATGTCCTGCTTCCGACCATCGCCGAGCGCGTTGTGGCAATTTTCAGCGAACCGGAGGTCGTGAAAGTACATTGGCCTCTTTTCGTTATCGATCGGGAAGGAAAACTTACGGGCGATGTGAAAGAACCGATGCTTCCAGAAGGGGATTTCCGCGAATGGGTTCGGCGCGAGGGGCCGATGACCGAGGCAACGTTGCCGAGCGCGCCGACATCAGGAAATGCTTATGCCCGTGTCTTTCTCGAGCAAGTGATGCCGATGCCCGAGCAGGATTATCGGATTAGCCCCGATGCTTATTTGTTCGGGTTGGCACCGGCGGCTGGTAAAATCCGGAGATTTGTTGAGCCTCAAGGCTTCTGGCGATTCCATGGTGCGAATGCCTCAAAAAAATCCATCTTTGAGCAGAAGCTAACCAACGGTGTAAATGATTTTCGGCATCAGGTGAAGGCACTGCGGGCGTATTACGAGAGGCGAGGCATTTCCTTCGAAACCAGCAATTGGGGGCACGAGGCGTGGTGGCCACGCATGGATCAATCGCTGCGGCAGATCTTGTCGTTTGTTCCCGAAGGCGAACGCTTCGTTCTTATCGATGGGGATGCTTGGGGATGCGACCGCGTCGTGTTCGGACGACAGCGGCTCCATTTCATGGAGCGCAATGGTATGTACTGGGGCCCTCCTGACAATGAAGGGAACGCCATCGCCGAAGTCGAGCGGCTGCGATCAGAAGGGCTGAAGATCTTGGCCATCGTTTGGCCAGCGTTTTGGTGGCTCAGTCACTACCATGAGTTTGCAAAACACCTGCGATCGTGCTATGCGTGCCCGGTGTGCAACGAGGACGTCATCCTCTTTGATCTGAAGTAGGATTAGGATACCACCGCGAGTCGTAATTGTTTAGCGTGTCCGGCGGCTCAAAAACCGCATTTTCAATGAAAAAACGTGATTTCGTGGCATCCGCAAACTGGAATTCGCGTCAAGGCGTGAGCGAATCGTCGAAAAACGCCTGAAAAGCGGCACTTTGACACGCTAAACAATTACCGCGAGTCTTTCGGAAATCAGCGCGGCAGGATTCTCGCTATGTTGAGGAAGCGCGGCCATATGAAGATCTGTCTTGTTTCCCAAGAATATCCTCCCGAGACCGGCGGTGGAGGCATTGGGACGCAAACATTTTTGAAAGCGCGGGGTCTATCCGCGCGCGGACATGAAGTCCATGTGGTCAGCGCCTCCGCTACACCCGAAGCGCGTACGTATAAGGACGGCGACGCAACGGTGCATCGCGTTCCCTATCCAGCTTTGGCCGGACTGGGCTCGGAACAATCGACGTCATGGCTGGCGCTCAGTTTTACATTTGCGCAAAAGGTGGCGGAACTTGCGCAGCAGGTATCTTTCGACATCATGCAGTTCCCTGAATATTGCGGCGAGGGATTTATCTACCAGACTGATAACTTCGCCTACCGAACCGCTCGGTATGTGGTGCAGCTTCACGGTCCGCTGGCTATGGTTGCCCAGCATATGGGGTGGCCTGATGTGGGTTCTACGATTCATCGGATCGGCTGTTTCATGGAACGCTCAGTGATCCACCATTCGGACCTTGTGCTGGCGTCCAGTCATAATACGGCGCGTTTTTGTGCGAAATACTACGAATATCCATTGGGTGACATCGGGGTTGTTCATAGCGGAATTGATACCGATCGCTTTTCATTGGCGGCGGCTCCGGCCGACGATCGGTTTCCCAGAATCCTGTTCGTGGGGAATTTTGTCGCCAGCAAAGGATTCAAGCTATTGATCGACGCTGCATTGGAGTTGCGCCAGCAATTTCCGCGCATCACGTTGCGGATGATTGGAAAAGGTGACCCTGCGTATGTCAGTCAAATTCGTCGGCGCCTCGATGAAGAAGGCGCCGTGTCGTCCATCGAACTGGTGGGATATGTTCCATACGCAGATCTGCCCCGCCACTATGGCTGGTGCGATTTCTTCGCTGGACCGTCCACCTTTGAGCCGGGGCCCGGCAATGTGTATCTTGAGGCAATGTCGTGCGGCAAGCCGGTGATCGCCTGCGATAGTGCCGGAACTCCCGAAGTCGTATTGCACGAGCAAACCGGGCTGCTCGTGCCGCCGGAAAATTCCGCGGCATTGGTGCAAGCGATTGATCGACTGGCGCGCGACGAAGCGCTGCGCCGGCAATTGGGCCAAGCCGGTCGACAACGGATTGAAGCAAACTTTTCCATTGCCAAATACCTGGACAAGGTGGAACAGCATTACACGGAATTGCTGCGCCGGTAGGAACCCGAGGATCAATCTATGAGCGCCTCAAAGAAACTGCGTCTGGTGATCCTTGGCAACATGGCGGCCGTTCCATTCGGCGGGCAAACCTGGCTTTTTCTCAACTGGTTGCGGGCGTTTTCCCGGCTGGGACACGATGTCTGGTACGTTGAGGATGATCTGGGCTGGCCATACGATCCGGAACAAAACACCGCCACATCCGACGGGCGCTATGCGGTGCGGCACCTGGCCGACTGCATGGAGCGCATCGGGTTGAAGGATCATTGGGTGCTGCATGTTCCGACCGCTCCGACGGAAGCGTGCTGGGGCCTTTCATCCGGGCAGAAAAATGAGCTATACCGCACCTGCGATGCTCTGATCAATATCATCGGCGCCATCGACCTGCGCGAAGAACACCTCAAAGCCCCGCGCCGCATCTACGTCCAGACGGATCCCGTGGTTGCGGAATTACGGCTGGCAGAGGGCGATGAACACACGCGGCAGGCATTCGCAGCGCATGACACGATCTTCACCTATGGCGAGAATTTTGGAAATCCCGACTGCCGCGTCCCCCTCAGCGGAATCACCTACAAGAAGACGCGCCAGCCGATCGACCTGGATTTGTGGCCGATGGCGTTCGACCCCGATTCCCGCTATTTCACCACCATCGGAAATTATCGCCAGAGCGGAAATGACGTGCAGTATCGAGGGGAGGTCTATCATTGGAGCAAGCATCACGAATGGGAAAAATTCGTGGAGCTGCCCCGGCGGGTCAAGCAGGAGTTCGAGCTGGCGCTGAACGCGGATCGGCCCGACGATCGGAAATTCCTTGAGTCGCATGGCTGGAGGCTCACTTCACCGTTCAAGATGTCGCTGGATATCTTCGGTGCCTATCCGGAATACATTCGAAAATCGCGCGGCGAGTTCACGGTGGCAAAGGATCAGAACGTGAGGCTGCGCAGCGGCTGGTTCAGCGAACGCGACGTGTGCTATCTGGCCAGCGGCAAGCCCGTGGTAAGCCAGGACACCGCCTTCGGCAATATCCTGCCCACCGGGGAAGGGCTGTTCGCGTTTAACACGCTGGAGCAGGCGGCGGCCGCCATCGAGGAGATCAACGGCGATTATGAGCGTCATTGCCGCGCGGCTCGAGGTATTGCCGAAGAATATTTCTCCGCGCCGAAGGTCGGGGCCCGATTGTTGCAGGAAGCTGGTCTTGCATGAGCTACGTCAACATCATTCCGACCCGGGCTGCCACTGGAGAGCGCCATGTGATTTTCAACGCCGACGATTTTGGCGCTTCAGCCGGCGTCAATCGTGGCATCATTGAGTGCCATCAGCGCGGCGTGTTGACCAGCGCGAGCTTGATGGTGACCGGCCGCGCGCTGCAGGAAGCCGTCGCCTTGAGCCGGGACAATCCAAAACTGGCGATTGGACTGCACTTTGACGTCTGGGGGGAGAATGAGCGCGAGTTTGAAACCCGCAACATCCCCGCCACGCGCGCCGAATTTCAACGGCAGTTGGATGAGTTTCTGCGGGTGATGGGACGCCCGCCGACCCATGTCGACTCTCATCGCCATGTCCATCGAGAACAACACCTGTTCCCCCATTTTCGGGAGTGGGTTGAGCCGCTGGGCGTGCCACTTCGCGCCGCCGGCCAGGTACGGTTTATCGGGGGCTTTTACGCGCAGTGGGAATGGATGGTGACGGATTTGAATTATGTCAGCGCCCCCCGGCTGATCGAAATCCTGGAACATGAAACGGTGCCGGGTTACACGGAGATCGCCTGTCATCCCGGATATGTCAGCGACGATTATCAGGCGGTTTATCTCGCCGAGCGCGAAGCCGAAGTGGCCACGCTGACCGACCCGCGAATCCGACAGGCGATCGACAAGATGGGGCTGCGGCTGGTGAGTTTTGCCGATTATCTGTCGGTGCGTCCCAGCCGCCGCCAATGACAAGCCGGCACGGCACGGCACGCGCATCAGGAAGTACAAACGAAAGCGAGGGTCGGGAGTGTGGTCCCAACCCTCGCGAGAGAGCACGTACGCAGGATTAAGCGAACAGACGGCGGACGCTCTTGCGGAGGCTGAGTCCCGCCAGGCCGATGAGGCCCGACAGGCCGGTCCAGGCCGCGGCCGGGACGGGGATGACGTGTCCGCCGGGGCCGGGCTGCTCGGTCAGCGTAAAGCTGGCGAGATGCCCGTTGACGCCGGAGAGCGCGCCATCGATGACCCACAGGCCGGAGTTGGCGCCGGTGCCCGGGAACCAGGTGTTGCCCGCGGCCGGACGCGACGGGATGGTCGCGCCGCTGACGGTCAAGGTGTGGTCGGCGTCGCTGAACACGCCGCTGGTAAACGGCGAGATGTCAAAGCCGCTTCCCGGGGGCTTGACGTCGGTCTTGACGGTATCGAAGGCCGCATTGTCCAGCGAAATCTTGAAGCTGGCCCAGCTTCCGCCGGTGTTGTTGATCACCTGCTCGTCGTCGAGCACGATGAACTTGGCGCCGGGTCCGGTCTGCGTGAACTTGATGTCCACCGCACCGTTGTTGTTGAACTGCAGGTGCTTCTCGATGAAGACCGCGTCGTGGCCGACGAAGTCGACAGCGAGGGAAAGGTCGGCATCGAGGGACGAATCCCACGAAGCTTCCCAACCGCCGCCCAGGGCCAACGAACCGGCCTGGGCTGAAGTGGCTCCGACTGCCAGGCTGACAAAGCCTGCCGCAATCGCGCCAAAGGTATACCGAGGCATACGCATCTCAAACCTCCTTAAAAAACTGCCCTCTTGAGGTGCAAGGGCGGCGTGCGGTCCAAGTGCTAGCAGGCGCCCAACATGGGAACCATTACGATCTAGCCTGGCCCCAAACGCGTCGTCCCTCAACTGACCACCCACGGCGAGGAGTGCGTTCGTAAGGACAATCACTGTGGTATCACGTTATCGGACGAAGGAGCAATGCATTTCTGCACAGTTCGGGCCGAATTTGACGGCTGGCAGGTGAAGTTGGGCGAACTTTCCGTTCTATAGGTAGCAGAGCGATAAAATATGCACAGACGGCAGGGGCGGCGCTGGGTGCCACGGGTCGCGGTACTCCGAGACCTGTGCCGCGTAGCGACGCAGTAGGACACAGGTCTGCGAGTACGCCGACCTGTGGCACCCAAACTGACCCACTACCGGAAATCGCCAAAAATGGCGCAGTCGGCAGGCGCTGCAGACCAGAAATATTCCTCAAGCGCGGCATTGGAAAATGCGGCGAAATCGCGCCCTTGCGGCGACTCACAGTGTGGCCGAACGGTTGACATTGCCCGCGCGCGGTGGGAGAGTTTTGCCGAGGAGCGATGCTATGTTGAAAGCAATTGCAATCTGCGGCGTGGTGACGTTCGCGCTGGCGAGCGTCTATGCGGAATCGACCACTCAACCTTCCAAGGAGGCCAACGTGCCGGGCGTTTTGAATTTCACGATGAAGAGTCTGGACGGCAAGAACGTCGATCTGGCGAAGTACCAGGGGAAGGTTGTGCTGATGGTGAACACCGCCAGCAAGTGCGGGTTTACCCCGCAATACAAGCAGCTTGAAGAAATCCACAAGAAATATGCCGATCAGGGCCTGGCGATCCTTGGGTTCCCATCGAATGACTTCGGCCAACAGGAGCCGGGGACTGACAAGGAGATCGGGGAGTTCTGCACCAAGAACTATGGCGTCGAGTTTGACATGTTTTCCAAGGTGGAGGTCAAGGGCGACAAGAAATGCGATTTGTACAAGTATCTGACGTCGAAGGAAACCGACCCGGAGCACGCGGGGGAGATCGAGTGGAACTTCACCAAGTTTTTGATCGGCCGCGATGGCAAGATCGCCGAGCGGTTTTCGTCCAAGATCAAGCCGGATGCCCCGGAGGTGACGGCCGCGATTGAGAAGGAACTGGCCAAGAGGTAGACCACATGACACCACAACCACCACCCGGGCAGGGGCCGATTGATCCGCGCGGGGCATTTTCACCGCCTCCTCCGCCGGGCGGGGGACAATGGGGCAGCCAGCCGAATCCGCCGATGCCACCGCCGCAGCGGCCGGGGTATGGCCCGCCTCCGGGAATGCCGCCGGGCGGGATGCCGATGATGCCGCCGCCCGGATACATGATGCCGCCGCCGCGCCGCGAACGCAGCTTCGCGCGGGCGATTTTCACCACCCTGGCGACGACAATATTCGGGCTGTCGATCGTGCTCAACATCTATCTGCTGGCGATCAGCGGAATGATGAGTGCGCGGTCGAGCGCCGGCCTGGCCGAAGAGGTGACGATCGAAGAAGGCGACCTGACCCAGAAGATCGCGGTCGTGCGCGTCAGCGGCACGATCATGGAAGGGGCGGCCACCGAATTCCGCACCGTGATGGACCGGGTGGAGAAAGACCCCAACGTCAAGGCCCTGGTGGTGGAGATCGACACCCCCGGCGGCGGCGTCACCGCATCCGATGAGATCTTCCACCGTATCGAGCAGTTCAAGGCCAGGAAGTCCGGCGTACAGGTGGTCGCCAGCATGCAGGCGCTGGCCACCAGCGGCGGCTATTACGTCGCCTGCGCGGCCGATTACGTCATCGCCCAGCCGACGACCCTCACCGGCAACATCGGCGTGATCATGCCGAGCCTGAACTTCGCGAAGCTGATCGACAAGTGGGGCATCGAAGACACCACCGTCGCGTCCACCGGGGCGACGTTCAAGGATGCCGGTTCGCCGTTCAAGTCGCCCAACGAGATCGATCGCAAATACATCCAGGCGCTGGCGGATTCGGCCTTCGCGACGTTCAAGGATCGCGTGGTGGCCGGGCGCGGCACAAGGCTGACCAAGGGGATCGACGAGATCGCCAACGGCAAGGTCTACACCGCCAAGGAGGCCAAAACGCTTGGCTTGGTCGATCAGATCGGATATTCGCCCGATGCCTACGACCAGGCGGCCAAGATGGCCGGATTGAGCAGCCGGCGATCGGTGGTCCGTTTTCACCGCCAGATGTCGCTGCTCGAACAAGTCTTCAGCGCCAAGTCGAACGTCACCGGCGCCCAGGCGAACGGTGCGGGCATAAACGTCAACGTCGACGCCGCCAGCGTTCAGGAATGGATGACGCCGCGAATGATGTATCTGTGGACGGGGAATTGAAGTGAGGTAACGCTGAATCGTGCCGGCGTTTCTGGTAGGTTGCCTTTCCGCATGACCCTTCGCCGCACGATGGCTTATCAGATCGCCGCGATGATCGCGGGGTTGCTGGTCATCGCCGCCACCTCCTTCTGGGGGCTCAACGCACTGCACCAGGATTTTGGCTCGGCCTTGCGCGGCTATCAGGAGCTGCGCCGGTTGTATGAAGTCGGTTCTCACGTCGCCACCGCCAAGGCGCTGCTCTCTACCCCACGTCCTGATACCTCTCGCGCCCTGCTCGAATTGGAAAACGCCCGGACCGCTTTCCAGTCGTTTCTGGCTGATCCCGGCCGGGTTGCCTCGGTCGCGGATGTCGAACAGGCAATCACGCAATCCCTGGGGGAGGCGATCCAACAGATCGGGGCGGCGGCCGAACTTGAGTCTGTCGACACGTCGGCGCAGTCGCTCACCGCCCCGCTCAATCCAGTGCTTTCCAATATCGCCAACCTCGCCAGCCGCGTGCGCGCAACCATAGAAACCAGCCAAACCGCAGCCAACGCTCGCCGGCGCACGACGATCCTGATTGTGGCGGTCGTCTCCACCGCCGTGATTCTCGGCGCCATCGTCACCGGCATCGTGCAATATCGCAGCGTCATGCGCCCGCTGCAGCGCCTCGGCGACGGCGTGCGCAAGATCGCGGCCGGGCATTTCCAGCAGCGCATGGAGGTGCGCGGATTCGCGGAATTTGCCGCCCTCGCCGCCAGCTTCAACCAGATGGCCGACGAGCTGGATACCTTGTATCGCGAGCTGGAACAGAAGGTGGCGCAAAAGAGCAAGGAGCTGGTCCGTTCCGAACGGCTGGCCAGCGTCGGCTATCTGGCCGCCGGGGTTGCCCATGAGATCAACAATCCGCTGGGCATCATGACCGGGTACGCCGAGATGTCCCTGAAAAAGCTCGCCGCCGGCTCCGGAGAAACCGCCGTCGCGGAAGCAACAAACGCCCTGCGGATCATCTGCGAGGAGGCGTTTCGCTGTAAGCAGATCATCGAAAAGCTGCTCTCGCTGGCCGCCTCCAGCGAAGACCGGCTGGTGATTTCGCTGGCCGATATCGCCAGGGGTGTGGTAGAGATGGTGGCGGGCCTGCCGGCGTATCGCGACCGCCGGCTGACGCTTTCGGTCGATCCCGCGGCCGATGTGCGCGTGCTGGGGAGCGAGGCGGAAATGAAGCAGGTGATTTTGAATCTCGCCCTCAACGCCCTGGAGGCGGTCGAGCCGGCGAGCGGGCAGGTGACGATCGCGCTGCAGCGCGCGGAGGGGATGGCTCGGCTGAGCGTGCGCGACAATGGCCGCGGCATGAGCGCTGCGGTGCTCGACCGTGTCTTCGAGCCGTTTTTCAGCGCCCGCCGCGACGGCGAAAAACGCGGTACCGGCCTGGGTCTCTCGATCACCCACGCCATCATCGAACAACACGGCGGCAGCATTCGCGCCCATAGCGATGGCGTCGGCAAAGGTTCGGAGCTTATTGTGGAGCTGCCGGCGGTGATGGCATAGAGATTTGAGGGGCCGGAATATGCGCGCGACGATCAAAGCAATGGTTCTGATAACGGTGGCAACTCTTGGCTCCGGGTGCGTCTGTGAGCATTGGGATGGAATCGGCTTCATACCTGTCCATGTGTGTGTCAAAGACGCCAGCACTGGGAGGCCGGTATCCGGCGTCTTGGTTTCGCCAGTGCATGGCAACTTCATCGATGCCGCCCCCGGAATGACTGATCGCAGCGGCAAGGCTAAGGTTCGGGTGGTTGAGGGCATCGGGGGCAAGCGGTGCGGAGTATACGAAAAGACTGACATAGGGCCCTCGGCGATGGGGCTGCGATTCCAAAAAGAGGGGTATGCTCCGTTGGAAATGCCGCTCTCAGACGATGACGCTCCGGTCCACTTCACCAAGATCATGGGCATTGGCAGTTCGCCTTCGTTTCGCCAAGCGGTCAGCATGCAGCCCATTCGATCCGAGTGACAAGGACGTTGGCTTGCTCGCATGCGAAGCATTTTGTTGGAGGCATCATGAGCGAAGGAACATCTCAAAACGTGCGGGTGATGGTGGTGGAGGATGAGCCGCGGCTGCGCGAGTTGCTCATGCACGCACTGACCGACTGGGGCATGGCCGTAACGGGCGCCCGGAGCGGGGAAGAAGCGCTGCGCCTGGCCGGCGCGGAGCCGCCGCAGATCGCGGTTTTGGATCTGAACCTGCCCGGCATGGGCGGAATGGAATGTCTGGAGCAGTTGCGGCAGAAATCGCCCGATCTGCAAGCGATTGTGCTTACCGGTTTCGGCGATCTGGAGGCGGCGAAGAAAGCGATTCACCTGAACGTCGTTGAGTTTCTGACCAAGCCGTGCCACCTGGGGGATCTGGAGGTCGCCCTCGATCGCGCCCGGCGCCGGCTGCCGGAGCGCATGCCGACTGTTCTCGAAGAGATGCCGGATAGTGTTGTCCCCCCGCATGTTCCCTCCGGAGCAACGCTCGATGAAGTTGAGCGGCAGCACATTCTCGCGGCGCTGGCCCGCAACAACGGCAACCGGGCCGCCACCGCCGCGGAACTCGGCATCTCCCTGCGCACGCTTTACTACCGCCTCACCGAATATCAGAAACAAGGCCACGTCTCCGAATGACCTGGCATGGGTTTCCCGTAGGGTCCGCTTCAGCGGACGGGATTGTTCCGTCCGCTGAACACGATTGCGCGCCAGGGTGTTTCAAATTCGCGCTATCTCCTG
>DAIOHQ010000057.1:0-22001 GCA_036744635.1 Tepidisphaeraceae bacterium | reverse complement strand
CCCTCCCGCACCCACCCTCTCCACCCCCCTTGCCTCCCTTCCCTCCGGCCGCGCGCGGCGAGCGCCCCTCAGAGTGGATTGCTGCGCGGAGCGGCGCTGTGACGGCCCGTCGGAGGATGGCAGCTTTGTCCGCCCGACTATCGGATTGGGATTGGCCGCAACAGTGGCTAAGATGGCCGCAAGTGTACGAGATTTGCGACCGGCGCAGGTGTCCGCGATCATCTTTGGCGACGGGAGAAAAAAGGCTCCTGACCCTGTCGGCTCCCCCCCATGGCCGTTGCTGCCACGCGACTATGCGGTACGACCTACACTTCCGCCGCGAAGGTATATCAAGCCGCAGCCAAGCCGACGGTAACCATGACAAGCGTCGTGATAACCGCGCTTCCTTAAATCGTGGCTGTAAATTTCGGCCGATTACCAGTGACAGTCAGAGTGTTTGTAACTGGTGTACAGTGGTGCTTTGTAGGTGGGAAGCATCTCACCTCGGATGAAAGGAAATCAGATGACTCAACTTAAGTTTGTAACTGCGATCGTAACTGTATGTCTTTGTTGTGTAATTGGTCGAGCAGCAGACGAGGCGGTCCTGCCGGTAGTGAATTATCCTACCAATAGTACTTACAAGATGGTCGTCAGTTGGTTCGGGGCGGCAGATCCCATCACCACGCCACTATCGCAATTGCACGCGGAGCTCCAACTTTCCGTAACGCGCGTAGACGCCCAGCCTGACGCGTACATCCTGATCAAGACTTCGCATGTGAGCGCGTCAGTCTTTTTGCAAGGGAAAGCCGCGCCTCCGGAGGAACTAGAGCAGTATACAAAGTATTTGAAATCCATCACGTTCCGCATCCTTCTGAGTAACAAGGGAGCGCCGGATCGTGCCAAGGCAATCGCTGATTGTAAGGATGAGTACCAACGTGCAATTGTCGATTTAATTGCGCCTCCGCTGCCGGTTGAGCCAACGGCTCCTCAGGGCATTTTTAAGCGTCTTCCCGTACCGAAGGAGCGTAGTGGAGAAAACCTCGAGGTTTCAACGGGTTTAGAGCCCGATCAAGGTGTTTTTGTGGGCCAGTTTCCGCGCAGCAGTGCTATGCCGCAAGCGCCTGGCAGTGGCGACGGTGCTGTCGCTAAGTACGAATTACACCGTACAAATCAGGTCGAGACAGTAACGCAATGTATTTACTTCGGCCTTCAGGAGAAGCAGTGCTTATTCAGTCAAATATGTCGTTGGACCAAAGTGTCAACAAAGGATGCGAGCATTGAAATGCTGAAACGCTATTCGCTGCAGATTATGGAATAGGCCAGCCGCTGGGCCGTCCAACAGGAGAATTCAACAGGGTCAGGTACATTTCGCGGAGAATTCAACAGGGTCAGGTACATTTCGCGGACGCCGATCTACCTCTGCATTTTGAAATTTTCATTTTGCAATTTTCAATTTTCAATGATTTCCTCCGCCGCGGCCTACCCCTCCGCCAACTCCACCAGCCTCTCCGCGTGCTGCTGCAGCCAGGTCACCTTGCGCTGCACCATATACAGAAACGACAACCCCTCGATCCGCCCCATCGACCCCGTGGTCGCGATCGGGAACACCGCCTCGGCGATCAGGGCCTCGATCATCAGCCAGGGCACCGTGGCCAGCTCCGCCTGCGACAGCAGCATCACCTCATCGTAGCCGCGCAAAAACCGTTTGAACCGGCTCTCATCCACGTAATCCGGCCACTGCGAAACATCCTCATCGCCCCCCAAAATCGAAAACTGCAGCGCCCCGTTGGCGATGTCCACGATCCGCGGCATCAGCCGCGCCGCGTCATAGTCGATCACCGCCACCACGTGATTGTCCCGAAACAGCATGTTGCCGGGATGCCAGTCGGCGTGAACGATCTGCCGCGGCCAGCCTTCCATCCCCTGCGCCTCCACCGTCTCGGCCGCGTGCCGATAGCTCTGCAGCAAAAACTCCAACATCGGCATGATCTGCTCGGCGGCCGGCAGGTTCCCCATGTTCGCCATGATCGAGCGCATCCCCTGCTCGACCGAAGGCGCCATGTGATAGCTGCCGCTGGAGGGCTGCCATTCGGATTTGAAATCCTGCAATAGCTTGTGATAGAGCGACAGCACCCGCCCGGCCTCGAAGGTCGCCTCCAGCGTCTGCGGATATCCCTGGCCGGGGATGTACTCGAACAACTCGTAGGTGTTGTTCCGCCACTGCAGCATCGAGTTGTTTTCTTTTTTCGTCCCGATGAGATGCGGCAGCGGGAACTGCTTGCCGGCCAGAAAAAGCTGCAGGGCGTGGCTGAAGGCCACCTTGTAGGGATCATCCTTCCCCCGCGCCCGCCGCTTGAGCAGAAATTTTCCCTGCTCGCTCACCACCAGCAGCTTGGGCGCCTTGCGCGAGCCGCGGGGAAACTCGACGATCGACTCGAGGATGCCGATCTCATAGTGCGACATCACGATCGCCAGCTCCTCGGCCGAGAACTGCTCGCGCTGCCCCGAGCGCTGCACCTGCTGGCCGGTGCCCGACTCGGTGCCCTGGATCGGAGATGCCACTGGCTGCATGCAGTTTTCCCATCGCCTCCCCTACCCCGCGGCGAAGCGGGATCAAACCTAACCCGGATCATTCACCGCCAAGACGCAGAGATCGCAGAGAAAACGATACAGAGAATCAAGTGATCTCTCTCTGCAGTCGGCGCACGTTGCGCAACTCACATTGAATTTCTCCGCTGCTTTCTCTGTGTACTCTGCGCCTCTGCGGTGAGCTCTGAATTTTCCGGGCTAATCGTTCCCATCATAATCCGCCCCCGCCATGCGTCAATTTGCATTTTCCCTGGTGTGAAATCCGCGCTTCCCAACCATGGGGGCTTGCCGCTATGCTGTTGGGGCGGATGCGAGGCCTGGAATCTCCCCGGCCTGCAACCCCCCCGACCCCCGAATGCTGCCAAGGAGCCCCCTATGCGTCTGCCACTGAAACTAAGCTCGATCGACCAGGAACATCTCCAGGAGCTGTATGATGCCTCGGGGGTTTCGCGCGATGAACTTCCGTATACCGACAAGTTCGAGGAGATCTGGCAGGGATTTCAGGACCGCACCTTCAAGAACGCCGAACGCGATCAGGTCTTCGGAGCTTTGCTGAAATATGTCCGCAGCAGCAGCAACGCGGCCACCGACCTGCCCGAGACCACCCTCACCGAGGACCAGGCCAAGCAGTTGAAAATCCTCCTGCCCCGCCACGCCCGCGGCGCCAAGATGTTGCCCTACAGCGACGAATTCGACGCCGCCCGCAAGGAGTTCAACCATCTCGCCAAGGCCGAGCTGGATGAAAAGCAGTTCTGGCACGCCATCGTCCGCGCCCAGGGCGCCCGCCGCACCCCCCCCAAGCGGGCAGCCAAGAAAGTCAAAGCGGTCGCGGGTGATGATGACGATGTGGAATGACCGCGCTGACTGGAGAGAAGCTGGAAGTCAGAAGCTGGAAGTCAGAAGTTGCGAGCGAAACTTTTCCGTCTTCTAGCTTCTGACTTCTAACTTCTTCTTGCGTGCCTAATACCCCACATTGATCCCCACCCCGTTCAACCCCGCCTGCGTCATCGGCACGCTCTCGGCATGGCCGTCGATGAAGACCACGCACATGCGCCTGCGATGCCGCGCGTAGTCGAACACGCTTACCGTGCCGGCTGCGTTCCCCACCGATGCGTTCCACAGCGTCACGTTCATCGCGCTGTCGGAGATGATCAGCAGCTTGTCCACCCCGCCGAATTCGGTGCGCGGCAGCCCCTCGCACAGAAAGAAATTCCCCGTCTGATTCTTGATCCGCGAAAGCTGGCCCTTGCGCCGGCCGGTGCCGCTCCAGTCCCCCAAACTGTATTCGTTAAAGATGTAACTGCTGTAGATCGACGGGCCCACCCCCGTGCCGGACGCATCGTACGTCATCGTCCCCTGCGACGATTCTTCTTGCGCGGGACAGGTGAAAATCTTCCGCACCGGGCCGCTCTGGCAGTCGGCCTCCAGATTGGCCCGGCTGTCCAGCCGAACCGCGCTGCCGAGATAGCGCGACAGCGCTGCCGGAATGGGCGCCGCCCGTTTCTTGCCATCGGTATCCAGGTAATACACATAGCGCTGCTCGGATGCATCGCCCAGCCCCGCCGGCGTGTTCCCGGCCGTCCAGCCCACGCCGGCGAATGGCAGAAATCCACGATGCTCCTGGGCATGGTTCATCGCCGCCATCGCGATCTGCCGCAGATTGGATTCGCACGCCACCACGTTGGCCGCCCCCCGCGCCCGGCTCAGCGCCGGCATCAGCATGGCGATCAACAGCGCGATGATGCCAATCACCACCAGCAGCTCCACCAGCGTAAACCCGCGATTTCGCCTCATGCATTCTCCTCGATGTGCCCCGACGAGGTCCGCATCGTAGCACAAACAGCCGGGAGAAGCATGAATTCGTGAAACGTGAAGAAGGGCAGACGAGCGCCTCTTCACGTTTCACGTTTCATCTCCCCTCCACCGCCTTCCGCCCGCAATGCTCAAACAACAGCCGCCACTCCAGCCGCTGCAACGACACCAGCACCGCCTCCCGCCCGGGATTCTCCTTCCCCTGCGCCTCCTCCACCAGATCCACAAAATGCTCCGGATCCCATCCCCTGAGAATCAGCCGCGCCAACCCCTTATCCAGCGGCAGCGGGTTGAGGAGCGAACCCGCCTGCACCCCGATCACCGCCAGCATCGGGTGGTTCCGGCAGCGCGCATACCAATGCTTCGCGTTGGAAAAATCCCCTTGGCGTCGATGCATGATCGCGTGCCAGAAACTCCCAGTCTCCCCGGCGATTCCCTGCGCGATCGTATGCGACTGTTCCAACCAGTCATGCCAAAGCCACAGCCCCGCCAGCGCCGCCTCGGCATCCGCCACGCTCTTCACCGGCCGATCGAAAAGCTGCTGGGCCTTGAGCTCCTCAAGCTCACCGCGCGCCTCCACGTTTCCCGGCCCCTTCACCACCAGCGCCTCATACGCCCGCCCCGCGCCCAACTCCAACACCGCCCGCGCCGCCGCCGATAGCACATCCGTCTGCATCTGCATCATGTCTCCCTGTCATCCCGCCGCACCAAAATGTCCGGCCATCGTCGCGCGAAATTATGCAGCCATACCCACATCGCGCCCCAAAAGGCCAGCATTTTACCGGCCCATCCTTGCTTAAGCATCACACGGCACGCAGTTTACACCGGCCACCGCCGTAACCATGCACAGGAGACCATCATGCCCAAGACAACGCACCCAAACATCGTCCATTCCAGTCCATTCCGGCCACCCTTCCGCTCGCCCTGATCGCCTTTACCCTGGCCGGGTGCGCCAGCAACGCCCATGTCGCGACCGTGGATAAGGAAGACCGCCCGCTGCTGGCAGCCTATGCCGCTCGCGCTGAATATCCGCGGGGCGCCACCCCCTCCGAACTTCGCGCCGCCGCCACCGTCGATCGCAAGAACGAAACCATCAGCATCACCAACTTCACCGACCGCTTGCTGGAACATGTAAACGTCTGGATCAACTCACTGGTGCGGCGGACCTTCCTCTTGGTGGGGCGGACATTCCTGTCTGCCGTGGCCGAAGGAGTGGTGGATGTACCCATCCACCCGAGTTCGGCCGCACCTGGCCGCAGGCGCGCCACGCCTGCTCCATTCCAAAATCCTCAACTTCCTCCCCCTCATCGTCCGATAACCAATACATCAGCGCGACATGCCGCCCCGGCGCGGGCCGGGCCGGCATCCGCCAATCGCACCAGCGAACAGGAAATCCCATGAAACCCCTCGGTGTCTGCCAATCCGGATCGATCATTCTCGTCAGCGCCCTGCTCACTCTCACCGCCATCGGCTGCGCTGGCCGCCCTTCCCTCATCCCCAACCCCGACGCATCCCTGCGCATGAAATCCACTGAATTCGCGGCCGACGCCGCCAAGCGCCATCCCTTCAAGGAAGATGCCCCCCACGCCGGCAAGGCCGTCGGCCTGTCGCAGGTTGAATACGTCTGGAACCGCCTGCAGATCACCAACCTCTCCAACGAGGACTGGCAGGACATCGAAGTCTGGGTCAACCGCCAGTACGTCGTCCACGTCCCCAAGCTCGCCCATGGCAGCCGCCTCGGCGTTCTGCTTCCCTTCCAGATGATCTACGACGACAAGGGCGCCAATTTTCCCACCGACAACCGCAAACTTATGATCCAGGACCTCAACGGCGACGGCGTCCCCGACCTCGAACTCTACATGAATGGCAAGATCTACACCGTCGACTGTCAACTGGCCGACTGACCGCACCCAACAGTGCCTACCAAACAAAGATGCAGAACGCCCACCAGGACGTTCTGCATCGTTCTTTCGTAGCACGGGTTTTCAACCCGTGCCTGAGCACTTTGGCATTTTCAGCGCCGGCTTCCTGAAGAATCCGCGCATTCACTTCAACTGCTGCCAATACTCGCTCGGCATATCCAGCGCCAGTTGCAGCGCTCCGTTGGCGCCGGCATACACCGGTTCTTCGATCACCGTCACCCGCCCGCCGCCGACCGTCGAAAGCCCATCTTCGATGCGCTTGTTCAGCCCATCCAGCAGTCCGCCGCCGCCGGACAGGATGATGTTGCCGCGCAGGCGCTCCTGGAATTCCGGATTGAAGGTTGAGACCAGCTTATGGATGCCTTCTAGGATCGGCTGCACGATGATCTCGCACGCCGCCTTGATCTCATCGGTCACATCGTGCGGGGTGGGCTTACCATCCACCGGCAGCATCACCTCGACCCGGTCCTTGGTATCGGATACGAACCCGTACTGCTCCTTCATCTGCTTGCACATGTTGATGGTGAGCGAGGCGCGGGGATATTTCCTTTGAATCAGGTCGTAGAGACGCTGGTCGATCGCGTCGCCCGCGATGGAATAGCTGATCTCATCCTCTTCCGATGGGACGGTGCCGTGCATCCGGCACAGGTCCGTCGTGCCGGCGCCGATGTCGATCACCAGCACGTCGCTCATCCGCTCCAGGCCATACGCCACCGAGAACGGCTCGGACACGATCATCACGCTGTCGAGCACTTCGCGGGCTGCCTCCAGAATCGCCTGCTTGTTGCGCACCGTCGCCCGCGACGGCACGCCCACCACGCCATACAGAAGCTGGTCGCGGCCGGGGCTCACCAGATCGACCAGGTGCTTGAGCAGCAGCTTGGCGGCCGCGAGGTTCTTGCGCTGCGAATCGCCGTTCGAGCTGGCCCCGGCTTCATCGCTGGTCCCCTTGACCACGCCCTTTTCCAGCGGGCGATACAGATCCAGCGCCAGCCGGTTATCCAGGGCGTGGCGGCCAAAGATCACATCCGCCTTGAGATGCTTGCGGCTCACCGCGTCTTTGGGAAAGCCGACGTAGCTGTCGATGGTCTTGCGCGTGCCGCTCATCGACACGATCGAGCTGCGCGAGGTTCCCATGTCGATGCCCAGCAGCAGCACATTGGAAACAGCGCCCGTTTCCATATCGGTAGGCGCAAGAACCGGACGACCGGCGACCGCGGGAGCGGCCGATGACGTAGCGACTTCACTCATGTTGAAAACTCCTATGGCGAGAACAGCACCGAACAATAAATGTAACCCACTGCCCGCAGGGCACCAAAGTACGCCCCCATTTTCGCCAGACACACCGAAGAAATCGAACAAAAACTTTGAACAATTCCCAAGCCAACGCCTCCATCCCCTCCGAACCGTTAATCTGTGCCGCACATGACGAATATCCGGGCAGAACAGCAAATTCGAGGTGAATGCTGAGTGATGAATGCTGAATGCTGAGTTGAACTCATCATTCATCATTCCGCATTCAGCATTTCTCTATCTCCGCGGTGAATCTGCATTTTTTTCATCAGGCGCACGATCATGAAGCCGGCGGCTCCCCCTCCGCCTCCGCCGTCGCGATCAGCCCATCCGGATTGGCCTCGATCTGCCGGATCAGTTCCAGGTTGCTCTTGAAAATCTCCAGCAGCACTTCGTTCTGCGGCTCGCTGGCGCCATGTGCCCGCGAGACCATCCGCCGCGGCCCATCACCACTGCCCACCCGCCGCGCCGCCGCACTAATCGCGGCCAGCACGCCCTCCGCCTGCTTCACGAACCCGGCCAACCGCGCAATCTGTTCTTCCAGCGAAGCGTTTTTTCCATTTCCCCCGGCCATGCTCGGCTTGGCTGCGGCGGGAAGTGGCGGCGCCACAGGAGGGGCAGGAGGGGCAGGACGAGGCGTGGGGGCGGCCAGCGGACGCTGCGGCTCCGTGCCGACCACCTTCATCCCCGCGATGCTCGAGGCGTTCCGCTCGCTGGCCAGGTTGCGGTTATCGCTGAAAAGCCCCAGCAGCGCGCTGGCGATGCGCTCGCGCGTGGCCGCAGCGCCTTCGGCCTGGGAATGGCTCAGCGCCAGCGCCGCATCCACCACCTGCGCCACCCGCCGGCGGATCTTGTCGCGGTCGATCACCCACACCTTCTTACCGCGATAGCGCTCGGTCAGATCGTCGAAGGAAACCTGCGAGCTGCTGGAATCAAACGCGCTGTCCAGCGCATCGGCGAACTCCGGCGCCGCCGGCAGTTCTTCGCTCAGGTTCAACGGCTTGGGATCGGGAGCCAGCGTTTCGGTGACGATGCCGTTGTCGGCCAGCGCCCCGAACGCTTCCTCTTCATCAGCGCCTTCAACGTGCCCCTCCACGATCCGGCCAGTTGCGCGAATAACCCCCCGAAACAAATAGCGCACGTGTCTTCCCTCGGTAAACGTCCCAGACCGTTCCCCGCCCATACTACCGCCGGGGAAGGCCATTCAAGCACGAAGGCGAGACAATCCTATAGCGAATGCTCCCCGCCGATGCCACAAAAAACACCCCAACCATCGAGAATTAAAGGTTATCGGACCCAAAACCCGTCCGTCTATGCCGCCCAGGAAACCTGGCGAAGCCTGCGCTCCATCGTAGCACGGGTTTCCAACCCGTGCCTGACCGCTCTCGGAGCTCACAACTGCTCGCCTGCGAATGTGCGTGGATCAGCGCGACACTCACAACCTCACGCGCCGCGCCCATGCTGTCGCGCCACCGCGCGATGAATGCGCGTCCCAGCGCGACCATCACTTCTTCTTCCCCTTCCACTTATTCTCAATCCGCTTCACCGCCTGATCAAAATCGCTGACCGGGTTCTGCGACTCAAACGCACGGCGCTTGGCCTCGAATGCTTCGAACTGTTTGTGCGCCAATTGTTCGGCCAGCTCGTGTGAGACTTTGCCGGCATCCTGGAGGATGTCGCGGTCATTCAGCGTAAGGAAATCATTGAGCTTGCTCGCCCAATCCGCCATGTGCATGGGCTTGCGGCGCTGGGCCTGAAGTTCGGCAAAGGAAAGGTACTGGTCCACGATCAGATTGAGTTGCTTGAGTTCCGCCTCGCTCAGGTAATTCTTGGCGACGGTGACATCCGCTTTGCGAACCGGACCATCGGGAGCGTTCTTCCACGTGGTCAGCCCCATGTTCGGTTTATCAGCGCTGGCGCGCTCGACCACCAGTTCCGCGGCAGTGTGCCCATGAATCGCGTAATGGAACTTGTTCTGAACTGAGGCGAAAAACGTGCGCGTGATCTCGGCATTGACATCGTAATCGATGCTGCTGGAATAGATGTCGGTGATTTTCTGATAGAACATCCGCTCGCTGGCGCGGATGGCCCGGATGCGCTCCAGCAGTTCATCGAAGTAGCTCTCCCTGCCGGCTTCCATCAGCCGCTTGTCATCCAGCGCAAAGCCCTTGACGATGTATTCCCGCAGCCGCTGCGTCGCCCAGATGCGGAACTGCGTGCCGCGATGCGATTTGACCCGGTAGCCGACGGAGATGATGACGTCGAGGTTGTAATGTAGGGTCTCGTAGGTTTTGCCGTCCGATGCAGTTATCCGGAATTTCCGGATAACTGAATCTTCCTGTAACTCCCCTTCCTCAAAGACGTTGCGGATATGCTCGTTGACCGTGCGCACGTCCTTCTGAAACAGCTCGGCCAACTGTTTCTGGCTCAGCCATACCGTCTGCTGCTCTAAGCGGACCTCGACGCGCGTCTGCTTGTCTTCCGTCTGGTAAATGAGGATTTCAGAACCCGGCCCAGTGGGCAACGAATCAGTCATGGGTCTTCTCCAACTGAAATGCGTTGGGATCCGCCCCGCAAGCGCCGGCACGCCCCAAGGACGATCCAATGGGGACGATCCAACGGGGCGGTACATCTACCTTCCACAATCGATTGCAGCGTTTCATTATGTGTCCGTCGAGGCGCCGTCGAAACGCTGATTCACTTGCGGATCATATAGGGGGCACCCAAAATCGCTCATGATATCAACCAGCGCATTGCAGTGGTCGGCGGCGAGCTGACGGCAGCAAAAATGGATGTACTGCACTGAATGATAAAGCTCAAACATTCCGGCTGCCCCTCCGTCCCAGTAAGCGAGACCGCCGTCGACTCGCAGCGGAAATCTGTCATTCACCCGCGACATGATCCGCTCAATCGGGAGATGATCGAGCCCGAAAATCTGCTCGCCGCCCGAAAGTGCATGAGCGATCTCTTTGGCCAGCCGGGTGTCCTCGGAGCGCTGACGCCAGAATAGGAGGTCATAGCTCATGCATGCAAGATAAGAGTATCGCCTGAGAAAGGCCAAGAGTACCAGCTGCATTCCTTCCTCGTTGACGGTTTGCACCTCACTATTTCGCTGGTCCATTCACACGCACCTTCCGAAATCGCGCGCAACTATCGAATTGCGCATTTCCCGCGCCGCCAGCGCAACGCCCTGCAAAGACAAAATCCGAACTCAACAAATTTTCTTCGCACAAGCCCGTTTTCCTAACCCCCGCTTCCACAACCATCTGTGAAAATCTGTGCCCCATCCGTGGCAGAAATCTCTTCAAGTGTTGCGCGCCCGGCGCGCCGCCCGCGCAACTCCGCCCCTCTATAGAGGAGCAGCATTATGACCAACAACAACGGACAACTGACAACGGACAACGGACAATGCTCGCGCCCCCCATTCATCATTCAGCATTCATCATTCATCCTGCCAATGTCCCACCTCCCAAGAAATGTCCCACAAGCCAGGACTTTCACAAGTGACCAAGGACAAAGGACTAATGACAACTCAATGTCCCAAAATGTCCCCAAATGTCCCACATTTCATTTTCGCTCTCTCCAACCCCCAAAGCACACCCGAATCCCCATCCCTCAAGCCGGCCTCGAATCGAAAATCCGGCCTACTCATCAAGCCCCTCATCCTTCCGGCCGAAACCAATTGCAGGGCCGTCGCCACGGCCGCACCTTTCCCGAAATTTCCGGAGTTATCGGCCCCGTGTCTGATCCCAACCCCTCCAACCCCTCCGGCCCTCCTGGCCCTCCCGATCCCAGTTTCATCGACCGGCCCGCCCGCGCCCGCGACCCGTTTACCTCCCCGGCCAACCTCGCCCTCGTCATCGACGCCCAGATCGAATCCCTGCAGCGCGAAATCACCGCCCTCAAGGATGAGATCAACATGCTCCGCCGCAAGGATGAGACCCTCAACTTCCACATGGTCCGCCTCGACGAGGAGATGCGCCTGGCCGCCAAGCTGCAGCAGGATTTCCTCCCCCGCTCGCTCCCCCAGGTCGGGCCTGTGCATTTTCACACGCTGTTTCGCCCGGCCGGCTACGTCAGCGGAGACCTCTACGATGTGATGCGCCTCGATGAGCAGCACGTCGGCTTTTTCGTCGCCGACGCCGTCGGCCACGGCATGCCCGCTGCCCTGCTCACCATGTTCATCAAGCGCGCCCTGGTCACCAAGCAGATCATCCCCGGCGGATACCGCCTGCTCCCGCCCGGCGAAACCATGGCCCGGCTCAACGATGCCCTCGTCGAACAGGACCTCACCCAGGCCACCTTCGCCACCGCCCTCTACGGCTTCATCAACACCCAGACCCTCACGATCACCTTCGCCCGCAGCGGCCATCCCAGCCCGCTGCTGCTGGGCGCTTCCGGCGACTTCCGAACCATCGACGCCGACGGCGGCCTGCTGGGCATCTTCCCCAACGAGCAGTACGCCCAGGCCACCCTCCAACTCGCCCCCGGCGACCGTTTCCTGATCTACAGCGACGGCCTGGAAGTCGCGTTCAGCGACGATGAGATTGTCGACACCCAGCGCTGGCGCCGCGAGCTGCTCAAGCGCCGCGCCCTCACCTCCGAAGCCCTGCTCACCGATTTCGCCGCCCACCTCGACGCCGAAAACGGAAGCCTCGCCCCCAAAGACGACGTCACCATGATCCTGCTGGAAGTCAAGTAAATCCGCATTCGGGGCGCTTCGCATTCCCGCCCAATTCAGCTATAAACGATGCACGGTTGGCCATTCGAGTCTTTGCACCATGGCGTTCCTGATCATCTCTATCCTCGCCATCGCGATCACACTGATCTTGTTACTGCTGGTGCTCTTTGAGCCCGGCCTGGAATACCGCGTCGATCCCCCCGCCCACCCGCTGGACTCCGATGAATATCTCTGCCTGCTCAGCGCCCTTGCCGATTCCCAACCGCACCGCGACAGCCACGTCGACGTGCTCACCAACGGCGGCGTCTTCTACGAGGCCCAGCTCGATGCCATCCGCAGCGCGAAGAAAAGCGTGAACCTTGAGGCCTACATCTTCCGCAACGATGAAATCGGCCGGCGCTTCGTCACCGCGCTGACAGCGCGGGCCCGCGCCGGCGTCAAGGTGAACGTGGTGGTCGACGCCATCGGCAGCTTCACCACGCCCGCGCGCGCGTTCGCCCCGCTGGTCGCCGCGGGCGGGCGCATCCGCTGGTATCAGCCCATCCGCTGGTACACGCTCAAGCGCTTCAACAACCGCACCCACCGCGAGCTGCTCATCATCGATGGCGAAGTCGGCTTCATCGGCGGCGCCGGCATCGGTGATAATTGGCTCACCACGAACAAGAAAAACCCCTCCTGGCGCGACACCGTCTGCTGCGTGCGCGGCAAGCTCACCATCGGCCTGCAGACCACCTTCGCCGAAAACTGGCTCGAGGCCGCCGACGAAATCCTCACCGGCGACGACTACTTCCCCGTCTCCGGGACCATGGTGGCCGGCGCCGGCCAGGATTCCTTCGAAGACGCCTGCGGCCTGGTGGTGATCTCGGCTCCTTCCGCCGGCCGATCCACCCGCTCGCGCGTTCTCTTCCAGACCCTGCTCGCCTCCGCCCGCAGCACCATCCACATCAACTCACCCTATTTCCTCCCCGACCGCTCCGTGCAACGCGAATTGATCCGCGCTGTCGCGCGGGGCGTGCGCGTGCAGATCATCACCCCCGGGCCGCACAGCGACCACCTCATGACCCGCAGCGCCAGCCGCCGCCGCTATGGCGGGCTGCTCAAAGGGGGCGCGGAAATCCATGAGTTCCAACCCGCGATGATCCATGCAAAGATTCTCATCGTGGACGGCATCTGGAGCGTGGTCGGCTCAACCAACTTTGACAACCGCTCGTTCGGAATCAATGATGAGGTGAACCTCGCCGCCCAATGCCGGCCGCTCGCCCTCCGCCTCACCGAAGACTTTCTCCGCGACCTGCAGCGATCCAACCAGATCACCTACGAGCAATGGCTGCGCCGACCGTTGATCGAGCGGATCACCGAAACCCTCGGCCGCATCGTCGAGCGCCAGCAATAGGAACAAACAGTCTCCGGTTCACTGCTCTTCACTGGAATCTTAACCCACCTTCCGCTACAAAACGCCCATGGCCATTCAACTGACATCCGCGACGAAAGTTCTGCTCATCGGCGACTCGATCACCGACGCCGGCTGGAAGGCCGACGCCGAGCAGATGGGCAGCGGCTATGTCCGCCTGATCCGCGACTACCTGCGCGCCAAGGATCCCAAGAACGCTCCGCAGGTGATCAACCGCGGCATCGGCGGCAACCGCGTGGTCGATCTGGCCGCCCGCTGGAAAGACGATGTGCTGGCGCTGGCCCCCGATGTGCTCTCGATCATGATCGGCATCAACGACGTCTGGCACAAGCTGGCCGGCTGGGGCGCGGGCTGCCCGATCGAAGAATTCATCCCCACCTATCGCACCATCCTCACGCAGACGAAGGAAAAGCTTCCCAGGTGCAAGCTGGTGCTCTGTGAGCCGACGGTGATTTCCCCACCGCAGCATGCCGAAGGAAACCGCGCCCTGCAGCCCTACGTGAAGGCCACCCACGACCTGGCCAAGGAATTTTCCGCCGAGGTGGTCGTGCCCCTGCACACGACGTTCTTCAATGCTCAGCAGACCCGCCCCGACATCGACTGGGCCAGCGACGGCGTCCACCCCACCACCTCCGGCCACATGCTCATAGCCCGCACCTGGCTCGCCAGCACGGGGACATTGTAGGAAAGTTCGTTGAGTGCCAGGAGATGACCCGGCGTGCGTGCGCCGCTCAGCCGCGCGAGGGTTCTTTCATCGTCTCGCGGGCCTTGCGGGAGAGGTCGGCGAGATGGCCGTCGTTGGCCATTACCTGTTCGAGATGGCGCATGCGCTGCGGGCCGGCGGTTTCCGTCATGGCTTTGCCGTAGGCGCGGTCGATCCAGAAGCGGGCGGCGCCGGCGATGTAGTCGCGCAGGTCCTGCAGCTTCTCCCGCGGGTAGCGCTGGCAGAGATTCATGGTGAACATGCGCCGGCTGGCGGATCCCTTGAATGAGGCGTGCTTGAGGTTTTGATTGAAAACCACCACATCCCCCGGCCGCGTCTGTAGCGCGATCGCCGGCACCTCCGCGCCTTCGACACCCCAGGTCTCGTTCGAGCGGCCAATTTCATTTTGCACGCGCGTGGCGTACGAATCATCCACCAGATGGCTGCCGGGGATCACCCGCAGGGCGCCGCTGTCCTTGGTCAGCGCATCGAGATAAAACGCGATCTTGATGTGCCGGCCGAACTTGTGCCAGCCATCGGAATGCCAGCCGGTTTCCCCGGCGTAATAATTTCCATCGCTGCCCATGTAGTTGAAGTCATCACCGAGCAGCGTCCGGCCAATCGACCCAATGCGCGGGTCATCCAGCAGCGTGCTGAGATAGACGCTCTGGTCGATGAAGGGCACGATGCAGGAGCGCGCGGTTCCATCGTGCTTCTTGCCCGCGTGCCCACCGCCTTGGCCGGCCCACACCGCCTCGAACTCCGCGATGATCCGCTCCGCCCGATCCGCCAGCAGGCTGGGAAACGCCAGGTAGCCGAACGTCTCAAAAAACGTCACCCGCTGTTCGCTCAACCGTTCCGCCATACGTCACCTCAAAATTCCGTTACATTTCCATCGCCAGCTTCGCCACGTCGAACGCCGCCCGCGGCCGGGCAATTCGCCGGGCGTTTTCCTTCAGCCGCCGCAGCGCCTGGGGATCTTCCAGCAGCCTGCCGAGCTTATACGCCAGCGTAGCGACGTTGTTAACCTTGATGGCCGCCCCGTTCTCCAGCAGATAATCGCTGTTACGGCTCTCCTGTCCCGGGATCGGATTGACGATCACCATCGCCGCCCCGCGGGCCAGCACCTCGGAGGTCGTCAGCCCGCCCGGCTTGCTCATCACCACATCCGCGCACACCATCAGCTCATCCATCTGGTCGGTGAATCCCAGCACCTTGACACGATGGCGTTTCGGCACATCGACGGCTTCGAGCTGCCGCTTCAATTTGGCATTCTTCCCCGCCACCACCACCACCTCAAGCGGCATCGGCAGGCTGATTACCCCCGCAAACAGCTTCTCGATTGGCCCCACCCCGAACCCGCCTGCCAGTTGCAGCACGATCGGCCGATCGCCCTTGAGTCCCTGCCGCGCCAGGCATTCTTCCCGCCGCTTGGATTGGGCGAAGACCGGATGAATGGGAATGCCGGTGACGGTGATCAGCTCGGCCGGCACGCCGAAGGCGGCGAGGTAGCGCCGGCCTTCTTCGGTGGCGGTGCAATAGCGCTCGGTGGGCTGGTTGACCCACAGGCGATGGGTCTCAAAGTCGGTGGTGACGGTCATCTGCCTGGTGTGGATGGTGCGCTGCCGGCGCAGCGAGGCGATGATTTCGGCCGGCAGGAAATGGGTGTTGACGATCACATCCCAATGCTGGCACTCGAGCAGGTCGCAGAATTTCGACAGGTTGATCTTCTCGACCATCAGCCGCAGCCGGTCGCGCTTGCTGCGTGGCCGGCGCGGGCGGTCCAGCAGGTCATAGACATACCCCAGCACGTGCGGCGCCTTGTTCACCAGGTCGAGGTAGGCCGAGCCATACAGCCGCCGGAATGCCGCGTTTGTCAGCGACAGCACGTCGATGTTCCGCACTTCCGCCACCCCCGGCGTCTGCCGCAGGGCCAGTTCCACCGCCTGCGCCGCCCGCACGTGCCCGGCTCCCACCGATGCCGACAACACCAACACCCGCTTCCCCGCCTTGCCTGCCGCCTCACCCATTGTCATATCCGCGCCTTTCGCCAGAGCTTCTCCGCCATTCAACTGCAAACTCCCGCCTCGGGCAATCCGCGCGCCGGCAGCGCTGACGCTGCCGGCTGTGAGACAGTTTCGGCGAGCTTGTCCCTCTGGTGGTGGTGCGGACATTCCTGCAATGGCTGGATGAGCGGCAGGTGTACCCACCTGTCCCAACTCAGCCATAAGTTTACAGCAGCAGATGTGGCTGGACTCGGGCGGATGAGTACATCCACCGCTCCTCCAGCCACGGCGGACAGGAATGTCCGCCCCACCAAGTCAACCACGCACCCGAAGCCGCCGTCACGCCCTGTCCCGCCCGCGCGCCTCCCGATATAGTTCCTTCATGCGTTCGCCGCTTCGGATAACCAGCGCTGATAATGCCCGGCTGAAGTCGGTGCTTCATCTGCGCAGACAGCGCGATCGCCGTGGCAGCGGGCTGTTTATCGCCGAGGGTTCGCGGGAAATTTCCCGCGCCCTCGAGGCCGGCCTGAAAATCCAGGAGCTGTTCTATTCGCCGCAGATGGCCGGGCTGGATGCAGCCGGCCTGGCGAAGCGGTTTCCGCGCCTCGCCCAACATCCCATCTCACTGTACGAACTGACTCCGTCGCTTCTCCAGAGAATCGCCTACAACGAAAATCCCGAAGGTCTGCTCGCCCTCTTCGAGCAGCCCATCCGCAGCTTCGCCGACGTGCCCTCCGCTTCCCCCGCCCATCCCGATCTCTGGCTGGTCGCGGCGGGGATCAACAAACCCGGCAATCTGGGCGCCATGGCCCGCACCGCGCTGGCTGCCGGGGCCACCGGCCTGCTGGCCGCCGACGCCGTCGTCGATTCCTTCAACCCCAATGCCATCCGCGCCAGCACCGGCGCCGTCTTCACCCTTCCGATCTTTTCCGCCTCCACGCAGGAGACGCTCGATTTTCTCCGCGCCCGCGGCATCCGTGTCCTCGCCGCCACGCCGGATGCCGACCGCTCCTATACCGATGCAGATCTCACCGTCCCGTGCGCCCTGGTGATCGGCGCTGAAGACACCGGGGTCAGCGCAGACTGGCGCGACATGGCTGATGAATCCATCAACATTCCCATGCAGGCGCAAGCGGTGGACTCCCTGAACGCCTCAAGCGCCGCCGCCATCTTGCTCTTTGAGGCGCTTCGCCAGCGCCGGGGACGCAAATAATCCCCGCAACAATCTGCTTTCTCGCGTGTCTAACCAATAGGGCTATCCCATAGGAGACTCGATGCGCTTATTGCGACTGAACGTGGCGGTATTGATGGCGTTGTGGTGCGGCATTGCCAGCGGCCGGGACAACGCCCGGGATAACGGCAGAGAGAAGGATCCGCCGGCCGAGACCACCAGCCAGGTGGTGCGGTTTGTCAGCGCCCACAAGGGGAGTTTCATGGGCAAGGATGCGCTGCTGCTGACCGTGGCCCCGCCGGCCGGGGGAAAGACTTTTGAGATCGCCGTCCCCAACGATCCTCCCATGGGCGGCTACAATCCCAGCCCCGCGGCGGCAAGGGTCGTCAAGGACCTCAAGAGCAACGATCTCATTCAGGTGCGCACCGAGAAAATGGGCGCCATCCCGTCGCTTACCCAGATCGACCCCTATCGCCTCAAGCCCGGCGAAGACACGCCCAGGGGATTCCTGTTCATCGAGTCCAAAGAAGAGAAAGTGGGAGGCCAGGATGTGACGGTTGTGGTGCTGGAAAAGTTCGGCCAGCAGGCAACCGTGGTCGTATCCGCCAAGAAGGGCGCGGATGGAAAGATGGCGCCCGATTCGGCGCTGATGGATGCCATCAACGGGCTGAAGCGCGACGATGTCGTCAACGCCGAGGTCAAAACCGGCGGCAGGAACGCCACCCTCATCTCCATCGAACCGTACGTTGAGCCGCTGCACGGGGAGTTCGTGAAATCAACCCAGACGGAGGTCGACGGAAAGAAGATGCCGGCCATCGAGATCAAGGGCACGGACAAGACCGACACCATCCTCGTGCCCGGCGTCGACAAGCAGGGCAAATGGATCACGGATGCGAAAATACTCGATCTGGTGAAGCACTTTAAGACCGGCCAGACGGTGGACTATCGCGTCAAGGAAGAGGGCGAAAAACTCTGGCTGAAAGAAATCTCCCCGAGCGCCCCGCACGCGGAAATTACCGAGAAGAAATAAGCAGCAGGCGGCAACTTAGCCCGGATTATTCACCGCAGAGACGCAGAGAGCGCAGAGAAGATCATATAGAGAAGCAAGTTATCTCTTTTTTCTGCAACAAATGATCCGCGCACGTTGCGCAGCTCACACTGAATTTCTCCGCTGCTTTCTCTGCGTTCTCTGCGGCTCTGCGGTGAATCTGCATTTTCCGGGTTAGAGATTGTTTCAAAAATCGGCGGAGGACGGGCCAATGAGTACATTGTCCCGTGGCAGACAAGAATGTCCGCCCCACCGAAGAGGATTTTTGAAACACTCCTTTACTTTGCCCGACCGAAGCGGTCTTCGGCGGTCTTCCAATTCACCACGTTCCACCAGGCCGCGATGTAATCCGGCCGGCGGTTTTGGTATTTCAGGTAATAGGCGTGTTCCCACACATCCAGGCCGATGATGGGGAAGGCGCCTTCCATGATCGGGCTGTCCTGGTTGGCGGTGGAGATGATCTCGATCTTCTGCCCGCGCTTGACCAGCCAGGCCCAGCCCGAACCAAATCGGCCGGTGGCCGCGGCGGCGAACTGCTCTTTCATCTTGTCGAATCCGCCGAAGGTGCTGTCGATCGCCTTGGCCAGGTTGCCGATCGGCTTATCCCCCTGCTTGCCGGCCGGATTCAGGATTTCCCAGAACAGCGAATGGTTGTGATGCCCGCCGCCGTTGTTGCGCACGGCGGTCTTGATTTTTTCGGGCACCATCGCCAGGTTATTGGCCAGGATCTCGTGCAGCGGCTTGCCATCGAGGTCCGGGGCGCTCTCCGAAATCGCCTTGTTCAGGTTGTTCACGTAGGCCGCGTGATGCTTGTCGTGATGGATTTCCATGGTCTGCTTGTCGATGTGCGGCTCGAGGGCATTGGACGCAAACGGCAGGGGAGGCAGTTGGTAAGGCATGGGTTTCTCCTTGGTTCGAGAGATTGGGATTGGTAATGAACTCGCCTGAACGGTATACCTGTCACCGATCAGCGTCAACCGCCGCTGAAGAAAGGGTGCAACTTGATGTGGGAGCAGTATCGCCGCTACGCCGTGTTCAACCAGTTGTTCATCGTCGCCGCCTGCGCGACGGCGCTCTGGTTCCTGCACTGGCCGTGGTTCGTGGTGCTGCTGGTTTTCTTGCTGATGCAGCTCGGCGCCCTGGTCGGCGCCGCCTGGGGCGCCCGCCTCAAACGCAAGATCGAAGGACAGGCCAACCGCCTGCCGCTGGAAGACCGCAAACGATAGTCAATGGGCGGCCGACAACGGGGTTTCTTCGGCTCGTTCGGCTATACTTCCGATGCCGAGCAGGAATGCGCCGCGTTTCACAAGCGGACGGGCAGAATCATCACGCTGCTGACGGTGAAAGAGATTCTGGACGAGGAGCAGGTGCAGAAGATGTGAAGATGCTTGAATTCCCAGAGGAAATACTCTGGATGTCCCGATTGTGGTATCTCAGTTAAGCCGCCGCGAATGCCTCTAGCCTGCTTACCCACCAGTTGAAATGCGGGCATTTCTCTCGAACAGTAGCGAGGCCGATTCGTTCGATTGCGATCGGACCGTGGAGCACCTTGCGGTAGCCCGGGAAAACTTGCTTAAGTCGGGCGGCAGGGTTGTGATCGGGCCGCTCGTTGATCTCTTCAGGCGTCTGAACGCTGGTGCAGATGGCGGCGAACGGGGGTCCGTTGTTTGGCTGGGCCATCACGCGAGGGAGCGTGACAGTGCATGAGAAAAGCCAAGCTTCGAACTCGTGCAGCGAAAGGAAGGGAAGCAGGCGGCCATCGTTGAAATGGGCGGCCAGTGCTGCCTCGACGTGGGCGACGCGCTGGGCGGCAGTTGCCGACGCCGGGCGACTCGCCATGCCGGGAAAGTCTACTGGCAAACCGTAGTAATCGACGAGCGTGGTAACGACGGCATCGCGTCCTGCCCCGCCGAGGAGTCGTCGGAGGTCGGATCCGAATTTCTCGAAGCTGGTAACCCCGCCCTTGAAGTTGGGGCCATTCTTGACCACCTTCGTGGTCAGGATGGTGGGCGTAACGAACAACCCCTTGCCTACGAAGTGCGGGGAGAGCACCTGTTTGACGAACCGTTCCTCGGTTTGCCCTTCGACGAGAATCAATCCCCGCTTGCTCACGGCCGGGCTCCGATGAGGTTCTTTTCCCAGAGGTCGCCAAGGGCGTAGTTCTCCAGCCATTCGCTCCTGTCCGTGCTGCTGAGCTGGCGGAAGATGCTCTGATTTTCCTCCCGATCGACGGCCCACACATCTTCGGGGGTGAACTGGTTGACGAGCGTAACGGACTGCGTGGCGACGATCACCTGCGTGCGCGTCGCGGCGGACGACAGCAGGCCTGACAACACGGTTATGGCGGCGGGATGAAGGCCCAACTCAGGCTCGTCGAGCAGCACGAGGGGCGGTAGATCGGGCTGCAGAAGCAGCGTGGCGAGGCAGATGAAGCGAAGCGTGCCGTCGGAAAGTGAAAAAGCGTTAAAGTAGGCATCGCTGCCGCGCTCCAGCCATTCGAGGCGGATCTTTGAGGGATTCAGTCGCGACGGCGCGAGTTGGAATTGGCCGAAGAAGGGGGCGATCTGGCGGACCGTATCCTGAATCACGTCGAAGTGGTCGGGCCTCTGCTGCTGAAGCCAATATAGAAAGGCGGGGAGATTCTCGGCCTGCGGGCGGAAGAAGCGATTGTCTTCGACGTCAGAATAGCCCTTGGCAATCGCGGTGTCGCTGGTGTCGTGGAAGTGGTAGACACGGTAGCGTTCGAGATCGGCGAAGATCTGTTGCGGACACATGTGTGTCTGTGTCTTGAGCTGTGACTCTCTCTCGCTTACCGCGACGGGGAAGTCGTACGGCTTCGGGTACCTTGCCTTATCGTGGTAGTAGGCAACTTCTTTGCCGATGAACAGCGTATCGTCGTTTGCCGTATCAAGGCGGACACGATAGCGGTTCGAGGTATTTCCCTCGCCAAATTCGACGTCGATTTCCATCTGGGGGGAGCGCTTCCGCCCGAAGTGGAGAAGCGTGTCCGCACCGCCCTTCATGTTCGTGTAGCCTGCAAGGTTCTGGCCAACGATTTCCTTGAGGAGGCGGAAGACGCCGATCAGGTTCGATTTGCCCGAGCCGTTTCCCCCGATGAAGACATTGAGCGGCCGCAGAGCGAGTTCCTGCTCGCGAATGGACTTGAAGTTGGTGACCTTCATTCGTTGGAGTATTCGCATGAGCGTCATTAATTCCTATGGAGCGGCGTCAGCTCACCCCCTCCGTTCATGAAGAATACCCTGTTGTGAGGGTCGCGAGCGCTTCGCCCGAACGTCCACAATATAGCTGCAGTCCCGTATGGTGCAACGCTTCAGAGTTGGACAATCCTAGAGCATCAGAAGTGATCTGCATACGCAGGAGGGAGA